>NZ_VNHO01000010.1:26577-91964 GCF_008124715.1 Thermosediminibacter litoriperuensis | reverse complement strand
AGAACTATACAAAATGCGCGGCCAGACCATCGAGCGGGTATTTGCCGATGCGAAGGAAAAGCATGGCATGCGCTATACAAATCTACGAGGCTTGAGGAAAGTCGGACATTACCTCACGCTTCTTTTCGCATGCATGAATTTAAAAAAGCTGGCTTTATGGAAGAAAAGACGGGGAACGTTTCCGCCAACAGTCCCCGCTTTACATTCGTTTTTCTTAAAAATTTTCTTCGCCTTCAACAAAAAGCCGCTTTTAGGATGCATAACCTAAAAGCGGCTTTGTCTACAAGCTGGCTGCCCCTTATAAAGGGGCAGCGTTCTTTTTTAAGCATTCTGGAAAAACAGGGCCAGCGTCCCCGGACCGGCATGGGCCCCGATTACCGGCCCGATCCAGGAAATTACGATTTCCCGCGGATTGAACCTCTGCTTTACGGCTTGCGCAAGCTCTAAAGCCATTTCCTCGTCATCCGCGTGGCTTATACCCACCACCTGGTTTTCGACATCCTTCGCCCTTTCTTCCATTATTTCCAGCATTCGCCGGACGGCGTTTTTCCTCCCCCTCACCTTTTCCAGGGGATGAATCGCCCCGTCCACAAAGTGCAGGATCGGCTTTATGTTAAGCAAACCACCTACAAAGGCCTGGGCCGCCGATATCCTGCCTCCCCTTTTCAGGTGGTCCAGGGAATCTACCGTAAATATGTGCTCCATGTGGTGGGCGTAGGGTTCGACGGCTTTTACGATCTCGTCGGCTTCCCGGCCTTCCGCGGCCATCCGGGCGGCTTTCAGCACCACCAGTCCCAGCCCTAAACTTGCGCATTTGGAGTCGATAATTTTTATCTTATCCGCGTCCGGCATGCTGTTTCTGGCTAATAGTGCGGCTTCATAGCTCTTCGTCAGTCTGGAGGAAAGCCCTATAACTATGGGGGTTTGCCCCTGCTCCAGGCATTCTTTAAAACATTCCATGAATCTCGCCGCGTTGACCTGGGAAGTGGTGGGCATGATTTCGCCTCTCCGCATGAGGTCGTAAAATTCCTTGATGGAAAGATGAGAGATGTCTTTTTCCGGATCGTCTTTTAAGGCCACCGGCATCGGGAGCACCTTTACCGGCAGACCTTTTATGATATCCTCCGGAAGGTCGCTGGAGGTATCGGTAATTATAACAGCACCAGCCAATTTACACTTCCCCCTAAACAGATTCTATTAGATCCTTTACCCTGATTTTTATCTCATCCCTTACCTTTCTGAACACATTCAGCCTCTGCTCCTCGCTTCCTTCGGCTCCGGCGGGGTCCGGGAGCCCCCAGTGCCTCACGTCCTTTCCGGGTACGTACGGGCAGTTTTCTGCCGCATCCCCGCACAGGGTGATTATTATATCGAGTTCTCGGTAAGGGATGTCGTCCAGGGATTTAGACCTGTAGCCGGAAATATCTATTCCTTCTTCCTCCATGCACTTTACGGCCAGAGGATGAACGAAACCCGCCGGGTTGGACCCCGCCGAGTAAACCTCCACCTGCTTGTTCAATTTTCCTGCGAAGTACCTGCCGAAGCCTTCCGCCATCTGGCTTCGTGCCGAATTACCTGTACAGATGAACCCGATTTTTTTCACGGTGGTTATCCCTCCAATATACCATTTTATTCTGCGCGATGGATATCTTGCCAGATAATAAATCCATCTTTCAACGGCCGGAATGAACCCTTTTGGAAAGGGGGCTGCCGAATAGCTCATGGAATAAGAAACCCTTTATAATTTCCTCTTCACGGACGAAAGGCTGCTTTTCTTTTTGGGGAAGCACTATCGATTCCTGCCCCACTTCCGCTTGTCTCTCGGGGATATGGTCTTCCATTTCGTACTCGCCGGACAGTTCGGATTCAATCTTGTAATCTTCAAAACTAGATCCAGGCTCTGTTTCTTCCCAGCTATGGTACTTTTCTGTTTCAATATTCGATTCAAGGCCGTTATAGAGTTCGTCCGCCGCACTTTCTTCTACGAAAGGTTCAGAAACATATTCCGACCTTTTGGGGAACTCATCTTTATAGGATTTAATCTCTTCCCGGGTCTGAGTGGTTTCTACCGGAATCTTCCGGGGGCTGCCGGGCTTTTGCTTTCTGCCCAGCAGCCTGCGCAGCCACCGCACCCGGGCGACTACGACAAATACGAAAATGATCAGGGATAAAAGGTTGTCAAAATCCACGAAGGCCCACCGCCTTTATTCTTTTTCCTCCTGCTTCTGCCTATCCTGTCCCAGTTTTGAGAAGGATTCCCTCATCATGGTATCGGCTATGACGTTCCTCATGTTGTAATAGTCCATAACTCCGATCTTTCCGGTGCGCAGAGCCTCGGCCATGGCCTTGGGAACCTCTGCCTCCGCCTCGACTACCTTGGCTCTCATTTCCTGGACCATGGCTTTCATTTCCTGTTCCCTCGCCACGGCCATAGCCCTTCTCTCCTCGGCCTTGGCCTGGGCGATCCGCTTATCGGCTTCGGCCTGGTCGATCTGGAGCCGCGCACCGATATTCCTTCCCACATCAACGTCGGCGATGTCTATAGAGAGGATCTCAAAGGCGGTTCCGGCGTCAAGACCCTTGTTCAGCACGGTCCTTGAAATGGAGTCCGGGTTTTCCAGCACTTCCTTGTGGCTGTTGGATGAGCCCACAGTGGTGACGATGCCCTCGCCTACACGGGCTATTATGGTCTCCTCACCGGCGCCGCCCACCAGCCGGTCAATATTAGCCCTTACGGTAACCCGCGCCTTTACCTTCACCTCGATGCCATCCTTGGCTACAGCGGCTACTATCGGAGTCTCGATGACCTTGGGGTTTACGCTCATCTGCACGGCTTCCAGTACATCCCGCCCCGCCAGGTCTATGGCCGCCGCCCTCTCGAACTCCAGGGGGATGTTCGCCCTCTGGGCCGCTATCAGGGCGTCTATGACCCTGTCCACGTTACCTCCGGCCAGGTAATGGGCCTCGAGCTTGTTTATTTCCACATCCTGCCCCGCTTTGATGGCTTTGATTAGCGGTTTCACTATCTTATCCGGCGGAACGCGCCTTAACCTCATGCCGACGAGGGTGAAAATACCGATTTTAACCCCCGCCGCCAGGGCCGAAATCCATAGCCCCAGAGGTATGAAACTTAAAATAACCGAGAAGAAAACCAAAATAAAACCGAGTATCACCAACAAAAATATGAGTCCGTCCAAAACAAACCCCTCCTCTTATTTTAATCAACCCGCTCGACCACGATCCTGGCACCTTCGACCTTTACCACCCTTACCCTCTGGCCTGATTCGATGAACTCTCCGTCGGATACCACGTCGTGTTTTGTGCCGCCGAAATCGGCAATGCCGGCCGGCCTGAGCGGGGTGAGCGTCACACCCGTGCGCCCCAGCAATTCAGGCTTTTCCTCAGTGGCGGAATATCCCGAAGATTTATCCAGCCGCGAAAAGAGCACCAGCCGGTCGAAAAACGGTGACCGGGCCAGCCTCCTGACAAGGAAGGCGAGGATGACCATGCTTGACACCATGGATATTGTAACTGTTATAAGACCCTGCCTCACGGTAGCCGAAGCCGTTACTATACCGGTGATTATTCCTGTTATGCCCAGCAGCCCGAAAACGCCGAACCCCGGCATCAGGGCTTCAACGGCAAGCAGGATCACGCCGGCCAAAAATAATATTACCGATTCCCAGCCGGCGAGTTCAGCTATCATGTGGCCGGCGAAAAACAGCACCAGGGAGGTTATGCCTATAAAACCGGGCACGCCGAAGCCCGGGGCCAGCACCTCGGTGATAATCCCTATGAACCCGATGGTGAGAAGCATCGGAGCCACAAAGGGGCCGGTCACGAAGCTGGCAACCCTCTCCAAAAAATAGGGCTTTACCTCTTTTATTTCCCTGTCACCGACCCCAATGGCGGCCAGGAGTTCCTTCCTGTCGGCTGCGATCCCATCGGCCAGCTTCAGTTCCAGGGCTTTTTGGGCGGTGAGGGAAAGGATTTTTCCCTTTTCCTTTAAACCCTCTATTTCCACATCGGCATCGGCCATGGCCGCAACGATCCTTGGATCCCTTCCCCTTCTCTCCGCAGCGCCTTCCAGCTTCGACCTCCAGTAGGATATGGCCTTCTCCTCTTTGGGGATGGTTTCCGCTGCACCTATTGTGGAGCCGGGGGCCATGTATAGTTTTTCGCAGGAAACGGCGATAAGCACGCCCGCCGACGTGGCCTGGCTGTTGACATAGGCCGCCGTCGGCACGGGGGAGTTCAGAATGGTCTGGCTTATCTCAACGGCGGTATCCACCCGTCCTCCGGGCGTATCTATCTCTAAAACTAAAAGGGACGCCTGTTCTTCCCGGGCTTCTTCCACAGCCCTCTTTACAAATTTGGCCATACCCGGGTCCACCATACCCTTTACCGGCACGAATACTACTTCTCCCTTTTCATTCGGAAGCCCCGAAGCGTTTGTGAACAGCGAAAATAAAAATAAAACCGTAATTGCGAAAATGAAGAGAGTTCTCACTCCGGATCTCACCGGACCACCTTCTTCTGCTCAATTTTTGATCAAATCTACTATTATCTTAATTAATTATATCACAGTTTGGTCCTGTTGATCTTATCGATATTTTCAATATTTTCATCTATTACCCTGAATTCATAACCCTCTTCCCTCAGGTACTCGATTATCCGGGGCAGGATTTCGACGGTGTTTTTCTTTGAGTCCATATCGTGCATGAGCAGCACCACCGGATCCTTGCCCTTCGTCGTCCACCGAACGTAGTTCATCATCTGTTCCTTCGAAGGCGGCGGCTTTAGGGCGTCGCCGGTGGAGGCGTTCCAGTCGACGTAGATATATCCCTCTTTCTTGAGCTGGTCTACGATTTTCTTCATGATTTCCGGCCCGCCGAATCTTGCGCTCACCTTATTGTCCGAACCGCCGGGAAAGCGGATGATCCGCGGCCTTATTCCAACAGCTTCGTAGATCATATCCTCCTCTTTTTTGAGGTCCGCCATGAAATTTTCCACCGACGAGTAGATCAACTCGTACCGGTGGCTGTAGGTGTGATTACCCAGCCCGTGGCCCGCCTCGTAGATCTTCCTGTACATCTCTGCGTAATCCTTCTTCATCCAGCCGTTTACGAAAAAGGTAGCCTTTACCCCGTACCTGTCCAGCACTTCCAGTATTGCTCCGGTATTGGCGCTGGGACCGTCGTCAAAGGTAAGGTATGCTATCTTCCTCTTTTCCCATCCCCAGGAATAAGAACTTTCTATACCGAGAAGCCTCTTGGCCAACAGCGTGTTGAGCTCGCCGGTATAATAGTCCTCGAAACCGGCGGCAGCGGCACTGCCGGGAAAAACCTGCTTCTGGCCTCCGGTGCCGGGGCTGTATACCGCTCCCATCACCCAGGGGAGGTAGCCCTCCGTAAAGAGAGCCAGCGTTACTCCTAAGACAATCCCGAACACTGCCGTCACGAGAACTAGGATTGCGACGAAGCCCCTTTCACTTTTAAACCCCATCAAAATCAGCTTCTCTCCACAAGGTCTTTCGCTTTGGATTCATCATATCAATTCCAGAGGGCTTTGTAAATACGATCGCCCTAATAATCTTTTTACAATTTTATTGCAACTTAAAATTTATTTATGACAGCGTTCTGTATATTTCCCCGGCGCTCTTTTTTAAAACAGGATGCTGGTAATCGGGGTCTATCTCGGCGATCGGCCCCATTACGAAGGCCCTGTTGTGGGCATCGGGGTGAGGTATTATGAGGCCTTCTTCCCTGATCACCAGGTCTTCGTAAAATATCAGGTCCAGGTCTATATTCCTCGGCCCCCAGCGGATTTTTCTTTCCCGGCCCATATCCCTCTCGATTTCCAGCAGGGCGTCCAGCAGCTCCCGGGGGTTGAGTTCCGTTTCGACGAGGCAGGCGGCGTTCAGGAATTTATCCTGTTTTGTATACCCGTAAGGCTCCGTTTCGATGATCCCGGACATCTTTAGGATTTTTATCCCCCGCCGCTTCATCCGCTCGACGGCTTCCATGATGTTCTTTTCCCGGTTCCCCAGGTTGCTGCCCAGGGCTATGAACGCCCTTGGCATTTTACCGCCTCCAGTACGTCTATCACCCGCCTGTTTTCCTTTACATCGTGCACCCTCACTATATCAACGCCTTTCATGACGCAAAGAGCCGTGACGGCAAGGGTGCCCTCCAGCCTTTCTTCAGGGGGTGCATCGCCCAGGGCTTTTCCTATAAAAGTCTTCCTGGACGCCCCTATGAGCAGCGGCTTTTTAAGGCTCTTAAATTCTTCCAGCCGCGCCAGGATCTCCAGGTTGTGCCGGTACTGCTTTCCGAAGCCGATCCCCGGGTCCAGGATGATCTTGGCCGGGTCCACGCCGGCGGCTTCCGCAAACTCCATCCTTTCCAGGAAGTATTCGGCTATCTCCCTTACCACGTCGTCGTAATGCGGGTCCTTCTGCATGTCTTTCGGAGTGCCCTTAATATGCATCAGCACCAGGGGAGCCCTGAACTCGGCAGCCACCCTGACCAGGTTTTCATCGAACATGAGTCCGCTTATGTCGTTTATTATATCAGCCCCGGCCTGTAGAGCTTTTCGGGCCACTTCAGCCCTGTACGTATCTACCGATATGGGAATCCGGGGAAAGCTCTCCCGTATAGCCTTTACCGCAGGAACGACCCTGGCCAGTTCCTCTTCTTCGGCGACCGGTTCGGAACCCGGGCGGGTTGAGAGCCCTCCGACGTCAATGATGTCGGCGCCGCATTCCACCATATGAGAAGCGGCTTCCAGGATCTCCTTCAGGTCCTGCTTTCTCGAGCCGGTGTAAAACGAGTCCGGCGTCACATTGATAATCCCCATGACCAGGGTACGCTCGAAGGATATTCTCCTGCCCCAGGGGCTGTCAATATATTCCGCCTTCCGCCTTTCCAGGAAATCCTTCAGTTCTTTCCTCACGCGCGTCAGACCGAAATAATCGGCCGCCTCCATTTTTTTGACCAGGGCTTCATAATGCTTTCTAGTACCCAGGAGTATCACATCCGATTCGCTCACTTTGCAGTCCACCGCGTTTTTATGGACCACTGCATCCCCGCCCAGCGAGAGCATCTCCTGCTTCAATACGTTGGCTCCCGGTGCAGAGACGCCGTAGATTTTCAAAAGGATAATCCTAGATTTTCTTTCAAAAATGGGGAACGATGCGGGATGGGCTTTCACCCTTTCCATCTCCGCCCGCAAAAAATCAAGGCTTAACTCAATCAGCATCTTCAAGCCACCCCTTCTCAACGCATGCAAATGCGTCGTGGTTGTGTATGCTCTCGAAACTGGTCACCTCGACCCTGTACCATTCTATCCTGTCGTCCCTTTCCAGTTCCAGGGCCACGTCCCTGGTCACGTCCTCCACAAATTTGGCGTTTTGATACGCCCGTTCCGTCACGAATTTTTCATCCGGCCGCTTGAGCAGGGTGTATATGGGACAGCTGGCGTTCTTCTCGGCGATTTCGACAAGGTTCTCAAACCATATCATCTTCCTGGACCTCACGTATATTTCCACTACCGCCCTCTGGTTGTGGGCTCCGCTTTCGCTTATCTCCCTGGAGCACGGGCAGAGGGTATGTACCGGCACACTAACCCCCATCGTTATGGCAGACTCGGCACTTTTTTCGGCTCTGATTATTGCTTCGATTTTGAGGGGTGACGCCAGCCCTGAGACCGGCGAATCCTTCCATATAAAATACGGAAAAGACATCTCCAGGTGGCTGCTCTCCGCCTGCAACTTTTCCTTGATCTTTGCTAGGATGTCTTCCAGGGCTTTTGGACTCAGCATTTCAAGGTCGTTCAGCACTTCCACGAACCTGCTCATGTGGGTTCCTCTCATGTAATGCTTCAAGTCTACCGAAAGGCTCACCCTGGCGACGGTATGCTGGTAACCCTTACTTTTGTCCAACACCTTGAGGGGCCACTCGATATTTTTTACACCGACCTTTTTCAGAGGCACCCTTCTCTCGTCCCTCTCACTCTGAACGTCCTTCAAGACCTTCACCCCTGTAGACGGCTCCGCTGGTGGCGGTCTCCCAGACCTGCACCTCGTAAAGCCTGCAGTTTTCCCTATTTACCCTTTCCTCCAACCGTTTCCATACCCACACCGCAATGTTTTCCGCGGAGGGTTGTTCCACGAAATCATTGATGTAGGAGTGGTCGAGGAGCTTCAGCACCCTGTCCTCCACTATGTTTTTCAGCTCCAGAAAGTCCATTATCATGCCCTCAGCGTCGGGGGTTCCCTCCAGCACCACCACCAGCCTGTAAGTATGGCCGTGCAGTTTCTCGCATTTGCCTTTATACTTTACCAGGTTATGGGCCGCATCGAATTTGAATTCCTTTATCAGAAACAAACTTACCACCTCATACGCACCGGTGTTTGTTTTATCATAACTCTGGAACCGCGCTTCTGTCAATTTAAATTAGATTCAGCTCTCCACCCGGTCCAGCAGGTTATGCAGCCTTTCGAACAGCAAACCCACAACGTACCAAAAAGGCACGTAATCCAACCTTATGAGGCCGTCCACAGCAAAAGCGCTTTCCCCGTAATCCCAGGGGCATACACCCACCAGCACCCTGATGGCGAGACCGCTGAAATACTCGACAGCGATTATGACACCGGTCCAGAAGATCCCCCTCAACCAGGCGGGTACATGCCTTATCATATCGTGGACGGGTTCTAACATGACCGCAGAACCGTATATTGGAAACATCCATAGGTACGTCCATCCCGTCAGCCTCGGATCCCCCCTCAGGATGGAACCAATTCCCGTGAAGGTAATCTCCATTATCCAGCCCACCGCACCGTATATCAGGAAGTGACGTATCTTTGCCTTCATAGTCTTATTTTTTCACCGGCTCAAAATAAAAAAACGCCTAAGCGGTTTTAACGCGGAAAAACTGCCGGCCGGATTCGTAAAAATTCGTTATCTCGCCCTCATCCAGCAGGTATCCGATATACGCCATAACCGTCAGGTTCATAAGGTAGTACTGGGTCATATTGCCCATGACGATGCCGAACCTGTCGCACACTCCTGCCAGTACTTCCTCCGCCGTGCGGGGTTCCCTGAGAGACTCCATTACGTATTCTACGGTTTCGAGAATCCTTTTCCGGTTGGCGGACACCACCGGCCTTATATTTTCTACAGGGTCGCCGTGGGAGGGCACAAAGAAGCCTTCACTCCTCTCTTCCAGGAGATCCAGCGTTTTCAGGGCTTTCTTTATGTCGGCGTTGAGCGGAACACCGTGTTTTTCTATGTATCCCGGTGCTATTACCGAATCGGCGCAGAAGAGCACCCCGCCGGCTGCGACGCCTATCTGCCCCGGAGTATGCCCCGAAAGGTCCAGAATTTCCACCTCAAAGCCTTCCGGGGTCTGGACTCCGGCCTCCAGAACTCCGTCTACCTTCACTCCCGGTGCCAGCAGGAATTTATTCCTGAGCGGCGCCGGAGGGTATGCCCCTGAAAAGAGGTATACCGGCTCCCAGATAGGGAATTCCAGCACCGTTTTTTCGTAAGCGTTTGAAAACACCCTTGCCCCCGTGGTCTTTACCAGGTGGGGTGCGCCGCCGCAGTGGTCGGCGTGGGCGTGGGTTATTATTATACCTTTCAGCTTAAAGCCGTTCTCTTCTATGATCCTCTTTACCTTGCGGGATACGCTGTCGTCTATGCCGGCGTCCACGAGCAGTGCTTCGCCGCCGTCCCCGGTGATCAGCCCCATGTTTACCGCAGCGTCGATACAGTAGACGTTATCCCCGATTCTGTTAAGCTTCAAGGCCATTCATCCTCTCCGGAATTTCTCTTTGTAATCCCAAGATTTTTATATATTCATCAAGGCTTTTTTCGACCTGTCCTGCGATAAAGTCTATGAAGTCTTTCAGGTTTCCCTTTACGCTTGCTTTCTCCAACGCTTCCAAGTATTCCAAACGGTCTTCAACTTTTATTACGGCAGGGGGGTAGCCGTTTTTCATCAATATAAGATTCATAAGCAGCCTTGCTACCCTGCCGTTGCCGTCTACAAACGGATGAATATACGTAAACTTATGGTGAAAAACCGCCGCCAATTCTACCGGGTGAAGTTTTGCTTTATTCTCTTTATACCATTCGAGAAGGTCCCGCATGAGTTCCCGAACAAATAAACCCTCCGGAGGCCTGTGTTTGCTGCCGCTGATCATTAAGTTTATTTCCCCCTACCGACGGTAATGCCTTCCTCCAGCACTAACTTCGTTTCTATCAGTGTAAGGGTATTGCCTTCTATGGCATTGGAATTGTAAGTCCATTCCACATCGTACTAGGATTTGAGATTTCTCAACGCACTTTGCGGAAAGGGCCTTCTGCTGTCTATTAAAGCCTTCTTCCTGTCAAGGGATTCGAACATAAATATATCCCGCCCTTTAACGTTTCCTTTCCCATTCCCAAGCAGTTTTTATGATAAACCCCAAGTCGTCGTACAGCGGCTTCCAGCCCAGCTTCTCCCTTATCTTCCGGGAGTCGGCCACCAGCTCCGGCGGGTCCCCCGGCCTCCGGGCCGTGTATTCCACCGGAAAGTACACTCCGGTTACTTTCTTCGCTTCATCCACTACTTCCCGCACCGAATAGCCCCTGCCGTAGCCGCAGTTGAACACATCGCTACGCCCACCGGAAAGCAGGTACTCCAGGGCCAGGA
Organism: Thermosediminibacter litoriperuensis; assembly: GCF_008124715.1. Classification (GTDB taxonomy): domain Bacteria; phylum Bacillota; class Thermosediminibacteria; order Thermosediminibacterales; family Thermosediminibacteraceae; genus Thermosediminibacter; species Thermosediminibacter litoriperuensis. The sequence goes on along the minus strand of NZ_VNHO01000010.1, from coordinate 81,266 downwards.
TGTGGGCGCCGGCCAGGTCCATCACGTGGATGTAATCCCTTACGCAGGTCCCGTCGTAGGTGGGGTAGTCGGTGCCGTAGACGTAAAGCCTGTCCCTCTTGCCGCAGGCGGTCCTTACGCACATGGTTATAAGGTGGGTGGCGTCGGCTTTCATCTCGCCTATCTTACCCTCGGGGTCCGCCCCGGCCACGTTGAAGTACCTGAGGGAAACGTACCTGAAGTCCTCGGCCGCCGAAAGATCCTTCAGCACCGCTTCTACTGCGGCCTTGCTCCTCCCGTAAGGGTTCACGGGGTTAAGAGGAAAATCCTCGGTTATGGGCATCCTGGCAGGCTCGCCGTAGACTGCCGCCGTGGAAGAGAATATTAGCTTGTTCACACCGCACCGCCGCATTGCCTTCAGGATGTTCAGCGCGCCGCAGGTGTTGTTTTCGTAATACATGAGCGGCTTTTGCACCGACTCGGGCACGACGATCTTTGCGGCAAAATGCATTACGGCGTCGGGCCTGAACCCGTCCATAGCCCTCTCAAGGGTTTCCAAATCCAGTATGTCCCCCTCGACCAATTCCCCCGCCAGTACGGCGCCCCGCCTGCCCGTAGAGAGGTTGTCGAAAACCATGACTTCGTAGCCCTTTTCGGCAAGGAGCTTTACCACATGGCTTCCTATGTATCCGGCTCCTCCGGTGACAAACACTCTAGCCATAAATTTTCTCCTTTCTCCCAACCCGTAAAAATTTATGGTCAAAGTTCTTCTAGAAAATTGCAGAATGCCAACAACTCGTTTTCTGTCTTAGAAAAAACTTCCTCAACACTATCTAAAAGCATTTTTATCCTGTTTACTTTGAAGTTACGGGCGTAAACATTTCTTACAATATGTCTGAAAGCTCTGTACTCGTCAAGTCTTTGTCTTAATTCCTGCGAAATAACCGCGGGTCGTATCTTGGGTATTTCAGTGGCTATTTGTCTCAACAATTCTTGATGCCAGTTGCTCCCTGAAGGCTTGGTTTCATCAACATTCTCCGCAATAAGCTCGAATATCCTTTCAAGACCGCTGTAAAAATCGTGAAGGTTCAAAGCTACGCTGTCCAGGTAAAGGGAATCTGAAGATTGCTGAGCCCTTTCCCAAGCTATCTTGGCTCTTTCAATGCTAGTTTTAATTTCCGACAGTTCCTGTTTTATACGTCCCGATATTGTGAGGTATTTACCGTTCACAACAGCACCCCCTCCCGATCAATTCTCTCTTTCAGCGAAGCAGCACAGTTATCCAGATCTATTAGATCTATTTTGAATTTACTATCCAGAGAAGTAACTTCGGCAACGGCTTTAAAAAATAGTTCATCGACAAGACCCGAAACGGCTATATCTATGTCCGACCATTTGTTAAACCTTGATCGGTCGGTTAGGGAACCGAAGACCAAAACCCTTTCTGCTCTAAATTTCGTGTATAATAATTCGGCTGCTTTTTTGGCCGCATTCCAGGCCTCTTCATACCTGTTTTTAAGAGCTTCTTTCTCTAACATCGATCTTTGTCGTAAAAATTTTTTGTATATTTGGAGTTCTTCAAAGGTCATGTCTTTGGCTGTTTTCGCCATTTCCTCCACCTCAAAAAAATCATACCAATATTTAAATTTTTTGTCAAAATTCTTTGGAGCACCTTATTTTCTTACCACTTTCAACTCCCGGTTTCCCAGAAAGTCCGAACAGGGGTTGTGGGACCTGTAATTTTCCAGGGCTTTTTTCGCGTCATGATTCGCGTAGCAGTAGCGGCAGCCGTGGGGGCAGGTGTTGTATACGCCTATGTCCACGCTCTTGTAACAGCCGCACCCGGGCCTCGTGGGATTCAAAGGGGATTTTATTTCGACGGAATACAGTTCATTTATCATGTTCACATCCACGCAGCTTCCCCGCTCCATGTATTCGCCCGCGAGAAAGTCGCTGCAGCAGCTGTAAACCCTGATGCCGTAATCGCGGGCGATGCTTCCCAGGCGGTTGGCAAAATTCCTCTTCGTGTCCTCGTCCCATTCCAGCAGGCGGATACCCCTTTTCCGCTCAAGCATGGCGAAGTTTCTCCTTACTTTGTCGTACAGTGTGGCAAAGCTGATATAGCAGCGCCGGGTATAACCCTTGAGCTTGCGGGCGAGGGATTCAAACCGCTCCAGGTAGAAATCCTCCCCGGTGACATCGGTAATGACAATCGGATCAAACCTCCACTGTACATGGCCGGGCGAAAACTTGCGGGAAATCTCTATAAACTGTTCTACAGCTTCACCGGCGGAAATGACGTTATCCTCCAGTATACCGTGCAGGCCCGTGATGGTAAATAAAAAGTAAAGGCGGTATTTTTCTTTCAGCTCATCAAGGCAAGGAATGAGGGGCCCGAAGTTTTTGCTCCAGAATACTACAGCATCCACGTCTTCGGGCTTGAGCGACACTTCCCACCCCACCCCGTTGAACGGATTATAGACCACAACTCTGCCCTTGCGGACCTTGTCCATAAACCAGCCGGCGTAAAAGGCCGGAATGTCGGTTCTTCTGCTGGCCGATATTATCATGCAGCATCACCCACGTTTATTTTAATATATAATAGTCTCTACTTCAAAATCATATGGCAGCTTTTTAACCGGGGCAAAATCCCAGAATGCTTTTTAAAGGACATTCGAGCTCGGACAAAAAAGTGGTAAAATAAAAACACCCGCTTTTTCCAGCAGGTGCCTTCGCTCCTTTCTTTACTCTACCAGCATCTCCGCGTAGCTCATTACGCCTTCCGTGGCGGCCTTTTTTACGACACTGACCAGTTCTTTCAGACTCTTTACGTGCCTTGCCCGGCAGGCTTTCACCGCCATAGGCAGGTTTAAACCTGTGAGGATGTCTATCCTAGCATTTCTGAGCTCCGACCCAATCAGTTCAAAACAGGCGTTGCAGGGCGTCCCGCCGAACAGGTCGGCCAGGATGAGTACACCCCTTCCCCTATCCACCCTGGAAACCGCCTCCACCACCCTGAGTTTAAAATTTTCTTTGCTTTCGCCAGGGTGCAGGCCAACGGACTCAATGTGCTGCTGAACCCCCATGACCGTTTCCAGGGTCTTATGCAGTTCTGGAGCAAGATTGCAATGGGATACCATGACTATCCCGACCATCGATGATCAACCCCGTGGCGGTATCATTTAAGAACCTTGACATGTACCTGAGAAACCTGTAACATATTCTGAAGAGGCATGTAATAAATGGCTTGACAATATTTTAATTATAGACAAGTTGTCTTTTCTAGTCAATTTGTCGTTCGGGGCAAAATTAGCTCATTAAAAGCAATTTAGACGGAATACCTCGATTTTTATCTTTTTTTTCCGGCGATTTTAGACTTTTTGTCATTATTTTTATTAATGGGGAGATTATATGGCTGAGATAAGTAAAAAAATAGACCTAATTAAGGGAAACCTGTCTTATTCGGAACTAGCCGATAGAATTTACGAAAAAACGGGCTACAAAATTCATTATACGACCCTGCAGAAGTACGCCACCGGGAAGCGTGAACCTTCTAAAAAGGTACTTAAGGTACTTTCCGCCTACGCAGAAAAACCGCTCAGCTGGTTTCTGGAGGACGAAGAGCAAGAAATCCCTCATGATTTTTTGGTGAATGAAAACCAGGAAATCTCTTACGAGTATCAAGAGATCTTCAAAAAAGCCAAAGATAAAAAGATTCCACCTTCCAGCCTGAAGCTTTTCATAGAAGCTGTAGAAGAGGCGCGGAAGGAAAAAACATAACAAAGCCGCCGGCGATGTATCAGCGGCTTAATGTTGTTTTCATGGAACTAAACTTCCAATGCTACTTCGCGGAAAAATTGAGCGGATTGCCTGTAAGTCTGTGAACAAGATGTACGAGCAGCGGGTATATAACGACGATTAAAATCCTCCGCACCGTCTGGATTACCACCACAGCCGGGTGGTTAACATCGTAGGACTCCGAAAGCACTATCATCTCCTGCATACCCCCGGGCACACTGCCAAAGAGCGAAGTATAAAGGTCGGTGCCGGTAACCCTGCTTACCACAAATCCAGTTATAACCCCGAATACGGCCAGCATAACAACTACCATCAGGGAAGGAATTAAATAGTTTTTTAGTTCCGACACCAGCTGCCTTGTGATGGAGAGGCCCAGAAACCCTCCCACGGTTATCTGAGCCAGGGTATTGAAGTACTCCGGAATTTCGGGATTTGCGCCGAGTAGATTCGCCGTACCGACGAATACCATGGCTCCGATGAGACTACCCGCCGGTAGCCTCAGTTCTCTGCCTATGAAGCCTCCTGCAATGGCAAGGGTGAATGTTAATATTATCCTGTTCACCTGAGATCTCCCCCATAAAAGCTAGATTCAGCAAAGCAGTAAAGTTAGCCCGCTCAAGCTGCATATAAGAAAATCGGGCTCTGCCCGAACCAGTTCCTTCAGGTCGCCTATGCCGTAAGTCACACCGCAGGTGTGAGCACCGGCCCGCTTACCCGCCAGTACGTCCAGGTGTGAGTCTCCAACGACTAGAGTTTTTTCAGGCTCCGCACCCAGCTCGCTCATGACCTTGAGCATCATCTCCGGATCCGGCTTATTCCTGCTCACTTTTTCAGGGCCAATGACAGCAGAAAAATACCGCCTGATGTCAAAGTATTCAAGCAGCCTCTCGCCCAGGGTGGGAAGGTTTAAGTTTCCCAGCATCAGATTTACGGAGTTCACAATATCATTTTTTTAGTCTTTGAGAGTACCGTCCAGGTCAAACACAATCATTTTTATGTCCAAAGATCAGCACCATCCCTTTCCGTTATTTTGCGAGAACATTTTTCATACCTTGGACCGGATTCGTCAGAATTCCAATCCCCTCGATGGAAACCTCCAGGATATCGCCGGGCTTCACGGGTCCGACCCCGGCGGGCGTACCCGTGAGGATGACGTCCCCGGGAAGCAGGGTCATTATCGAAGATATGAAGGCGACGATCTCAGGTACTTTAAATATTAGATTTGCTGTGGTGGATTTTTGCTTTATTTCTCCGTTCTTTTTGAGCTGGATCGAGAGGTTGGCGGGGTCCAGCTCCGTTTCGATCCAGGGCCCGAGCGGGCAGAAGGTGTTGAAGGATTTACTGCGGGTCCACTGGCCATCCTTTTTTTGAAGGTCCCGGGCCGTGACATCGTTGGCGCAGGTATACCCGAAGACGTAATCAAAAGCCCGTTCTTTGGGAATTTCATAGGCCTCCCTTCCAATGATGATCGCCAGCTCCGCTTCGTAATCCACCCGGCGGGATACGGAAGGCAGAATTATCCTGTCCCCCGGCCCTACCACGCTGGAAGGCGGTTTCAGAAAAATGACGGGTTCTTTCGGAAGGTCTACGCCCATCTCGCGGGCGTGGTCGGCGTAATTCAAGCCAAGGCAGACGATTTTAGAAGGTTCGGCAGGGGCGAGAAGATTTACCTCCTCCAGCGGCAGGGGATCTCCTTCTTTAACCACCCGGTAATAGGGTGGAGCGGACAGTGACTGCATCCGCCCGTCTTCCAGCATACCCCACCGGACTTTGTCCATGTAAAAAAACCGGCAAAAACGCATTTTGTCCCCTCCTTGAAATTTTTAAAAAAACCCCGGCACTTTAAGGATGTAATAGAAGATGAGATGATCCAGACGTACGCCGGGAAGGCTTCTAAAAAGACCATGGACGTCTTTGGGATCTCGCTGACGATTTTGGGCTTAATCTTCCTGGGATATAAAAGGGTCCATCCGGAGTTGGAGATTGCCGGTTATACCCTGCTCTATTCCATTTGCTATATGCTGGTTCTTTATTCCTTCTTCTACTACTTCTATACGAGGAATCTGACGGGAGAAGACGGCGATGATAAAAAATAAAATAAAGGTTTTCAGGGCTATGCACGACATGACACAGGAGGAACTGGCGAAAAAGCTTGGAATTACGAGGCAAACGGTTATAGCTTTGGAAAAGGGCAAATATTACCCTTCCCTCGAACTGGCTTTTAAAATAGCGAGGGTATTCGGTGTTGGAATAGAGGACGTATTTATTTATGAAGAATGAGGATAATTTTTTTTCTCCAGACGAAAGAATATAAAATAAAGTTTAATCTTATTGAAATACCTGCCGAAAAGGCAGGTATTTAACACATTTTAAATCCATTCTCTTAACAACTTTTGATTTACATTGCTTATTACCGCATGGCTGACCAAAAGCCCTTCTTCCACGGCTCTGACTCCGTTTTCCACGGCGGTTTTTACAGCACTAACTTCGCCCAGAATAACAACTACACATTTTCCACCCATTCCTCTGGCCAACTTTATTTCCGCGACTACCACATTAGCACCCTTAGCTGCGGCATCCGCAGCCTTTATTGCCGAGGCTACACTGAAAGTTTCTATGAGTCCAAGGGATTGCTTTTCCATATTCACGTCCGCGGTGCCCCACAGGGCAGATATTAACGATTCATCGGGGTTGGGTATAAGCAGTTCGTCGATTACTCCTTCTTTAAAAGCGTCCTTTCCTGTCTTTAAGGCGCTTTTGACGGCACCTACCTCGCCGGTAATTAAAACGATGAATTTGCCGGGGCACACGCTGGTAGCGGTAATCAGTTCTACCGGAGCAGATTTCAACATACTGTCCGAAGCTACCAGTCCTCTGGTTATCTCGCAGAACTCCAACAGTCCCAGTGCTTTCATGTCGACCCTCCTCATTCTCTTCTGATTACGACCGATGTTTCGTCAATACTTGCGACAATCCCGTCAATACTGGCGTGGAGATTTACGCCGGGTTTTCCCTCCGGAGCCTTGGCTATTAATTCCCCGGCTTTGACTTCATCTTTTTCTTTCACCAGCGGGAGTAGCTTGAGGCCGGCGTACTGCCGTAGCATTAATTTCACTTCCTTGGCGTCAATCTTTATATCGGCGTAGTCTATTGGATGGGAATAATCGTACAGGCCTAGCCTTGCGATTAGCTTTTTTGTCGGGTACTTCCTGCTTTCCCTTTCGAACCTTTCCCTTTCTACATTCATCTTGGGAAACCTTATCTTCTTTTCTTGCAGAAGTCTTTTTAACTTCGAATTTATTCTCCTGGGGCTGAGACCCATGGAACATATAATTTCACACAGCCCGCATTCCGAACACAACAAAGAATTTTTGACCGTTTCCGGATCCGGTATGCCGTATGAGACCGTGCGCATTATCCTGTGAGGCTCCAGGCTGTGCCCAAGAAGATACCGCGGACACATATCGGTACAATTTCTGCACTGGCAGCAGGCGGCTCTGGCTCTATTCAGCATCACCTCTATCCTGGTCTTTCTGGAAATATAAGGCATGGTGCCCTCCGGAATTACCAAAAGGGCTGAAGTGGTCTTCGTTACTGCGTCGCCGGCATCTACTTCATTTCCCATCATGGGCCCACCGTCGACTAAAATATAATTTTTTACAGTAGGTCCTCCTGCGAGATCGAGAAGTTCGGCAAACCTCAAACCTATTGGAACTTTAACCACTAGGGGGTGCCTCACGGCACCGGCAACTGTCACGAATTTTTCGGTGACTGGCTTTTTGTCACAATAAGCTTTTTTAATGTTGTAAAGAGTTTCTACATTATGGACTACTGCTCCCACATCGGCTGGTATACCGCTCATGGGCATGGTCCTTTTCAGAACTTCTTTTATCATTACATGCTCATCGCCGGCCGGGTAAAAATCCCCTAGTTCGTGAATTACGATATTTTCATAGCCTCCAACTTTCCCTTCCAGGGCTTTTTTGCAGGCTTCGTATTTCTTTTTCATGGCAATTACCCCTTTTTTAGCCCCTGTAGCCTGCATTGCTATTTGCAGACCCTGCAGCACTTCATCTGGATGATGCTCTACCAACGCTTGGTTGGTAAACAGCAGGGGTTCACACTCGGCCATATTCGCTATGACGACTTCGCATTTTGCATTTAATTTTATATGGGCCGGGAACCCTGCTCCCCCGGCCCCTACTATTCCTGCATCCTTTACCGCTTCAATTATTTCTTTCGATACATCCATCGCCATCATTCCTCTTCATCTATATGATTCGGAAGGCATCGACCAGCACACACCTTCTCTGCCTTGTGAAGGTTCTGGCGGAAGTCAACCCTTCACCCGTAGGCCCGGCAATGGTAAAGGTCGCATATCCTTCCCCTCCGAAACCTATCCCCGCATATGAAGGTGCATTTTTCACGAAGATCGTGGTCTGTACTGCTCTTGCGAAATTCGTCATATTATCTATATTCTTAGAATGCATTATTGCTGTATGCCTGTTTCCACCTTCAGCCCTGACGGCCAGCTCTATCGCTTCCTGGATATTGGGAACCCTGACGAAAGGCAGTACCGGCATTAGCTGTTCGTGATGAACCAGTGGGTGCTCCGGATCCACGGGTACCACTACCAGCCTCACATCCTTACCGACTTCAATACCTATTTGCTCCAGGATAAACGACGCATCTTTACCAACCAGCTTTTTGTTTATTCTGTGATTTTCATCGAAAATAACATCCGTTATTTTTTCTACGTCCCTTCCCCTGAGTATATAAGCTCCTTCTCTGGCGAGCCTCTCCAGAAGCATATCGGCAATGGTCTCCACCGCTATGAGTTCCTTTTCGGCTATGCAGGGGAGGTTATTGTCAAAACTGGCACCGCAGAAAATATCATGGGCGGCCTTTATGATATCCGCAGTCTCATCGACAACAACGGGAGGATTACCCGCACCGGCCCCTATGGCCTTTTTGCCGGACCTTAAAGCCTCGTTCACCACCGCTTTGCCTCCGGTCACGCTGATGAGATTGACCTTGGGGTGAGCCATCAGGGCTTTTGCCGTCTCGATAGTCGGCTCGGCAACGGTATTGACAAGATGTCTTGGGCCTCCCGCTTTCATAATGGCCTCATTTATTATCTCCACAGCCTTATTGGAACTACGCTTGGCTGTGGGGTGCGGGTTGAATACCACAGCGTTTCCTGCCGCCAGCATGCTGATCGAGTTATTGATTACCGTAGCCACCGGATTCGTAACGGGAGTTATCGAGCCTATAACTCCTACGGGGGCCATCTCTACAAGAGTGAGCCCGTGATCCCCCGTCCAGCACGTTGGCCTGAGGTCTTCCGTTCCCGGAGTCTTTTTTGCCGCCAAAATATTTTTTACAATCTTATCCTCGACACGCCCTATCCCCGTCTCACTTACCGTCAGTTCTGCAAGATACCTGGCATTGTTCATGCACGCTTCCCTTATGGCCTGAATTATTTCCTCTCGCTTTTCCAGATCTAAAGCTGCAAATCTTTTTTGGGCCTTCGACGCCGCCTCAACCGCATCGTCCAGGTTGTCGAAGATTCCGAATTCTTCTTTGGATTCTCCTTTTGAAAATCCGGATTCGCATAATTTTAATTCATTTATAATTCTTTTTGCTATAGCCGCCACAACTTTTTCGTCGACCATTATATGTCACCTCCCAGAGTTGGTTATCGCCGAGAGGCCGGCTTTCGCTATATTTTCGTCCTCACCCACAGTCCCGCCGCTTACGCCGATGCCTCCGGCCAGCCTTTTACCGAAAAAGACGGGAATACCTCCACCAAAGGTGACTATCCTCCCGCCGCATGCAGTGTTAATTCCATACAATTCTCCATCAGGTCGGGCAAGTTGCGAGAGCCGGGATGTTTCCATTTTGAGCATTACGGCCGTAAAAGCCTTGTTTATAGCAAGCTCCACGCTTACGGGCAGGGCATTGTCCATCCTGTGGAAGGCTATCAAACCGCCGCCCGCATCCACAACTGCTATGCACACCGGCCTTCCTATTTCTTTTGCCTTCTTTTCGGCTTTTTCGATTATTTTAAGTGAATTCTCAAGATTCATACTCTCCGCCTTCTCGGGACCGCAAAACTCCCCGCCCGCTAGCCTGTTTTTTAATTCTTTCACGGACCTTTCGATTACCTCTTCCATTTCTTCGTAAAGAGATAGGATATAAAGAAAATCGGACAGCCTATTCAGGTATCTTAAAATTACTGGCCTTATTTTTTCTTCTACCGAAAGCTTAACAACCTGCCTTTCTGCCCTTCTTACCACAGTTCTTGCCATATGCAGCGATGACGAAGATGCGTAAGGCCCGGGCAGCACAAAGTCATTATTAAAGCTGATTTCCCTTGATATATAATCGATGGTTCTCTCCAGCCACATTATATCATCATCCGAAATGGTCTCCTGCAACATTTTCCCGGGTTCAGGACAGGCCAGTTCAGCCGCTAATTTAAAGAGTTCTCTTTCGACTTTGAAAAGCAAATCCTTTGTCCTCTGAGTACGAGCATTGCATCGCGCAAAGGCGATGAAGGCTACCGCTTCGTCTACGGTGCCGTAGGCTTCTACCCTGATGTTATATTTTTCTACCCTCCCGCCCCCCAGAAGACTTGTCTTCCCGCCATCTCCCGTTTTTGTATAAACTCTCATAAAATTCCCTCTTTCAGGTTCAATGCATTTCAATTTCATCGATTATGCCGATTATTGCCGCATCCACCGGGGCGTTTTTGTGCTCTATAACTTTAGAAGCAGTGCTTCCCGTCACCAGGAGGACCGTTTCGCCTATCCCCGCCCCCACCCTGTCCACAGCCACGATCAATTCCTCTTTTTCTGTAATCGACCAGCCGTCTCTGTCCTTTCTTTTAACTGGGTTTACAATCAAAAGTTTTTCTCCAACAAGGCCTTCATTCTTTTTAGTCGCTACTACGTTACCTACAACCCTGGCTATTAACAATTTTTCACCTCATTTCCTATAGACTTTAACATCATATTCTCTTATAAAGTCCATAGCGAGCGGGGTTAGGATTGCATTCTGCGGGATATATATCTCATCGCCTTTTCCACGGTAGGGCATTAAGTCCTGCGCTGTAACTATATTTTTCTCTATATACGCCCCGGATGAAGTTCCGCCCTGTATATCTTCGCGGGCTTTAGTTTTTGGCTGCCATAAGATCCCTTCAACCTTTTGCTTTAACTCATTTGAATCGCATAAAATGACGCCGTATTCCTCCACCCTTTTCAAAACGTCTTCGTAAGCCTTCCGGAGGCCGGTTCCCATCCAGATAAACCCGAGGTCCCGCCATGCTTCTGAACAGGGATATGCAGCGTCCTTTGCTGCTATCACCGGGATACCAAGCATCAAAGAATCGATAATTACTTCTGTCGTGAGGTTTTCTGAAAAAAGGTTTGCTATTTTGGATGCTGTATTTCTGCTTAACGCCGCCACGACTACCGCTTTAAAGGGTTTTAAAAACTTCCTGATACAAGCTATTTCTTCTCCATCGATTACTACCCTCTCCGGCTCAAGCTCCTTTATAATCGCATTTACATCGTGGATCTTTGACCCTTTCCGGCTAAAGAGCACGGTATAAGATATCTCCTGCTCTTTTTTCAGGGCAGCCAATTCCTTCAGCGATACATCGAAGTTTACCGTACCCCCCGTGACGACAACCAGGATTTTCGCAGAATAATATTTTTTTATAACTTCCATCACGATTTCCCTTATTTTTTCCTTCAGGTCTTCCAAAATCACCACTCCTTACGGACATGAAAGGGCAATACCAAGCGGAGTAACATAAAGCGGATATTGAGGAACGACCACCTCAATGCCGAGAACATTCGACATTACATCCTTGAGGCCGTACAGGGCGCTGGCACCGCCAACCAAATAAATTGTCCCTACATCAAAACCCTGTATATGCCTTTTTGTTATATCCGTAACTTTTTCCATTGTAGGCTTAAGTATGGGGAACAGTCTTTTCTGATTTTTTTCATCCAGCTTAATATTTTCGGCCTCATCAAAAGGCAAATTAAAATGTCCTGCTAAAACCAGGGTAAAATGAGTGCCGCCCGTCGGCTCGTCAGCGGTATATACCACTTTACCTTCTCTTAACACCGATATCCCCGTGGTACCGCCACCTATGTCCACTACCGCTCCGTTGGTTATCCCTAGGACCTTGGCTGCGGCGGATGGTTCGTCAACGATGTTTCTGACTTCCAAACCGCTGGCTTCGACGACGTACATTGTTGCTTTCGAGTCCGCCATTCCGGTTCCCGGAGGAACCGCACATGCTGCATCTACAAGTTCCTCCCCCAATTCATCACAAAGCTCCTGTATCATTTTGGTAAGTATGTCTCTCGCCCCTACGAAATCCACTACGAGGCCATCCCTTACCACTTGAGCCTTCTTTAATTTTCCCGCCACCGGCTCACCATCTTCATCCACAACCGCCACCACTACATTGGCGGTCCCCAAATCCACTCCTACCCTGTACCTGGCAGCCCTTTTCAGGGGCCTTGAATTCACGCATGATGCAAATTTTTCGCAGAGTTTTTCACCAGTCAGGTTCATAAAAATATCTCCTTCCGTCCCCTCACCCGCCGGGCGGAATCATTATAGAATCAAAAAACCTTTGTCCCCGCTCCTGACTCCGGCTGCATTGGCTTCGTCGGTATCTATATGCATCTCGAGGACGAAATGGTCGGAAACTCTTGCCAGCACTTTGTCAAAGACAACTTTTCTTTCGCCCTCCACCAAAACTTTTAAAAAACTCCTGTCTTTAATCCCGTATTTTTCAGCAAACCGGGTGGGCATATGTATATGCCTCATGGCTGCAATAACTCCCTCTTCAATCCTTATACCGCCTACGGGCCCTACGAGGATACACCCCGAAGAGCCTTCATGATTTCCCGAATCTCTCACAACAGGATCTATTCCCAAAACAAAACCATCAGTTTTTGAAATTTCCACCTGGGTTTTCTTTCTAATAGGACCCAAAACCCTCACATTTTGGATAATCCCCTTGGGGCCTACCAAAATGACCGTCTCTTTGGAGGCAAATTCCCCAGGTTGCATCAGTTCCCTCAGGGGAGTCAATTTATAATTTTTCCCAAACAGCATTTCCAGATGTTCTTTTGAAAGGTGCACGTGCCTTGCGGACACATTGATAATAACTTCTGGAAATTTGTTGATGCTGTATAATTTTTCCTTAACTTTTTGCACTATATCCTGCAGGTCCAAATTATCAAGCACATCATTCACCTCATCGGCAAGAGTTTAGCCGGAATTTTATCTTTTTTTATAGTGAATGCAGTAGCTGCGGGGTTCTCCTTTCTTTCTGGGGCAAACGGGATCTTTGCATATATTGCAGCTTGGTTCTTTGGAGTCTGCAATATCCTCCCGGGATTCCTGCTCTTTATACCCAGCCGTCTCTTCCGGCTCCCCATCCTCTTCCTTTTTTCCTTTGTAATCCTTTTCTTCTTTTTCTCCGAACAATGGCCTGATCTGATCCGCGGGCCTAGGAATGACGTGGACGGCGTAGACTCGCCCCACTCTCTCGGCCGCTGCTTTAGCAGCATCCACAGCAGCTTTTACCGCCGCCACATCCCCGGTGAATTTAACTGTAGTCAATCCACCCCCTCTGGCCAGTTCGTAGCCGATAAGTTTCACATCGGCTGCCTTTGAACCTGCATCTGCTGCCTCTATAGCGGCTACGAGCCCTACGGTTTCCACCAAGCCCAAAGCTCCGTCTTTTTTCAAGCTCTCCCCTCCCTCCTCGATTAAAAGCTCAAAGGTATATTTTTAGCGAGCCGCGCTGCATTCGCCCCCAACCGCCTGTAGTCGTCTGCTTCCGCCAATTTCCCGTGGATTTTCATTATAGGCATGTTGTAGGGCATTTTGGTATGCTGCAGAAGGCAGGTTCCGTCCTTGCCGAGAAAAATGCCTATTCCTATTCTGGACTCCCTGGAAGCTTTTTGGGCCATAAACTCCGGCTCATCCCCGGTTGCTATCGTTACTTCAAAGGGAACTCCTTCTTCCTCTAGCCCTTCACATATCCGGTTTAAGCAGGCATTGCCGGCGTTTTCGTCTTCGCAGTAAATAACCACCGTAGGCTTTATCTCCTCGTACACTCTCATGGCGTCCCTTCCCACCCCGAAAGCACCAATCCGGTCGCCACCGCATTGCGCGGTCCCTCACTGCCTCTGATCTCGCCTCTGCCGGCAACAATCCCGTAACCGGCCAGGGCTTCCGAAATCATCTCAGGGATCTCGAAGTCCAGTGCGGAACCTCCTACCATTATTACAAAATCTATCAACCTGAGGTTACCCGAAGGTGCCACTTTTGAAAGAGCCCGCACCGCATTCGACACAAATACCTTTTGTTTTGCTTTTCTCCTCACTTCCCTTACTTTCTCCAGCTGCAGATCCGGCGGAAGCGGGACCAGTTTTCCTTCCTTCAACAGGCATACCCTCGCAAAAGTCTCCGGGTCCAGGGGCTTTTCGAAAAATCTAACGGTGCCGTCTTCCATCCTTATGGAAAATAAGCTCTCCACCTTCGCCACCGGGTAGCGCTTGATGTCCTCAGCCAATTGTTTATCGGAAATGCCCAATTCCGCGGCTATTATCATATTCACCATTTCCCCGGCTCCTGCCATATGGATACTGACCACTTCCCTTTTCCTGTTCATGAAAGCTGCATCGGTAGACCCACCGCCTAGATCCAGAACGGCTACGGGGACATCGGTTCCGGGTGTAGTCAAGGCCCCCAATATGGCCATATTGGCCTCGACACCTGCTATTTCTACCGGAATATTTAATTCTCTCTCCACCTTTTCGGCGATTTTCTCCATGGGCAGTTTTGAGCTTTTTACCATAGCTGCTACGGCCACCGCATCCTCGGTGAAAAACTCATCGGCTATTCCGCCTGTCACCCTTTGAGGCACCAGAATATCCACGGCCAGTATGTCCTGAATTTTGATTTCCCTTATATCCTGGTAGGTGACCTGCCCCATCACTTCTTTAACTCTGGCAATAAGCCCTCCTACATTGGTGGATGGGGTACCTTCCACATCGATCAAAGGCCAGACCTGCTCCAAAGCCTGCATAACTTTATCGGCACCTTCTTCCAGGTCGACCACTTGGGTGCCGTTTTTCCCCTTCAGCTTAATCTGGCCCGCAGGGATTTTCCTCTCCTTTACGTCGCCCCGAGGCGTTTTTATGACTACGGCCGAGCGGTTCCCTATCAGAGCTCTGGCGATAGGGATTATATTTTTCGTCTCTTCAGGTGTTAAGTTAAACACTGAGGCTATTCCGTAAGGGTTCGAGAGGGTTTTGATAGTAAACCCGGGTTCGGCTACCTCAATGCAGGCCGGCATATTCAAAGGCACCTTTTCGATGAGCGACACCTCATCGACGATGGGAATTTTCTTTATTAACCTATTGGATATTAATACTCCATCGTCCTTTTGAACAATAGCACCCTTAACATCGACCCCTCTTGAAAGGGCTTCGTTTATCTTTTTCGCAGCATCCTCGAAATCAACATTTTTCGGGATTACCAGGATCACCTTTTCACCGGGTTTTCTGGAGTTGATATCGAATATGGGGGTAGTAATACCTACCCCCACCCCAATTCCCCCCGGTGTCGACGGATTATGCCCAATCATCGTGGATTCGGTAATTACAGTTTCCGTGATGGCTTCCATAGCGACATCGGATATCACTGGTGTAGCTTCATTCAACCGCAGTAGTTTTACTTCTTTCATATCTATTCTGGCCCTTTCAACGGCTCTCTCCAGGGCAAGTCTGATTCCCAGTACGTTGTCTTCCGTGCCTTTAATCCCGGTAGTCTTTGCAATGCCGCTTGCTATAAATTCCGGCCTGTTGTTTACTATCCTCGCTAGGGCTATTTCCGTAGTGCTGTTGCCAATGTCGACACCTGCGATAATCATGGCACTGCCTCCATTACTTATCTTATTGCGATATTATTCCATTCCCTTTAATCTTCTCCTGCGCTCGTATACTTCAGCCGCTTCCCTCACAAAAGCTGCGCACGTGGGTGCATTATATTTATTCTGCAAATCATCGGCGATAGCCAGAAGCTCTTCTTTCGTCGACCTGTAAGGTCTCAGGGCATTGTATATCTCCAGTATCCTTTCATCGGGCACCCTGGAAAGTTCCGCAGCCCTCCTCAAATTATTGGCGAACTGTTTTCTCCCGACCTTTTCCGCAATCTCAGCCTGCATCAGCAGGGTCTCGGATGATATTCTAAAATCCTCCGCCTTAATATTCCCTTTAAGAGCTTCCTCCAACGTTATGCTGCTGAAATTTTTCCCCGTGGCCGATTTCAATAGTTCCGGCCTCTTTTTAGACAGCGGAAAGTCGCGTTTGGGATCCAGGCCTTCATCCCTTTTTGTTTCCGCCTTCGCTTGCTTTTTATGGCCGCCCAGCTCTTCCAGAACCTGCCGGACAATTTCCTCTAGCGCTTTTTCGTCTATCATCAATTGGCACCTCCTTTGCTAAAGGAAACTTTCATCTCTACGGGCTTCAAACCGGGCTTTACATACTGCGTCTCAAAATTATGCATAACAGCCGCTTTGGCCTGAAACTTAGGCCTGGCCATCTGGTCGTTCATCACCGGGACCGGCGTAGGGGACTCGCCTTTGGCGTACAGGGCTGCATTTTTCCCTATTGTCCTGTATGTTTCAAGGGTTAAAACAGGGCACTGCGGGAACAGCTCCAGGTTATTTAAAGGCTGCAAGTCCTTGTGATGTATTACGGCGGTTCCCCTCGACTGCAACCCTATGCCTACACCCGAACCGGAAAGTTTTGCTGCAGTATGGCCGATGAAGGCCACATCGGCGGTGTGTCTGACGCGGATCACCCTCGCATTCAGCCCCTCTTCGGCAATACCCGCCATTATTTCTCTCAATATGTCCCCCAGAGGAATTCCGGTGATATTTTCATAAAATTTAACTCCAAAGGCTGGAGAAATGCCGATTACTACTTCTTCTTCCCTGGTCCCCGGCTTTGCTTCTCCTATTTCTTCCAAAAGGAGTTCCCGGCCCGCGGGCTTATTAACCGCATGGTCCTTCGCAACCGTTTCCTTTTCTCCGGCCAACCTTTTCAAAACTTCTTTCACTACTTCCTCGACGACCATTTCCGTATTTATCATAAATTTACACCCTCCTTTCCCGGTCTTATTTATTTGAAGTCTTCCGGTTTTAACGCCTGCGGAATATTCTTTATTTCTTCCAATCTTTCCGCCGACAGCCTATAACCTGTACCGGGACCCATATAGTCATTGGGGTTATTGACGGCGGAATCGATGTTGAAATCTTTGTCAAGCACTGCGGAAGTATGCAAGTAATCGCCGGCTATCCTCTGTTTCAGCATGTTAAATATATTTTCAGCCACGTCTTTAAAACCGCTTTCGGCAAGAGCTTTTACAATGTCCAGGCCGTGAATTCCTCTGTTCATAATTTCTGTTGCAGCCTTTAAATCTTCGTTTACGTCCCTTAAAGGCATATCTTTTGATCCGTGAGCATACGTTGCAGCTTCAACTTCCTCGTCGGTTATGGGCGGCAGCCCCAGTTTCTTGAACACAGCCTGCAAAGCCCTGGCCGCTTTATTCCTAACCGCGATGACTTCCTCTTCGGTGACCGGCTTCAGACCGCCATCCACCATCAAATCCCTCTGGAGGGCAAGATAATCGTCCACATCCTCGATATCAAAATTGGAACCAGCAAACATATTGTCATAGTTGGGAACGGAGCTGTAACCGGAGAAAATAAGGTCTGTACCCGGTAACATCAGGAGCAGAGTCCTGGCCGTGCGTCTTATATCAGAATGCGAGAAGGTCTGATCGCTGCCCGAAGCTACTTCCAGATCGAGCATCGTAGTTATCAGGTTTTCGCCTGCCACTATTCTTATGCCTGAAGGCACAGCTCCCGGGACACCTATACAGCTTATAGAGCCGTTCTGCAAGCCCTGCACCCCGGCTCCCTTCGAAATCATGACGCAGCGAGTTTCCAGATACAGCATCGATTTGCCTTCTGCGTAACCCATCTGAACTTCGGACCCCGAACCCGACGTAAACCTCATCTTCAAACCTCTCGAGGCATAGGCGGAAGCTAGAAAAGCCTTAGACCACGGCGTGTCGTCTCCGTCTACAAAAACCTGTTCCGTGCCATATACGGAAATGGTCTCGGCATAGGACGTAAATCCC
Organism: Thermosediminibacter litoriperuensis; assembly: GCF_008124715.1. Taxonomy (GTDB): domain Bacteria; phylum Bacillota; class Thermosediminibacteria; order Thermosediminibacterales; family Thermosediminibacteraceae; genus Thermosediminibacter; species Thermosediminibacter litoriperuensis. Next base: position 63,236 of record NZ_VNHO01000010.1, on the reverse strand, counting down.
CTCATGCCGATGGTGAGTTCGAAGGCCTCTTCGAGAGCGCACTGGGTCAGCACGCCACCCCGCCCGGTTTGAGAGCCTACGAGAAGTGCCAGCGCGTTGAAAGGCGCATACCTGGTGATGCCCACAGTGGTCTCTTCCTCATCAAAACCTCTCAGCGCCGCTTCCGCGGCATCAGCCGCTAACAATACAGGGTTGTCTCTCAGGTTTGTCACATGGCACTGGTTGCCCGGCCTTTTCCTAGCTCGCATCTTTTGAATTGCCATCATTATCTCTACCACGTTGAGCATGTTAACAACTTCCACGATCTTGGCTGGCGTTAGGCCGCTGGTTATTTTTATTACTTCTTCTCTGGGAACATTTATATCCACCAGCATCCTGGCTATTTCCACACTATCCATTTTCATTGCCTTTTCAGCCATTTCGACATCTATGGCGTAGTCCGCTATAAACTGTTCTATCATGTCGAAATCTTCTCTCTTTTTGCCATCCATCTCGACGATTTTGCCGTTTTCTATCTTAATGCTGGGCTTTGGGTCATTGGGACTTTCAACAGCTACCAGTCCAACTTCCGGCCATTCGGCGACAAAACCGTCTTTATTTACCGGCCTCTCGGCCAACACCTGGAAGCGCTTAGACTTCATTTTCCGTTTCCCCCCTCTCCCGGATTAGATGTACGGCGTACCCAGCGACTTCGGCTCTTCGCCCAACGTGGCCAGCAGTTTTTTGCCGATTTCGCGGGCTGCTATCAAAGCCTGCCTTACAGCCCCTGACTCGCCGGAGAGAAATAGAATGGCCTCATTGGTAAAACTGGTGCCCTTGGCCGGGCTAGCATATCCGACTATATCAACTTCCGCTGCCTTTACGGCCGTATCGCAGCACACCACACCAATGGCCGCCGGCGCTCCGACTATAAGGCCGAAGGCCTTGCCCAGGGGAGCTCCGAAAGCCTTTTCAATGGCATAACTTGCTCTGGCGGTATATTGAAATTCCAGGTGCCCTGCATCATTCACATAAACGTCGCCGAAGGTTCTGGGCAATTCTTTTAAAGCCACTTCCACTGCTCTACGAGCGTCGGACACCTCTTCGGCGCCGAAAATAATCAGCGAACCGTGTCCGGCCCCGCCTTTAGTGTCTCTGGCCAGTTCAACAGCCACTATCTCGGTATTCGTGGCCTTTACAGCTTCATCAGCGGCCATTATTTGCGGCCCCGCTCCCGTCCTGCCTCCCAAAATGCCTATAGAGCGGAACCTCTTATCTAACCCCGTTTTCTCCAGCAGCTTGGAATCGATGTTTGCAATAACAAGGCCTATGGTGTCGCCGATAGCCGTGCCCACAAATTCCGTAACGCCCGGATTTGTTACGGCGGGGCATACCGGCTTTTTCTCTTCCGAGTCCACCTTACCGATTATCTCTTTCACCAGCTTTTTTATCGTCAATTCATCCACTTTATGCCACCTCCTTACGCGGCACTATTTTATTACTCTGATTTCGGAAGGATTTTTTCCACATCGCTGTGAGGCCGCGGAATGACATGGACCGAAACAACCTCTCCCACTTTTCTGGCCGCGGCTGCACCCGCATCGGTAGCCGCCTTGGTCGCACCCACATCGCCCCGGACCATGACGGTTACCAGACCGGATCCTATTTTTTCATACCCCACAAGCTTGACATTTGCAGCCTTCACCATAGCATCTGCCGCCTCTATGGCGGGGATCAAACCTCTGGTCTCTACCATGCCTAGCGCTTCTCCGTTCATTGAATAAACACCTCCGAAATTTAAATTTCTATAGAACATCTTTTCTGCAATTCCGTCATTATCCCTCTGGATTAAATCGACCTGGATACTGCATTTTTTTGAGAGCCGGTAATCCTTTTAAAAAACTCAGTACAAAAAAATCCAGACACCCAAGTCATATTTTTTCAGAGGAATTTAAACCCGAATCCCAAAAATAAAGAATATTTGAATTGAATCTGCCCTACCGATTGATGAATAATTCTACGGGAGGTGGTACAAACATTCTAGAACACAAACTTTGTATTTTCGGGGAGGTAAGAAAATGAGTTTAAGGCGAATTCTCGCGGGTATGTGTACCGGTGCCTTTGTAGGCTTCGGAGTATTTACCATATGGCCCTCATGCCTGGCCCGGTGGAACTGGCTGGCGGCTGGCTCGCGGCTGGAATCATAATAACGACGGGCTGGCTGGTAAATCACTATGCCGGCAGTATACCCAACAAGGGCGGCGGCGCCTGGGTGGATATGGCCCTATCGGTATGGCTTTCGGCCCTGCTCGGCGGGACCGTGGTGCTCGACCCGGTAAAGGGCCTCGTCAGGATAGCTTACGGTATCTTCCACGGTGCTAACTTGGCGGTGCACTGATGACCATATTCCTGCAGCTCGCCGGAGCGACGCTGGCCGGTTATCTCCTATACGCTGCGAGAGGAATGATGTGTAATGTGGACATGGCAGCACGTGCTGACCACTATTTTCGGGGATATTATTTTCCCGCTGGTTATCGGCCTGGTATGGGGCAAATTGGCCGATGAATACAAGAGCTTCGGAGGAGTCCTGGCCGGCTTTTTCATAGTTGGTACCATATGGCTTTTGAACCACGGCATCGGGCTGATGTAAGAACCCCAGATGAGCGGAGGTTTACCCTAGCGGATCTGATGGAAGGTAAGAAGATAGACTGGGAGCCGGTCCTTAGCGGTCTACTGGGCGGGGTGCTCGGAGGATTTTTCCTCTTCGCAATGGTTTAAGCAGTAAACATCCCAAATAAGAAAAAACGAACAGCCCTGTTATATGCTGGGCTGTTCGTTTTGTGTCATCCCTAAGCTCAACCTATATTCAGTGGGGCTAACCCCTACCACTTTTTTAAATACTTTGCTGAAATAATTCGGGTCCTGATAGCCGATCTTTTTGGCCACATCGGCTATCGTGAGAGCAGGATTTGACAGGTATTTCCTGGCAGCTTCGATTCTGACCCGTGTGAGGTATTCCGCATAAGTACACCCCACTTCTTTCTTAAATAAGCGACTGAAATATTCCGAATTTAAATATACCATCTTTGTTATATCTTTTAGCTTTAAATCTTTGTCATAGTTTTCATTGACATACTTGACCACCAGATTGACAATGCCATTTTTTTCTTTAAATTATTATTCAGAACAAACACGTCGCTCAAATAATTCCTGCAGCATTCGGTAAGAGCGTATAAGGATTGAGCTTTTGATAATTTTTTTAAATAATTGAAATAAAGGTGAGAATTGTTATTATCGACCCATCCCAGTTGTCTTACACTCCTCCAAATCAGTAGCATTATTTCTGCAATCCGGGTCTGACAGAAAAGCAGCGAACCTCTGCTTTTTATGACCAGATTTTTTATTATTTTCTGGAATAATTTTGAAGCCTCCTGGTAATTAGCCATCATGACATAGTCCAGCAACTGGTTTTCCATTTCATCGTCCGCCTTTTCCGTAGACTTCATTAAATCATCCATTTCCTGCTTATTAACTATTTTCCCTCCGAAGAAGAACCTCCCCAGGCGGGCATTGGCTTTTGTCTCTTCATAAATAGTTTTGTTGATAATATCTGGAGCTTCACCGATGCTTATCGTGACGCAAACGTCGGTATTTTCTTCAACCTTTTTTTGTATTGTCGAAGCCAACACCTGCGGGTCTATTTTCTCTTTCTGTATGCCGATTACCAGACTTTCCCCCAAATTCAGTAAAAATACTTCGTTCATATCGCCGATCAGTTCTTCCGTAATTTTAAATACTTTATACCTTTCATATACCGCGCCGGTATGCAATTCATCGATATTGGGCTCAACTATCAAAAGGGCATTGGGGAGGAATGTGATATCCAATAATTGGGCCTGCTTCAGCAATATATCCCTTTCCTCATTTTTCTCAGCTTCTCCCATGACAAGACTGGCAAGGATGCCGGCTTTTATCATTTTTTCCGCTTTTTTGATGGCCTTCTTCAGCTCTTCCTCCTGTTTTTTGCTCATCATTTCTTTTTCGAATAGATTCAACAACTTATTTAAAACTGCTATGAATTCTTCGGGCCTTATCGGTTTTAATAAATAGTCTATGCTTCCAAGCCTCAACGCCTCTTTGGCGAATTCAAAATCGTCGTAGGCTGTCGTTATTATCACCTTAACATGAGGCAATACATCCTTTATCTCCGCGGTGGCCGCCAATCCATCTTTCCCCGGCATTTTTATATCCATAAAAATTACATCGGGTTTTAATTCTCTTGCCTTTTCCACCGCTTCATACCCATTTCTGGCTTCTCCCACAGCGTGGAAGGGGAGCCCCGACTTTTGAATTATCAGGGAGATCACTTCTCTTTCCAGCGCTTCATCGTCGCATACTAAAACCTTATAACTCATAACTGGATCCCCCTGTTGACCATTCTCGGGATTTTTAACGTTACCTTCGTCCCGATTCCAACTTTGCTTTCTATTTTTAAGCCGTAATTCTCCCCAAAATATTTTTTTATCCTCAAATCCACATTATGAATCCCCAGTCCCGTAGTGTGGCCTTCCAGCGCGATCTTCTGCTTATTAATGTTATTAATATTATTTAAAACTTCCTCTTGAATACCTACACCATCATCTATGATATCGATAAAAACGCATGAATCCTTTTCATATCCAACCACCTTTACCTGCCCCCCTTCTTTCTTTTTTTCCAATCCGTGTACAATTGCGTTTTCTACGAGGGGTTGCAGGCTTAACACCGGAATAAGATATTTTTCCAACTTTTTCGGAAATTCAATTTCAGCCCTGATATGGTCCTTATATCTGAACTGCTGAATATAAAGGTAATATCCTATACACGAGATTTCTTCTTTTAAAGGTACCAATTGGTCTAAATTTTTAAGTGAATACCGTAAAAGATTAGCCAGAGAATAAATTATCTCTGCGGTCTTTTCGGCGTTTTCAAAATAGGCAAGCCTTGCCGCTGTATTTAAAGTGTTAAAAAGAAAATGAGGATTTACCTGGGACTGAAGGGCCTTTAATTCCAACGTTTTAATGGCATTTTCGTATTCCGAACGCCTCTTTGTTTCTTCCAGAAGTCGCTTTTGATAAAGTGAATTTACCCCAAGCTCGATGATATAGTTTGAAATTATGTGGAGCATCTCTCCGGTGGTATAAATATGTTTTTTAGGAACCGTCTCTATTTCGAGAAAGGTCTTCACATAAAGGTTCGGGTCTAGGCCGAAGTCTATAGCTCTCTTCTTTGCCCTTTCTATTTTTTCTTCGTCGGGCGGCTTTAAAAACACCTGGCCGCACAGTATATAGCCGAGGCAATGGCCTTCTACGACCAGAGGCGCTGCCAGGTCTACAATTTCACAATGACACAGGGATGTGGCCGGGCCCCCTTTTTTTAAAGACAACCTGCCGAGTTTCGCATCGGAGTTGTAACAGTATTTTCTTCCTTTTTCGGTGCTTCTTACCAGATTGCAGTGGTTTGTAAATTTACTCGGTTCTGTGATATTTACACCACTTTTGTCTGCAATAATTGCAGCAAGACCAGTAGCTTCCGAAAATTTTTTTAATATTTCCTCGAGTTTTGCCTTATCGATAACGTCCTTGAGCCTGTATCTGGTCAAGGTGTACACCTCTTTTACTTGGTATATATTATAAATTTTAAATTTAGGTACTTATTCTATAATTTTTTTAAAATTCCTGCTTGACTTTTTTATGAGAGCAACATCGGCTTTTCTACGGCCCACTAATGAGGCTGAAAATGACAGTATAGAAACAAAAAGACATTCAAACACAAAAAAAGACCTCACCACCAAAAAACAAAGAAGTGTGAGGTCTAATGCTAAATATTCGACACATAGGAGACGCAGTTTAGGAGGCGCAGTTCTTCTTTTCGTCAGCATAGAAAGCACGGACCTATTGAGAAAGTAATTTTTTCAAAATATAAGCGACTTGATAGTATTCAATACAAAAGCCTTTTCCTTTTAAAATATTAGAAATTTTTCTTGGTCCTAATCCTTTTTCCCTTAAGCGCAAGATTATTTTATTAATCAGTTCTTCTTGGTTTTCGACATTGTCCGAAATTATATCAGCCAGTCCCTTTTCCTCGCATTTACACGTGTCTTCAGATTCCAAGAAATCAAACGGTATATTGTCTATATCAATCAATGAATGTATTTCCGAATTTTTTTCTATTTCACTTATAATAGGCAAAGCGGCATCAATACTGGCGTTTACTATATCTCTAAATTGCCTTATGTTTCTCGGGTAATAAGCGTTCAACAAAACATCTTTTGCCGCGTTCGAAAAATTAACCTTCAGTTTTATCTTATACCTATCCTGGGCTTTCTTTTCGTAATTTTCCTTAAAATATTTTAATAACTGTTCTTTTTCTAATAATGGCCTTTCCCTCAATGGGGACAATTTAATTTCATACTGTGCTAATCTCTGATAAAGCTCAGGTAACAATACATTTTTTAAATTCTTTGTCGAAGCGGCTACGATAATTACATCTATATCTATCTCTTTCCGCCCGCCTATTCTCCTGACCTTTCCGGTTTCCAATACTTTCAGCAACATTGTCTGGTAATGTTCCAGCGCGTGTGCTTCATCCAAGAAGAACATTCCGCCATTTGCTAACTCAAGCAATCCTTTCTTCTCTACAGCTCCTGTAAAAGCTCCTTTTTCTGAACCGAAAATTTCTATTGCAGCAATATCGGGATTTGTAAACTGGGCGCAATTGACCTCTATGAAAGGCGCCTCCTGGCTTAAAACTCCTATCTTTTTTGCAAAATAATACATGGCTTTCGCAAACATTGTTTTACCTGTGCCCGATTCACCTACTATTATGGAATGCCTCGGCCCTCCCGGTGACCCTATAGCCCGCTGGGCTTTCAAAACGGCCTCCTTCAAACTCCCTTCTTTACCTATAATTGCATCAAATGCGTCGTCCACTTTACTCAAACAGAGCTCCATTTCCAGCGATTCAAGTTTTTGGCTTAACTCTTCTATTTCGGTGACATCTCGAAAGGTAGCCACACCGCCTCTAAATTTATCATTAATTATCAACGGCACAGCATTGACAATATATTTCCTACCATCATCATGTTCTATTCTTATATCTAAAAGAGGCTGTTTAGTTTTTAGCACTTCAAATAGAGCAGCTCTCGGGTAAAATTTACTTATGTGCTCCCCTAACATACGTTCCACGGTAGAACGTGCATAGTAGGCAGAAGCCTTATTAACAAAAAGCAATATTCCTTTTTCATCAACGACATTAACACCTTCGCGCAAATTTTCAAGTATTGTATAAAGCATAATTAGCTCTTCCTCTTTGCTGAACTTGGTTCTTATCACCCCTCTTAACCTCCCTAATTTAAGATACATAATTCTACCCTATTGCCTCTAATGGCGGCACCACATCCTACCCCCTGCACACCGCTGCCATCTGAAATAATTATAGCATTGGCTATAGAATGCGTCAGTATTTTTATCGCTATTTGAATTACCGTTTCTATATCATTTCTCCCTTTAGCTTTAGCAATATTTAAGATATTTGCAGCTTTTCCAGGAGGACTTTCAATTACAACACCAGGACCTCCGGGATATGCCACAAGGCTCAGGTTGTTTCCGATACTCTCGATTAAACCACATGCCGAAGAAATGCTTTTTCTTGGATTTCCTATTATTCCCCCCGCAGGCTCCTTTACACCCGGAACAAAAATAGACACCCCCAAAGCCAAAATATATTCGGGGGTTTTAGAACACACATATTGCGCCAGTTTATAGTCGAGTTCAAACCCATCCTTTACGCCTTCTGCTTGAAACCCTTTAATTATATCATTCATCGTTTTCTTAGCCATCGGCTCAAAGCTTTGCGGGCAGATACCCGCAACTATGACAGGGAATCCTTCCAAAGTCCTGGATTTGAATATAAAACTTGAAAGTTTCAACTTCCTCCTCCCGCTAAATATATTTTTTTTAACGCCCTGGCGGCCTCATTTACAAGAATTTCCGGATCCTCAACCCCATCATTAATACATTCAATCAAAGCTCTAGCCGTTTCGATCGCTTCCTCGTAAGGGCCCGGAACATTAGCTATAATGCATCCACCTTTTTCTCCGCATACCAATTTGGACCATAAATGTCCGTTGGAACCGATCAATTCTCTGTACACAACTTTTGGCAATGTCCTCATTAGGGCACTGTGGGTAAAATCCCTCGCTAAAGTGGAGACATATCTGTGACCTCCGCCGGTGCCGCCAATTAAAATAATTAAATCAGGCTTTTCCAGCAACGCTCTTTCTACACTTTTGATAATATATTCTTCAGCATCTATTACAGGCTTTTCACGCTTCACTTCACAGCCCGGGAATTTCTCAATTATGATGCTCATTATTGCGGGACTGTTAGTATCAACAACCGTGCCGTTTAATATCTCATCCCCCGTCGGGATTATTATGGCTTTGTTTATCAAGCTTCAGCCACCTCTCTCTTGCGCAGCCGTTATACTCGCCTCTGGGAATTTCCTCTATGGAGACCTCAACAGCTTTTTCCGCCGAAGCAATTCTCATGACATCGCTTGCCGTTATGCCGGATACCGTTGAAACAGCTTTGACAATTCCCTCTTCATTTTTGTATATTGCTTCTGGAGCTAGACCATATACATCCATTTCGACGGAATCCGCGGTAACACCTATCACCCTAACCGGCCTACCGATCAAATTCTTCAGGGTTAGTTCAAGCTCGAAGGGCTTCAAACCTTTCACCTTAACCCCGGTTATTTTTACCATCGTTTTATCTACGTAGACGATCACGTGACTGTTTCCCAAAAACCTTTCACCTCTGTTTGATCTAAACATATAATTTTAACTTGGTCACTATCTCTTCAGAATCAACCAAAACCGGATCTTCTACCCCGGGAATTATATCGTCTGCTCTCTCCATAATTTCTTCTTCACTCATCGGCTCATCAGCGACCTTAAATCGCCCAATATCAATTCCGACGCTTTTCAGCTCCACTCTGGCCTTTTCGGTAATATTATCAACCGCAACGGGAGAACCGTAAGCTTTTGCCACAGCCAGGACCGCGGGGGAACATCCCAGATGCAATCCAGGTATCATCCCCGCTTTCAGGGCCTGCAAGATATACTTTGCAAGCACCTTTTTCGGAGCGACAATACACGGAATATTTGCTTTTAGTGTTTTCGCATACTCTCCCGAACCATGAGCGGTATCTCCTGCTTTAAACTGCCGGCTCGGGAAAACCCTACCAAACTTTTCCGCCACAGTCATTCCTATGCCTACAGATATGACTTCACCGGTCAGGCCAAAAACTACAGCCTCATCCCTCATAATCTGCAGCTGGCCTAGTATAGGCAGTAATATTTCCTCCATGGTAACCGCGTTCATCATCTCGGTAGCAGAATTATTGTTTACAGCCCTTCCCGTCATCACGACATTGTGTACAGGTATTAACTTTTTAGCGGGGTTCGGACCTCGAAAGAACTTCCTGCCTTTGTAATATGTTTCCCATTGTAAAAGGTGCGGTTCTTCCTTTATTAAATCCGGAGTAACCGGCATTTCTTCCATATAAAGCAGGCCGAACTCTTTATGAACGGTCCCTATATCCCCTGCGGCCATAGCTACAATAGCTCCCTCAACCATTACACCATCACTGGTAGTGGTTACAGCTTCCATATCGAATACGTTTATCCCAACAGGGCCCCCTACCGCCTTTGCTACGGCAATCACAGCTTCTTCTATAGTTTTGCCGGCAGCTTCTATGTCTTTTTTATCTAAAAAAGCTATGTTTATAGGAACACCGTATTTAGGCCCCTTCCCCTGCTCTATATATCTCACTAACAGCTCTCCCATATTAACACCTCCAGGATTAATGTTTACCTATCGGCGGCCTTCTGTCATCAATATCATTAATACCGGCAAGTTCTACTTCCTCGGTTGGATGAATGATATTTATAACTTCCAGGATGGCCTTCTTGGCATTCCCATTTTTGTCAATACCCTTAATGATCACCGTATGCATGGTTTCCGGAACTCTTGGCATTATTACTACTTCAACTTTGTCTATATCCCTGTCCCGGGCGACTTCCTGCACAGCCAATTCAATCCTGCCGGTTCTCAAAGATTGCATTTTCGCCGATTTTAAGTTTTCGATACCTTTTATCTCCAATCCCTTACTGGGCGATTGTCTCACAACCGCCGACTGCATTTTGAGTTTGAACTCGGGTAAACTGGTATGCATCAACCTCAAGATTATCGCCTCCCATTATGCCCAAGATAATTTTAAGCAGTTTTCTTCATCAAAAGTAAGCTCTACATCCTCTTCCAGTATTTCAACAGCAGATTTGTCTCGTATTGCATTAACAGCCGGTTTTGTCATGTAAAGCTCATCGAGATGTAACGTATTTTTAACTATAGCAAGTTTAACTTCTTCCACAGAAACATTCCCAATAGTCTTCAACGCCGTCAAAATTGCTTCCCGATCATCCGAAATAACAACCGGAATTTTGCCCCTCTCCAAATAGGTTGTAGGAATCGTATTTGCATAAGTCACATTAAAATCTATCTTTTCATAGAGCCGGCGGGTAGTTATATCAGCCAAACCTATGCCCAGGGCGTTTCCGTACGATTTTTCATCCAGGTCAAGCACGACAATTTTATTAATCTTCGGAACCTCCGGTTCCCTTTCTCCAAAAACCCTTATTCGCCCGATCACTTTTGTATCCATCCCCGTGCCGCTGTAAATTTTGCCCATATTTTGAACTATGAGAACGTCCAACCCGTCGACCGGAAGTTTCGGTACGAGGCTTTTTGCTTCCTTTAAAAGCAGTTTTTCTTCTCTCTCAAAATCCACGGGAAGCAGGGCTTTTAACTTATAAGTCTCGTCTTTAGAGTTTTCCAAAATGGCGAGCCCGAAGAGAATCGGAGCTTTTTTCAAAGCCAAGTTCGCCGCCTCGGGTATGGTATCCGCAAGGCCGCCGGCATGCATTGCCGAGCAACCCTTGTCCTTGCCCAGGCCAACAGCTATCATTTTTAAAAGGCCGCTTTCTATTTCACCGCTGAAGTCCGTATGCGGCTTTACCCTGTTCACGACAACTATTCCATCGGAGTTGTACGCTATTTTATCCATATAAACCTTAACGCCCTTTGATGTTTCGCCGAGCTCCACCACATCCATGCTGGAGAGAATGGGTACACCTATGAACTCTTCCGTAATCCCAAGTTTTTCGAGGACCTTCACCTGGCCCACTGCCGTCGCACCCCCATGGCTTCCCATGGAAGGCACTATAAATGGGTGAGCACCCAATGATCTGAGATATTCGCAGACAGTCCGGAGTATTTTCTGTATATTGGCAATCCCTCTGCTGCCTGCCGTCACCGCTATTCTCATGCCGGGTTTTACCATGTCCTGTGCCCGAATTTCCGTAAACTGCCTGTGTATTTCTTCCTCAATGTTTTCTATTTTATCGGTATTGAACTTCTGCCTTATTTTACATACTTTAGGAAAGTTCAAGAATATCACCTTCTCTATTTATTGCCCATCAACATTCGGGGCAGAAACATTGATATGTCAGGAATATACGTTATCAGCACCAGCGCCACAACCATAGCCAGAATAAATGGCACTACTGCTTTTGATATGCGCTCTAGGGTCAATTTGCCGATTCCGCACGCCACGAATAAATTTACGCCCAAAGGGGGAGTAACCATACCGATTGCGAGGTTTACCACCATTATTATGCCGAATAATATGGGGTCCACTCCGATTTTGATCATTAGAGGAATAAATATCGGCGCAAGGATTATAATAGCGGCATTCGTTTCCATAAAACATCCCACGATCAGGAGCAGAATATTTACAAGCAAAAGTATCACATACGGATTGCTGGAAAAATTGATAAAGCCTTGAGCTATTGCTTCCGGAATGCGCTGGCTTGTCATTATCCAGCCGAACACCTGGGCGGTCGCTATTATGAACATTACTACCGATGTGCTTACGGCCGTGTTTATAAAGATTCTCGGCAGGTCTTTTATTTTAAGCTCCCTGTATATAAAAAAGCCCACTATAAATCCGTACACCACTGCTACCGCAGCCGCCTCGGTCGGGGTAAATATGCCGCCGTATATACCGCCTAGAATGATGACCGGCATCAGAAGCGCCCAAAAGGCATCCTTTATGGCTTTAAGTAAATCAATAAATGAAGAACGTTTCTCACTGCCCCGGTATCCTCTTTTTTTAGATATAACGTACGCTACAATTATGAGTGAAAGACCAACTACTATCCCGGAACCGAAACCGCCAAGAAAAATTGAACCAATGGAAACTCCTCCAACGACGCCGTATGTTACCATTGGGATGCTCGGAGGAATGATAACGCCTATTGCACCCGCAGCAGCCATTACGGCAGCGGCAAACCCGAGGTCATATCCTGCATCTACCATTGCCGGAATTAGAATTGAACCAATCGCCGCCACGGTGGCCGGACCCGAACCCGAAATTGCAGCAAAAAACATGCAGGTAACTATACCGACGAGTGCTAGCCCCCCAGGTAAACCCCCTACGATTTTATTTGCGAGATTTATAAGCCTTCGAGAAATACCCCCGGTTTCCATAAGGGCGCCAGCCATCATAAAAAACGGTATTGCCATCAGAGGAAATGAATCCGTTGCAGTAAACATTCTCTGGGCAACAACCATCAGGGGGATCTCGGTGTATGTCGCCAGTGCCACAATCGAAGAAAGTCCCAGCACCACAGCTATAGGGAGTCCTAAAATAGCAAGAACCGCAAAACTCCCAAAAAGTATCCCCGTCATCTCCTAGTTTGCCTCCTTTGTCGAATGTCTCGAAATTTTTACCATTGTCTGTAGAAATCTAATAGCCATTAATATCATCCCGGTCGGGATCGCCGCATAGGCCCACCACATAGGTATCCGCATGGCCGGCGAGACCTGGTTGTTGATTATCTGTTTTTGTATAATACTTAAACTTTCCTTAAAAACTATGAGGCAGAAAAGTACACTTAAGATGATTGCAAAATGCTGAACAAACTTTTTCAATTTTGCCGGCAAAATCATGGTGAACGCTTCGACTCCTATATGCGCTCCTCTTTTCACTCCTATGCTGGCCCCCAGAAAGGATGCCCAAACCAGGATATACCGGGAGATCTCTTCCGACCATGGAAGGGAAGCCTTCAACACAAACCTGCATATTACCTGCCAGAAGACCACAACGGTCATTACAAAGAGCAGGATAACCACCAGATACTCTTCTATGTTATTGAAAATTTTGCTCACTCTTTTCATATTATAAAACCTCCATCATATTAACTGGAAGGCAGGCATTCACCTGCCTTCCATCACTTCTGGGCCTCTATAACTTGGTTAATCAGCTCCGGCGTTATGTGGCTTTCGAATTGCGTGTACACCGGCTGAACAGCCTTGATGAAGGCTTCCTTATCAACCTCGTTAATCTGCATGCCTTTTTTCTGAAGCTCGTCCACCAGTTTTGCGTTCATTTCGTCCAACAATTTTCTTTCGTAATCCCTGGCTTCTGCAGCGGCCTCTTTTATAGCATTTTGCACATCGGGACTTAAACTCTCAAAAAAGCTCTTGCTTATGAGAAGTGGTGCCGGTGCATAGAAGTGTCCGGTTAATGATAAATATTTTTGTACTTCATAAAATTTCGATGTCTCAACTATCGGTAAGGGATTTTCCTGGCCATCTATCGTCCCCTGCTGGAGGGCCGTAAATAGCTCACCAAAAGCCATTGGCGTAGGATCCGCACCCATTACTTTAAACGTTGCCATGTGTACGGGATTTTCCATTGTTCTAATCTTCATTCCCTTGAGATCTTCAGGTTTTTCAATTGGTTTACTGTTATTGGTAACATGCCTGAAGCCATTTTCAAAGTATGCAAGTCCTATAATGCCCTGGTCACTTAAACTATCAAGCAGTTGAGTTCCTATAGGGCCATCAACCACTGCTCTGGCAGAGGCAGTATCTTTGAAAATAAACGGTAAATCAAATACCATAAACTTTTTCGTAAAACTCGAAAGGGGAGCCGTGGAAACAAGCGTCATCTCGAGAGTGCCCAACTGCAATCCTTCAACCATATCCCTTTCGTTGCCCAGCTGAGAACTGTGGAAAACTTCCACTTTTACCTTCCCGTTGGTTTTTTGACTTACCAATTCCGCAAATTTCTCCAGGCCGAGCTGGTACGGATGAGTTGGTGCGAGAACGTGGCCGACTCTGATGTTTATCTGGTCTTTGCTTTCATTACCGGTCTGATTATTTTGACCAGTTTGTGCTGGCCCCTCCGCCTGCTTTCCTCCGCATCCTGCAACTATGGTTAGAGACAAAAGCAGGATTAAGCAAATTGATAGGATTTTTTTGAACATAAGCAACCCCCTATTTATAGTTTTTAGAAAAACTTTGCGCTAAAAATTTATTGCAAATATTGTGCCAGAGGCGATAAATCCGTAATCAACTTGCGCGAAATAAAAAAAGATCTTTCAAGGTGTTATAAAATGTTATAATTTTGATAGAATTTTTATGAAGTTTGGCAGACAGGACATTACCCGGGTAAATAAAGCATATATTTGACGTGCCCCGCGAGACGGTGGAAAGCATGCTGACAAAAATAGGTATTGCAAAGCGACACCGGTTGGCGGGCATCGCCCTCTGGATGCTGGGACTGATTTCAAAGGATAAATGAGAAGTATTGAGAATGCTGTGGCACCCGTAAATACACAAAACGGGAATTAACATCATGTAAGCAAAATATCATGCCGCTAAAAGGTCCTTGCGGCAGGATATTACTTTATTTAATGAATTGCCCGGTTATTCTTTATCCCGTCTCATCCATTTTTTTAATATCCTCAGTTTAATAGGTGCGGCTATCAATGCGGCGACTATCAATATAATCCACCATTTTAATTCCAAAATTACACCTCCCTTCACGCTATTCCTCTTTTTATCCTCTTACTCAACACCAGGAATGCAGCAAGGACCAACCCAAGAATCCATGCAGAATATATTCCTATCTGCCCCCAGCTGGCCGAGTTTTTAATTATTTCATCAAAGCCCTTGAAGGACCAGTAGGTGGGAATCCAGGACACGAAAAAGTGTTTATCCGGAGGCAGCATCAAAGCACCAACCACAGAAGCCGACAGGGGAAGCATTGACACCTTCAAATTGGCTATCCCTTCGACCTGGTTGCCGCTCATCGCTCCTATCAAAAATCCGGCAAGGATGGTTATGGCGGAACTGGACAGGGTCATGGCGAAAATTTTGGCTTTGTCCACCGACCACATATCCAGGATCCATAAAACCGGGTACACAATCATGATCGACACCGCCAAACCCGTGATGCTTTTTCCGGCGATAAATTCAAACCGCCTGACGGGAGTCACATTGATGGCACTGAGGGTTTTCCCCTCCTTTTCCTCAATGATATTAAAACCGATCACCGCCCCCGCCAGGGCAAATACGGTTAAAATCAGCGACGCCGCCCCCACTCGGGCTACGGGAGATCGGGTGACTCCAAGATCGCGGACCGAAAAACTTATTTCCAACTGCCGGGGGTCCACCATATCTCGAATTATCATTTTAGGAATCTCCCTGGTATCGTGGGTTTCACCCCCATCAAGGATCACGATGTAATCTCCCGATTCATTTATTGTAATACCGGCCACATCGTCCGCTCCTGCAACTCTCCTCTTGATTTCTTCCACATTTTTATAAACCTCAACGCTGCCGTATTTTTTAAAGGTCCCGATCACATCTTCTCCAACCCTTTCATCCACAGCAAACATAAGTGCAGCAGAACCTGCGCTGGATATAAATATCCTGAACAGGAGGGCCAGAAATATCGGTGCAAATATCATGTAAAGCAAAAGAAACTCCCTCATGCTGCTGGATAAATCGCGGCAAAATATAGCCCAGATCCTCCGCATTTTTTACACCTCCTGGCTTTTTGTAAGTCGAAGCCGGTAAACAGCCACCGCAGCCAGATATCCGGCGATGTCGAAAAGGGCCAATCCCTTGAGTGCAGAATACAAAACTCCCCGATTTCCCCCGAAAAATAATATTTCTCTTGCAGCAAAGAGCAGGTAGTAGGTAGGAACAGCCTTAACGATCAACGGCGCAAAGCTTGGGAAGTAGTACGACATAAAAGGCAACGCGAGTATGAGGCTGAAAGCGATTATCCATACGCTGGCCTGAGATACGTTGTTAAAAAAGCTGGCCAGAATCAACCCGGAAATCGCCGCCGCTATGCTGCCTAGAACTACAAAAACAAACAGAGAAAGATATTCAGCCCTGAGTCCAAGAGTAAGGAACACCAGTGTCAGCGAGGATATGCATCCCAATATCGCCATCAGTGTAATTTTGGACGCCAGGTATTCGGGAATCCTTCCCGGCGATACCATATAGGCCGTTAAGGTTCTTTCGTCTTTTTCCAGAAAAATTAATACCGCGATCATGAAAAATCCCAGAAGAACCGACTCCATAACCACAAAAACGGGTATCCAGGTATGATTAAAGGGTATTTTTTTCGCGTCCTGATCCTGATTTAAAAATACGGTCTTTATCTCTTTATCCGCATGCATCCTGCTCCTTATATTATCCTTTATAGATAATACCAGGGCGTTAATTACTTTTTCGTTCTCGTGCCCCTGCATAATAAATTCAATATGAGGTTTTCCTTCGAGATCTCCTATCACCATGCCCAGGCTGTTATAATCTTTCCTCATCTCAGCCTCGATTTCCTCAACGGAACCCTTTCTGTGAACATTGCCGTGTTCCCTTCCGGCCTCTTCGAGCACCTGTTCCAGGGCGGGTTTAATTCGGCCTTCATATCCTATAAAGTAATACACCGAAGGTTTAAGAGAAAGTTCTCCCGGTATTAGAAAATTAATCAAACCCACAAAGAGCAGGGCTACACCTATGACGATCGCAAAAAATTGGTTTCTGAAAGCGATTTTTATGTCTTTTTTCAATAGAGAAATATATCTTTTAAGCATCTATTCCAGCTTCCTCCCCGTTACTCTGATAAAGATCTCTTCAAGGGTCGCTTCCTGGGAATGGATGGTCTCGATATTTCCTTCTTTTAGTAGCCGGTTCAAACGTTCCCTGTCTCGTTCCTCTACCATGGAAAGGTATTCTTTTCTTAAAATTTCTCCTTCTCTGTATTCCACCTTTATCATTTTGCTTCCATATTTCAATTTCAAATTTCTCGGTGAATCTATGAGCACTATCTCGCCGCTGTTGATAAAAGCCACCCTATCGCAGAGCTCGTCGGCAATATGCATATTGTGGCTAGTGAGGAAAATCGTCGTCCCCCCTTTTTTCTTCTGCCATATTATCTCTTTGATGCGGCTCGCCGTAGCCGGATCCAGGCCAGCAGTGGGCTCATCCAGAAACCACATTTTGGGTGAATTGATCATGGATCTGGCAAAGACCAGCCGCTGCAACATTCCTTTAGAATATCCCCCCGCCCGCTGGTGCGCCGCATGTTCCAACCCCACCATCTTCAATAGCTTCATAGGGTCTTCGGTGGGAACGCTGAAAAGCCTGCGGTAAAATTCCAGATTCTCAAGCCCTGTCAGCTTTTTATATACGTTGGGATGTTCGAAAGACACACCGATCATGTTGAACAACCGCTCTGTGGGTCTTTTAATATCTATGCCTCCAATTTTAACCTCGCCTCTTTGAAGGGGAAGCAGGCCGGTTAAAATCTTCTGGGTGGTGGACTTTCCCGCCCCGCTGGGGCCAAGAAATCCGAAAATCTCCCCCTGCTGTATCTCGAAAGACACGTCCTTTACGGCGTAATTTTCATCCCCTGTGTAAGAGTGATACAGGTTTTTAACGGTCAGCATTTTCCGTCCTCCCTTTGGCCTTTATGCCGTTTTTTATCACGTAAATCAATTCATCGACGATTTCCATTAACCCCATGAGGTCATTCTTTTTCTTTTCATTTAAAAAATACTCCGAGATCGCAAAATTCATCCATACCAGAAGCATGGCCACCAGTTCCACACTTATACCGGGATCTATTTCCCCTCTTTGAATTCCTTTTTTGAGCAGTTCCACGAAAAACTGCTGGCCTTTATTCTTTGGATCTTCCATTATCTCTTCAAAAAGGTTCCGGTCGTCGTCTTTCAAAAGCCGCTGGCCGATGGCAAAAAGCTCCGGATTCTCCTTTGCGAATTTTATACCTGCCGCATAAAGCTCCCGCACCAGCTCAAAAAAATCCAGCTGTTCCAGATTGTTCAAAACCTGCCCCAGATATTCCAGTTTCTTTTCTCCGCTTTTTTCAATAATAAACTTGAACAGATCCTTCTTGTCTTCAAAATACTGGTAAAAACTTCCTTTTGCTATACCCGATCTTTCCACAATTCGGTTTACGCTGGCTTCCCGGTAGGAATGCCGGGCAAATTCTTCAATAGCAACCTGTAATATTTTTTCTCTTTTGTCTGCCGGTAAATTGAAAAAAGTGCTCTTGGGCATTTTATCCTCCTTTCAGTAATATGACCAGGTGGTCATATGATGGTTAAAAAAATAATAGATGTGACCTCTCAGTCACATTTTAACTCTTTTTCTGATTGCTGTCAATTATATATTTCGCCTTTTGGAGGCTGGGGCTGATTTCGAAGGATAAATGGGAAGTATTGGAAAATTGCTGTGGCACCCGTTTCTTTTCATAGATGACTTGGAAACTCAGATTTAACTCGCCATTAATTTTTTTTTACAATTTTATGATATAATAAAAATAGATTACGATTAATTAAAGTTAAACCCGCATTACATGGTTTCAAGATACCCGGATGCGCCGGAGGACCCAGTCATAAAATGTACAACGATCAAATCGCCCGGGAGTTTTTAAAAGAAACCGAGAGGGTATTGCAATGGTTAAGACAAAAGATGAAATAATGAAGATTGTCAGTGACTATATAGGCAAACTCAGGAAGTATATCAAAATCAACAGGGTAATCTTATTTGGATCGTACGCAAGAGACGAAGCCCTTAAATCCAGCGATGTTGACCTAGCAATAGTCTCCGAAGACTTCAGAAGAATGAACTTCTTTGAAAGGCTGGAGTTACTTTATAAGTGCTGGAATTACGATATAGGTGCTGATATATTGGGATACACCCCTGAAGAATTTGAGGAATTGGCAAAGAAAATAAGTTTTGTATCGGAAATAGTCAAAAGGGAATTGATCTTTAAAACATATCCTGCCGCGAAAAGGTCCATGCGGCAGGATATGTTTTTTGGGGCTGCCGGTTGTTTACTATTTCCGCATCCGATGAGGAAAATAGATAAATTTTAATATACTAAATTATGCATTATAATCAACAGTGAAAGAGGTGAAACAAGTTTGGATCTTGATGCGCGCAAAAAGAGGATCATAGAAGAACTTTTGATATCGAAGGGACCGGTCACCGGAGAGTACCTTGCAGGAGTACTGGGTGTATCCTCGAGGACCATAAGGAGCGACATTAAAATTATTAATGAACAATTAAAAGAAAATGGTATAAAGATCATTTCTTCGCCGGGAGTCGGATATTCCCTCGAATATGATGACGAGGAAAAACTTTCCGGGATATTGAGAGAGATAATGAAGGAAAGTCAGGGGTATATAGTGCCCACCCTTCCCGAAGAGAGGGTAAGGTACATCAGGGGGAAACTACTTGCCGCCGATGACTTTATTACGCTGGAGTCTCTCGCGGATGAACTGTATGTGAGCAAGTCCACAGTAGAAAAAGATATGGAGAAAGTGGAGGAATGGTTTTCAAGCCATAATATCAAGATTTTCAAAAAACCTAATTACGGCATGAAGCTCCAGGGAAGCGAAATGGATTTGCGCTTTGCCATGTCCGACCACCTGAAGAGTTTAAAGGATGAAAAGATCTTTGCGGTCGGTTTGCCGGACATCGGCGATATTGTAAAGGATGTGGATATACAGGCAATAAAGGATGTCATAGATGAGGTACTGGAAAGGATCCCGTTTAAGCTATCCGATGTAGCCTACACCAATCTAATAATTCACATTGCGATTGCTATAAAGAGGATAAGGGAATCCAAGAGCATCGAACTGCCACCCGGAGAAATAAGTAATCTCAAAGATAAGCTGGAATACTCTGTAGCATACGACATGGTCAAAAGCCTTGAAAGTAAATTTAACATATCCATACCCGAAGCTGAGATAGGTTATATAACAATGCACCTTCTGGGCACCAAGGTCCTCGGGGACGGCTCACTATCCAGAGAAAAAATAAAAAACGCCGTAGGTGAGGAAATCTACCGGGTTGCAACGCGAATGATTGAAGAGGTAAGAAGGGTATACGGAATTGATTTCACTACGGACGACGAGCTTATATACGGCCTGGCCCTGCACCTGAAGCCTACCATCACAAGAATAAAATACGGGATGAATCTTAAAAATCCATATTTAAAAGAGATAAAGGAAGAGTATCCGCAGGCCTTCGAGCTGGCTGTGGTAGCTTCCAGGGTGTTGGAGGATGTATATAAAATAAAGGTTGATGAAAACGAGATGGGCTATATTGCCGTATATTTCGGTGCAGCCATAGAGAGAGGAAATTACAGGGAACGCGAGGAGATAAAAAGGGTAGCGGTGGTATGCGCTTCGGGAATGGGAACGGCACAGCTACTTGCCACAAGGATAAGGAAAACATTTCCGAATATAACCATAACGGGGGTATACCCTTCCTTCAAAAGCGCAGAGGCTGTAAAACAAAAACCGGACCTTATACTCAGCACCGTACCTTTAGAAAATATGGATATACCTGTAATAAAAATCAGCCCGCTGCTCAATAAAAATGAGCTGAAAAGACTGAAGGCGATCATCTCACCCGAAGATGAAGAGGTTGACAGAAGCATACTTTTAAAGCTCATGAAAGAGGACCTGTTCTTCAAGGGCATAAGTGCGAGGGATTGTTTCGAGGTTATTGATAAGATGAGTGACGGCCTGTACCGAAAGGGATATGTCACCGAAGGGTTTAAAGAGTCTGCCAAGCAAAGAGAAAAAATATCTTCAACCGGCATTGGAAACCTTGTAGCTATCCCCCATGCTATGTTGGGACACGCCGTAGGTTCGCATATTGCTGTAGGAATTTTGGAAAAGCCCATAAAATGGGGGAACAACCAGGCCCAGCTCATCTTTATGATAGCACTGGAAAAATTGAGCGACAGAGAATTCCAGCATATATTCGAAGCGTTATATGATATCGTGGACGACCCATCTTTGGTAGCAAAGATGATTAAAGCAAGGGATTTTAACGAGTTTGTCAGGATACTTAAAGGGAGAGATACATTATGATATTTAATAACGTTCTAAACAGAGAACTTATTGAGCTTAATATGGTGGCAAAGACAAAAGAAGAAGTTATAAACGAAATGGCTGGCATGCTGTTTAAGAGCGGTGCCATAACATCAAAAGAGGCCTTCGTAAATGACGTGTTCGAAAGGGAAAGAATCGGTACAACCGGTGTAGGGATGGGAATAGCTATACCTCACGGTAGGTCCGGCAGCGTAATAAATACCTCCATAGCCATAGCAAAGCTAAAAGAGCCGGTAGACTGGGACTCTCTGGACGGCAAGCCGGTTAGCCTGGTGTTTTTGCTGGCAGTGCCCAAAGATGGGGGTGAAAATATACATTTAAAGCTGCTGTCCGGAATAGCTTCAATGCTGATGGAGGAGGATTTCAGAGAAAAGCTCTTTAATGCCAGGGATAAAGAAGAAGTGCTCAATATAATGGGCTTTACAAAGGAGGATGATTTAAAATGAAAATTGTTGCAGTTACGGCATGCCCTTCAGGTGTGGCGCACACGTACATGGCGGCTACGGCTCTGAAAAAAGCGGCTAAAGCCAACGGCGCAGAGATTAAGATAGAGACGCAGGGCGCCCTGGGCATAGAAAATGAAATAACTGAAAAAGAGGCAAGAGAGGCGGATGCCGTGATTCTGGCTATAGAAACGGCTATAGCCAAACCCGAGAGGTTTAAAAACAAACCGGTAATTCAGGTGCCGGTGTCGGAAGCCATAAAGGACGCCGATGCCATTGTTAAAAAAGCGATAAGTTTAATAAATAAATAATAAAATGAGGAGGTCAAAAAAATGAACAACAAAATATGGGAAAATGCAAGAAGACATCTCATGACCGGGGTTTCCTACATGATCCCCTTCGTGGTTTCGGGTGGTCTCTTACTCACCATAGGAATACTAATAGGTGGTGGTAAGGTAATCCCGGGGATGTCCAAGACGCTGGTGGACATGGGAGTTACCGCCTTTCAAATGATGGTCCCGATCATGGCGGGATACATGGCTTACTCGATGGCGGACAGGCCTGGTATCGCACCGGGTATCGTCGGCGGCCTCATAGCCAATAAGATTGGCGCAGGCTTCTTGGGCGGTATCGTGGCAGGTTTTATTGCGGGATGGATCGTAAATCAGCTGAAAAAGATTCCGATGCATCCGTATATTGCAGCTTTAAAGCCGATAATAATTATCCCATTCTTCGGTGTAGCTATAGTTTCAGGCCTCATGCTCATTATAGGCCAGCCAATAAGTGCGCTGTCCAAGACTATGGAGGCATGGCTGAATTCCATGACCGGCGCCAATGCAGCCCTGCTTGGCTTCATAATAGCTGCTATGATGGCGTTTGACATGGGAGGCCCGGTTAATAAGATTGCATTCGCATTTTCCGCAGGTATGCTCAGCCAGGGGGTTTACGCGCCTATGGCGGCATGCTGGGTAGGGATAATGGCACCGCCCATAGGCCTAGCCCTGGCAACATATCTTGCTCCCAAAAAGTTCACCGAGATGGAAAAGAAAAACGCCATACCGGCGGCCATAATGGGAGCTACAGGTATTACGGAAGGAGCCATACCTTATGCGGCAGCCGACCCATTAAGGGTCATACCATCCCTGGTGATCGGCTCCGGCTTCGGAGGTGCGGTGGCACTGCTGCTGGGCGCCCAGGCACCCGTTCCGAGCGGCGGGGTATTCGTAATACCCTTCTTTATAAAGCCTTTGATGTTCGTAATTGGGTTCGCTGCTGCTATTATAGTAACGGCGGTTATAACCGTAGCATTAAAGAAAGAGATTACGGAGGAAGAAAATAATTTTGAAGGATTGAATCTTGAATAAAAATATGTAAAAAGGGCTCAATGCCCTTTTTACATTTTGGGAGGGGTTTTAAATGAATCTGTATGTGGTATGTCATACCCACTGGGACAGGGAGTGGCATAAGACCTTTCAGGAATACAGAGTAAAACTGGTGGAATTTATGGACGATCTCATAGATCTCCTGGAAAGGAATGAAAACTATACATCTTTTGTCTTAGACGGACAGACGGTGGTACTGGAAGACTATCTAGACGTAAAGCCGTATATGAGAGAAAGGATAAGAAGGCTGGTGAGGGCCGGGAGACTCGTAATAGGCCCCTGGTACGTCCAGCCCGATGAGTTTCTGGTAAGCGGCGAGTCATTAATAAGGAATCTGCTTATAGGGCATGAGATAGGCGAGGATTTCGGAAGGGTTATGAAGGTGGGCTACCTCCCCGACTCTTTCGGTCAGGCCGCCTGCATACCGCAGTTACTGAAGGGATTCGGCATAGACAACGCTGTTTTCTGGAGGGGGGTAACCGATGAGGACCTGGACAAAACCGAGTTTTTATGGGAGTCGCCGGACGGCAGCAGAGTATTTGCAGTACACCTTCCGCTCGGTTACGGCAACGGCATGTCCCTTTCAAAAAATATGGCTATGAGCATAAAGACTATAGAGGAGAATTTGAAAAGATTAAAATCCAAAAGCACATCGAACAACATCCTTCTTATGTGCGGCTTTGACCAGAGATTTGCGAACCATGATATACCCGGTATCATCAAAGAACTGAATTCGTATTATAAAGATAACGGAAAAGATATAAGGCTGATCCAGGGCAGCATTGAGGATTATATCGAAAAAGTTAGAAGTGAAGACACCCCTCTCAAGGTACTGAAGGGTGAATTCAGAAAGGGCAAGTCCATGAGGGTGCACGTGAGCATCAGCGGCACGAGACTGGATATAAAAAGGGACAACTTCAATACTCAGCTTCTATATGAAAGGTATTTAGAGCCGATATCCACTATGGCCTACATCCTGGGTCACAAATATGACAATGACGTAATAAACAGGGGCTGGAAGTATATATTACAGAACCACGCCCATGACTCCATATGCACCGTATGTACCGATGCCACCCACAGGGAAATGAAAATGAGGTTCGAATTTGCAAAACAGATAGGACACACCCTGTTAAACGAGAAGATAAGCGAAATATCGGGAGACATTGGATTCAAAGAGGGAATGGGCAAACCCATCATTGTTTTTAATACACTAATGCGTTATAGAAAGGAACCGGTAGACGCTACAATTTATCTTGATACCGAGGAATTTATACTGACAGATAACGAAGGAAGAGAGATACCGTATCAGGTAATGTCCGTAAAGGATGTAAACCTTGCCGAGAGGGAGATAGAGATAGGCGTGAAAAATCCCGACCGCTGGGTGAAAGAGATAAAGCTAGTATTTATTGCAGAACTGGATGGGTCTGGCTACAGGACATACTATGTTAAGGAACACGTCAAGAGCGATTGGAACGCGGGCTTTATTGGCGCCGGCAAGATCTTGGAAAATGAATTTTACAGGGTATCGGTGGAAGATGACGGTTCTCTGTGCATAACTGATAAAGAGACGGCGAAAACATACAGAGGTCTCAATGTATTCGAAGAAAGCGGAAACGCCGGTGACGAGTACGACTTTTCACCGCCAATAGAGGATGTGGTAATCACAGCCCGGGGCTCGAAGCCAGAGATTGAGCTTGTAGAAAACGGCCCCCTATTTGCAAAAATCAGGATTTCTCATATACTAAACGTTCCCATGGATACCGATAGTATGAAAAGGACGGAAAAAACCTGTCCCTGCCAGGTGGATAGTTTCGTCACGCTTTACAGCGGTATAAAGAGGGTGGATATAAAGACTGTGATTGACAACAGGGCGAAAAACCACAGGATAAGGGTGCTCTTTGATGGAAATGTAGAAGCTCACACCCATGTAGCCGAGCAGCAGTTTGGCGTATTGAAACGGGAAAATTTTTTAAAGGAGCAGGAATGCTGGGATAAAGAAGGCTGGGAAGAAAGGTATTATCCCATTTATCCCCAGAGGTCTTTTGTAGATGTGTCGGATGGGAAGTACGGCCTGGCTGTTTTGAATAAGGGACTTCCGCAGTATGAGATATTGAATAAGGATAAGCCCATCATAGCACTCACCCTTTTGAGCGGCACCGATTACATGGGTAAGAATGACCTCCGGTACAGGCCCGGCAGGCGCTCGGGACTCCACATCGCAGTGCCCGATTCGGAGATGATGGGCGTGCATGAGGTGGAATACTCCATAGTTCCTCACAAAGGAGATTATGCAGCAGGTGACATCATAGAAAGCGCCCATAACTATATAACGCCGCTCCTGAGCTATATGCCCTTGAATGAAACTCCGGGCGAATTAAAGGACGAACTGTACTTTATAAAAACTGAAAGCAAGGGCATAATTGAAAGCAGCATAAAAAAGAGCGAACACGGCCCCGCAGTTGTCCTGAGGATATATAACGGGATGGACTCGCCCCGGAGAAATATAGTTATGGAACTGGATGACAGATTCAATGCGGCAGACATACTTGACCTAAAAGAAAAAAAGATAAAAAATAAAAATAAGGTAAGCTTTGTGGAGAATAAAATAAATATTCACCTTTTGAATGGGAACGAGATAATCACCCTGGGCCTTGGGAGATAGCGAAGCGGTGGATTCCGATACCATAACGAGAAAGGGGGCGTGTAGAATTGTACAATGAAAAGGTGCTCGACCACTTATCCAATCCGAGAAACGCCGGGGAAATCCCCGATGCTGATGGAATAGGCCATGCGGGCAATCCGGTGGACGGGGATTCAATAACTATATATATAAAAGTAAAAGAAGGCATTATAGATGACATCAAATTCAAAACCTTCGGTTGCGGTGCGGCCATTGCGGCAAGCAGTATGCTCACAGTACTGGCAAAAGGCAAAGCCATTGAGGAAGCCTTAAAGATAACAAACGAACAGGTGGCCGAGGCACTGGGCGGCCTGCCGCCTCACAAGATAAATTGTTCAAACATTGCAGCTGATGCTCTGCACGCTGCTATTGCGGATTATAGAAGTAAAATAAAATTCACATTTTTACGATAAGGCCGATTCTCTCAAACCTGTCCTTAATTAATCTCAGTCTTTCCGGGGGCGGAGCACTGCAGGCTGGCATTTTATACTCCCTGCCCAGCCTGCAATATTTTTCGCTCACGTCGTGGAAGGACAACAGGTCAATCCGCCTTATATCTTTCAATGATGCGACAAACTCCAGAAGGCCTTCGATATTTTTTTCCGTATCGGTAATCCCCGGGATTACGGGGAGGCGCAAAATCACGTCCCCGCCCCTCCCCGTATCCGCCAGCATCCGCAGGTTCTCCTTGATCGGCTCGTTTGAAACTCCCGTGTATTTCCTGTGCTCTTCGTCATCGGCCAGCTTCAGGTCAAAGAGAAAAACGTCCACATAATCCATAACCGATGCGAACACGTCAGCGGGGGCGTAACCCGACGTATCCAGTGCGGTATGAACCCCCCTCTTTTTGCACTCTTTCAAGACTTCTTTTAAAAACCGGTGCTGCGAAAGGGGCTCTCCGCCCGAAAAGGTTACGCCACCGTCGGAGTTATCGTAAAGCAGGATATCCCTTTCGATCTCCTCCATGAGTTCTTCAATGGTGATCACCCTGCCAACCAGTTTCAAAGCTCCTGTTGGACATGCTTCGGAACAAATTCCACAACCGATGCACTTTTGCCCGTTTATATTATGGGTATTGTTTTCATAAGTAACCGCACCGGCCGGGCAAACACCGGCGCACATTTGACACCCCATGCATTTATATTCAAAAAACATGAGCTCGTTCATGGGGGAAATGCCTTCGGGATTGTGACACCACCAGCACCTGAGGGGACATCCTTTCAGGAATACCGTCGTCCTTATACCCGGGCCATCGTGGATAGCAAACCGCTTTATGTCGAATATCAATCCTTTGTCGACCATTTAAACGCCTCCATCTCTTTTAATCGACCGGAGCTAAATCTCTTTGTGTTCGGTTCTGGTGATTATCTCCTCCTGCAATCCTTTCGGAAGGTTTACGAAGTAATCGCTGTATCCTGCAACCCTTACCATCAGGTCCTGAAAATCGGCAGGGCGCTGCTGCGCCTCGCGGAGTAGCTCGGCGCTGACGACGTTGAACTGGACGTGATGCCCTCCCATATTGAAAAAGGTCCTTATAAGCCGCGCCAGCTTTTTGACGTTTTCATCGCCCTCCAGCAAATCCGGAGTAAGCTTCTGATTGAGCAGAGCCCCGCCTGTCTTATCCCAGTCGCACTTGGCTACCGACCTGAATACCGCAGCTATTCCCCTCCTGTCGCTCCCCTGCACCGGTGAAACGCCTTCCGAAACCGGCATTCCCGCCTTTCTTCCATCCGGCGTTGCTCCAGTAACTTTGCCGAAATACACATGTACCGTGGTAGGCAGAAAGTAAGCCCTCCTTGATGCCTTCCTTACCGGTGAGGGCGGGTAACTTTCGATCATCCCCACCGTCAAATCCACGATATTTTTCGCTATTTCATCAGCATAATCATCGTCTTCTCCGTACCTGGGCGTTTTATTTAAAATCATCTGCCTCAATATTTCGTACTTTCCTTCGAAGTTGTGCCTCAAGGCTTCCAGAAGCTCACCCATCGTCACTGTATTACCATCGAAAACATGGTACCTGATTGCGCTCAAACTGAACGCCACGGTGCCCAATCCCACCAGCTGGATATACTGGGTGTTATACCTTGCTCCGCCGGCGTTGTAATCCCTAGCATTTTTAACGCAGTCTTCTATCCACAGTGACATGAAGGGAACCGGGAATTGTTTCGCATAAATCTCTTCAATAATGTCATTTCCCCTCATCTTAATATCCATGAAGTGCTTTACCTGCTTGATAAAAGCCTCCCAGAGCTCGTCGAAGTTCTTGAAACCAGCCGGATCTCCCGTTTCAATGCCCAGCTTCTTTCCGCTTTGCGGGTCTATACCGTTATTAAGGGTGATTTCGAGAATTTTGGGCAGGTTGAAGTACCCAGTCAGTATATAGGCTTCCTTCCCGAAAGCCCCTGACTCCACGCAGCCGCTAACCCCTGAAGTGCGGGCGTCTTCCAGGCTTTTGCCCTGCCTCAGCATCTTTACTACGACCCCGTCGAAGTTGAAAAACGGCGGTTCTCCAAAGCCGGGGGCTACAACTTTCAAGGCCTTTATTAAAAAGCGCTCGGGATTTTTATCGCTCACCAACACAGCAGTATTCGGCTGCAAAGTTCTCATTTCATCCAGGACTTCCAGGATCAGGTATGAGATCTCATTGACACCGTCGGAGCCATCCTCCCTCAACCCTCCTATATTGATCTTCGTAAAGTCGTTGTACGTGAAGCTCTCTTCGGCCGTTACCCCGACTTTCGGCACCGCAGGCTGGTTGTTGATCTTGACCCAGAAAGCCTGAAGAAGTTCTTTGGCTTTGTCTCTCGTGAGCCTTCCTTCCGCCACATCCTTTTTGTAGAACGGATACAAATGCTGGTCCATGCGACCCGGGTTAAAGGAGTCCCAGGGATTGGTCTCATAAACCACACCCACATGAACGAACCAGTAGTGCTGCAGAGCCTCCCAGAAAGTCTCCGGAGCACGGGCCGGAACCTTCCTGCATATCCGGGCCATTTCTTTAAGTTCTTCCTTCCTCTCGGGGTTTTCTTCTTCCCCGGCCATTTTATCGAGTTTTTCGGCGTAGCGCCCGGCGTAGATCATGATAGCGTCTGCAGCAATATCCATCGCTTTAAGTTCTTCCATCTTTTCGTCGTATTTGGGATCATCCGGGTTGAGTTCCTCGATTTTCCTTTTAATTTCCTCTTTTATATCCAGAATCCCCATTCTGAATATCCTCTCTCCGCCGGCCGTGTGGCCCGGTGCCCTCTGTTCCATAAATTCGGTCCATAAGCCCGCATCGTAAGCATCCAACCATTCCCGGGGCATGCTTTCAAAGACGGCTTCCCTTACCGTCCTGCCCTTCCAGTACGGAATTATCTCATCCTCGTATAACTTCCTGGTACTGACGTCAACTTTGTAGGGCATATTCTCTCTGGAGTTCAATATTTCCAGGTCTTGCATGCTGTGAGTGCAGATCTCAGGATAGGTAGGGACCTCCTGGGGCCCGGTACCCCTCAACCCTACGATCAGCTGACCGTCTTCGACAGGCAGGCTCACGCGTTCCATTAAATACTTGAACGCCAGCGCCCGCTGAACCGGGGCGGATTTTCCTTCGGCGGCCCCGCTTTTGTAAAATTCGGTTATTAATCTAGCTCTTTCTTCGGATATTTTGACTTCGGCCTTCACACTCTCTTCTCTCAGCCTTGCAATCCTTTCATTTACCGGCCTTACGGCAGCCCTCCGTTTTTGGATTTCCCTTTCAACAGCTTCACAGGAAAAAGTCATAGTTTTCGCCTCCTGAAAATAGAAATTATCATTACATTATCTCTTTCTCTGCTCACCCATTGCTGCGATGATTGCATAATATATAAAGCCCCCTAGAAAAATGGAAATCATAATAATCATCCAAATTATTGTCTCAACCATTTATTTACCCCCTATCTTATGGTTTCGCCGGGAACAGACCCTGACTTAACCCACTTTGCTAACTTATCATTCATGAGGTATAACGCAAGCCCGACAATAGCAAACTGGAATATTATCGTTCCAACGCTATCCTCCAGGAAGGGATTCCACCAATCGGTCGGATGCCATGTTTTCGACTGCCATATCCACCAGCCGAAGAGCACCGTAAAGAGCACCGGGAATAGCATAATGCGAATATTATAAGATTTTCCTATCATAATATCGCTGTCCGGATTAATCAATTCGGTTCTCACTCTGTCAACACCATATTTACAAACTGCAAAGGCAAACATGACACCGCTGACGAGGAGCGCTACACCCCATACCCAGTCCTGGTTGTTTAAGAATTTTATGCTAGCTGCTGAGGGCATGCCTAAAATAAATACGGCAATCGATACAAGAAGAGTCGCTTTCTTTCGGTCGTAACCAGCATCTATATAGTTGCGTACGATAACCTCCGTTTGAGGCAATAGCGATGATAAAGCAGCAAACGAAAGAGCCAGGAAGAACAAGGATGCAATCAGAGCACCTCCGGGCGCCTCTGCAAAGAACTTGGTCAAATATATAAAGGTCAGTCCATAGTTGCCCGATTTAAGTGTTTCTATAGCCGCAGCTTCACTGGGAGAAAAAGCAAACACTAAAGGCAAAACAGCCAGCGCTCCACACATCGCCCCGAGCATATCGCCAAACACAATCATGTGCGTATTTGCCACAACGTCTTCATTTTCCTTTGTATATACAGCGCATGTTAGCGTTTCACCCCAGCCAGCTCCTGTAGACCACGATGCCTGCGCAAAAGCATTAAGCCATACTGCAGGAGATGCCAGAGCCGCCCAGTTGGGTACAAATAAGTATTTCAGCCCCAAAGTAGCACCGGGTTTGGAAAGGCCCCATATAGCCGTTGCGATAAGCGAAATGAAAAGTGCAGGTATCATGATTTTATTAGTTTTCTCCAATCCGCCCTGAACACCTTTATAGATGATTATTCCGGCAATTGCAGCAGCGATAAAGTTCCATAAAATTCCCTGTAAAGGATCATTTATAATACCGTCCCATAAAGCTTGGCTGTTTAATCCCGGCTTGATAGTGCCAATAACGGCCATAAAGAAATATCTTAAAGCCCACGAAAATACTACCGCATAATAAAAGGTAATTGCAGCGCAAACAAAAGCACACCATGCACCCAACCATGCATATTTCTTACCAACAAAATCTCTGAAAGAACCAATTGTCCCCATTCTCATCCTCTTACCGATACCAATTTCGGTTAACATAAGTGGTATAGCCCACATTAGATTTGCTACGAGATAAGCGATCAGGAAAGATCCACCATCGTAAAGGCCTGCCATTCTAGGAAATCTCCATATATTCCCCGTGCCTACAGCCATACCCTATGAAGCCAATATAAATCCTATACGACTACCCCATTGCTCCCTTTTATTGTTCATCCTCTGACTCCTTTCTTAATTTTAAATAATTTATTAACTTTAAATTTAATTGACCGGATAGTAATTTCACCTCCCATCTTTTTATTCTTAATATTCCAATATATTTGTTTTGCAAATAATGTGCCAATAATAATCAAATTGAAATAATATGCCGCAGAACTTAAGAAAATCTAAATCTTGGTCAAAATTCAAATAAAAATAACGTCCCGTTATCGGGACGCTAAAAACCATTTTTGAGACATTTTGGACGATCATTTTATAATATTTTTTTTCATAAGTCCATATTTTTTTACTTTATTGTGTAGCGTCTGCCGTGGTACTTTCAGTAGCCGTGCCGCCTTGGCATAATTTCCATTAGCTGCGCATATTGCTTTCAGGATTAAGTTTTTCTCAAAATTCCCAACTGCCTCATTTAGTGACGGCAAATCGGAATTAGAATTATATCGCATAGGCCTAATTTCTTCCTGGTTCAGAAAATAATCATAGTTTTGGGACAAATTTTTTACTTCTATTATTTCCCCTTCTATAAAATTCATTGCATTCTCTATGATAGACTTCAGTTCCCTCACATTTCCGGGCCACCGGTAGTTCATGAAAAGTTCCATGACTCCCGGAGAAACGCCCTTTACATTCTTCCCCAGCTGTTTATTGTAAAGCTTAATAAAGTGTTCTACGAGCAGCGGGATATCTTCTTTCCTCTCCCTCAGCGGGGGGATTTTCAGAGATATTACATTTAATCTGTAGTACAAATCCTCTCTGAGAAGCTTTCTCTCGATGGCCTTTCGGGGAGGTTCGTTGGTGGAAGCAATGACCCTCACGTCGACAACGGTAGTCCTTACTCCTCCCACCCTCCTTATGACGCCGTCCTGGAGGACCCTCAGGAGTTTGGCCTGAAGTTCTATATCCATGGAATTAATTTCGTCTAAAAAGAGTGTACCTCCATTGGCCAGTTCGAAAAGCCCCGGCCTGTCTCTGGCTCCGGTAAAGCTGCCGGCGGTGGTGCCAAAGAGAATCCCTTCCAACAGGGTTTTCGGCAGAGCTGCACAGTTCTGGGCAATAAACGGCTTATCTCTTCTTAAAAGGCTGGCGTTGTGTATAGCTTGAACGAGCAATTCCTTTCCTGTTCCCGTCTCTCCGTACACAAGGATCGGTGAAGGACTGTCCGCAACCTTCTTTGCCCTTTCTATCAATTCCCTGATGGCAGGGCTTTTTCCTATTATGTCGTCAAAGGTGTACACTGCCCTGCAATCAATGTGATTTTTTTCACAGGAAGCTTTCTTGTAAAGCTCCCTCTGCAGTGAAACGATCTTTTCCGATAGCTCCCTTACGGTGGATAATTCCCTGTAAAGTTCGAAGGCCCCCACTATTTTCCCACACTTTATCAGCGGCATGGTGGATGTCAAGGTTGTAACCTTTTCGCCTTTGAAATTGATATAGGTCTGAATGTAGTCAACCAGGGGCTTGCCGGTCCTCAGGACGTAGTAAAAAGTACTGGTTTCCGGCGTGAGGTCGGGAAATATCTCCAAAATATTTTTACCTATAGCTTCCTGGGGGTTTATTCCTGCTATCTGGGTCACGGGCTCATTGTAGAATATGACGTTCGCTTTTGTGTCCACCACCAGAATACCCTGCTTCAAGTGGGCGAGCATGGATTCAAAGAGAAATTTATAGTCAACCCGGACCATTGTACCCCCCTCCATGCCATATCATTTTCAATAAATATGATAGCAATTTTCAGACATTTTGTAAATAAGAGCCACCGCCTCTTTTTCATCTAATAAAGCTCTATAAACACCCTCTTGCCGCACTTTTTCAGGATTTGGGCCAGTTCCTCCACTATCTTGAGCTTGTCGCCGGCACCCTCCGGAAGGTATGGATTCCTGTGGGCGGGATTGACCGCCCGCCCCACCAGAAACCGGATGTGGGTGGAACGGTTGACGAGCAGGTCCGCCAGCATGGAAACGCCGTCCCTTTTTTTCCTTATCTCGTCCAGGAAGTGGGGGGAAAAGGAATACCTGCTTACAAAATTTCTCAAGACCTCGACACACCTGGTTAAAGTTATCAAACCTTCGGTTACGAGGTCTATTCCTTCTATACTGCCGGCGGGAGGTACCGCCGGGTCTGCATAATCCATGTTTGTGATAATCTTCCTTCCCGTTTCCCTGGAAACGATATTTGCGGTGGTTCCTCCGCAGACTACCTTTTTCCCTTCGCTGCCGGTGAGTTTTTTCACGACTTCTGCATCCTTTGCCCTGTCCTCGGGGGGGGCCAACCAGTACCGTGAGCGGCTCCGGCTTCCTTATACCCACTCCCACCACCGTAGTATCGTCCCCCGGGCTGTCGAAATAAAGGTGGCTGCACGTTCTGATCAGCTGGTCCACCATCTCAGCCGCGAAGCATCCCCTTTTGTCGAGCCTCTGCAGGTATTCGGCCACATTGGACCACTGCCATCCCAGATTCAGGATACCCCCTACCCCCGCATGGATGACGCCGTCACTCACCAGGAACACTTTATCCCCCGGAAGGGCTTCGAACCGATATTCCAGAATCCTCCTGTTCTCCACCTTCAATTCCCGGCAGGGCAGGCCCATGACCCTCCCATCACGAAGGTATATCACGGCGGGATTGTCGAATTCAAAAAGCCTTCCTTTGCCGTCGTCATCTATCTCCAGTATGGAAAAGGTGGAATAAGCCAGCTGCCTCACCCTGCACACGGGGAGAGTATTTATTATGGTCTTAACCACTTCTTCTATAGACGCTCTGTTTTTTATCATGGTGGAAGCGATCCTGACCGTGAGGGTGGAGAGTATACTGGCCTTTACGCCGCTCCCCAGGCCGTCGGCCATTACGGCGATTATCCCGTCTTCGGACTGGACCACCTCAACGCTGTCCCCGCACAGCTCTTCCCCTTTTTTTGTGAGGCTTTTGGTGAACACCTCGGCAAAGACCTTCACTTTTCTTCTCCCCTGCTTTTCACCAGTTCCATGAGCTTAAGGAGCAGCACCTTGCTCTCCGCCGTCGTCTCTCCCAGCAGGCCCGCTATTTCCTGGGCCACACGCATCTGCCTGTTTATCACTTCCTGGGCTTTCTCCAGGGTCTCCTCCCTCACCCTTTCCAGTTCCATCCTATGCTTTTCCTGCTCGGTGATATCCTGAATAATGGCCAGCACCAGGTCCTCTCCTCCGATATAGCATATGGTCTGAAGGGTGATCAAAGAATTCAGGGGATAGTTTACCTTTTTATCCTGCAGGCCGGTTTTATTGGCCAGCACCCAGGCGAAATCCCTGTCGTCGATGATTGTAGAAAGGGGCTTCCCTATTACCTGTTCCCTGTCCGCATTAAACATTTTCTCCGCCGCTTTATTTATTTCTTTTATATTCATGTTCCCATCTACCAGAATGATGCCGTTCGGGGCGTGGTCTATGATCAGGTTGGCCAGGGATTCGGCCCTGGACCTCATGTAAGGAATGCACATGTCCGGCTCCGCCATTCCCTGGTAGACGGCCTCGGCCTTTTTGCGGCAGGAAGGATATCCGCACGCCCCGCAGTTCAGTTCCTTTTCGGGGGTTGCTTTGCCTATTGATGCCAGTATTTCTCTTATCTCTGGTTCGGTCGGCCGGGGCGCTTTAAAGGCCTTCGGCTCGAAAGATCTTCTGAGGTCAATACCCGCCCCGTCTACCTCAATATTTCTATAATCCGCCTGCCAACGGTTATTTTCTATAAATGAAAGCAGCCTCTGCCTTCGCTCATAAAGGGACCTGCCGGTCGGCATTAAAGGCCCGCCGATACAACCGCCCCTGCACGCCATCATTTCAAAAAGCCGGCCGTTTACACTTTTCCGTTCCAGGGCGTCTAAAAGTTCCATGCAGTCCTCCATGCCGTCTACTACAACCACCTCCCGGGACAAGAGGTCACCGGTGATCGAAGATGTCTTCAAAAGCCCCCCGGGCAAAGGGTAGCTCCTGGCAATAAAGGGCTGCCGGGCGCCTTCCAGGTTTTCGGACTCGACCCGGGCCGCAGCAGGAGCTTTTTCCTCCAACCAATCCATCAATTCCCGGAAGGTGAGCACCGCATCCACATCGCCCGCAACGCTCCGGTCTCGAGCTTCGGCCTTTTTTGCAATGCAGGGGCCTATAAACACCACCTTGACGTCCCGCCCGTATCTTTGCTTCAACAATCTGGCGTGGGCCACCATGGGGGAAACCACCGGAGCCAAATTGCCTATAAGTCCCGGGTGGTATTTCTCCGCCAGATTCTTAACAACCGGACAGGCCGTGGTTATGATGGGGCCGGTCTGCCCCTCCTCGATCAGCCGGCGGTATTCCACGGACACCAGCTCGGCCCCCACCGCCGTTTCCTCGGCTCCGCAGAACCCCAGGTTCTTCAATAGGTAAAACATCTCGCCGGGGGAATCCACGCCGAAGGCGGCGGGGTATGAAGGGGCGATGGAGGCCAGAACCTTTTCCCCGGCCTGTATGAATTGCTTTACGGCGTCCAGGTCGTTCCTTACTTTTTTGGCGTTCTGGGGACACTCGGTGACGCAACTTCCGCAGTAAAGGCACAGCCTATCCACCACCTCGGCCTGTCCGCCCGTTATTTTTATGGCCTTGACCGGACAGTGCCTGACGCACCGGTAGCAATTTTTGCAGTTTGCCCGGGATACGCTGATTACGTCCAAAATCAATCCTCCTTTACGCCGCCGTTCTTTACGACTTCCAGAAGCCCTGCCACATCTTTCGAAGCTACGGAGGTGAAATATTTACCTCCAATCTTCACCGTTACCGCTTCGGCACACCTGCCCAGGCAGAATCCCGCCTTGAGTTCCACCACATTCTCCAGGCCGTAAAGGGGAATTTGCCTTTCAAACTCCTTGATCACCTCATAGGCCCCCTTCAAATGGCATGAACTCCCCACACATACCGTTATCTCGATCATAGGGCACCCCTCTTACAAAAGCTGGTTAATCAGTCTCCCTATCTTTTCCGCGGTGTTGTCTATTACCCTGCTTTTATCTCTGCCGCCGGCTTCCCTCACCTTACCGGTGAGCTACGGGTTACAGAAATTTTGTTAAATAATTAACAATTCTTATTTCATTATACATTATTCACGCAATGTAAGTCAATTACTTAACTATTAAGGTTTTTGGATTTCACATTATAATAATTTGGGTATAACTTTTGGATTTAGTTATTTCTTTTTATCCAATCAGCCTATAAAAGCTAAAAAACACCCACGCAGTAGGTGCTTTCTATCAAAGCAGGGGTCAACAAGGACGGAAATTTCAATCCCTTATAGGTAGGCTAAAAACATTAAGGGGAGGTGAAAAGGTGAAGCGTATATTCAATTTCAATCCCTTATAGGTGGGCTAAAAACGAA
>NZ_VNHO01000010.1:5333-23941 GCF_008124715.1 Thermosediminibacter litoriperuensis | reverse complement strand
GCGTGAATTTCAATCCCTTATAGGTAGGCTAAAAACGTATATGGGACTGGATAGGACAGAAATGGGAAGGACATTTCAATCCCTTATAGGTAGGCTAAAAACCCGTGAAAAATAGAAAAAATTGACGATTAAAGCCGAAAAAAGATTTTATCAATTTTCTATAAATAATTCGCCACCTACTTAAAAAATCCTCTTTCCCCTAGAGAAATTCCCATTTAAAACACATTTTGCTTTTGTCGTCGACCTCCAGGGGTTTTTGCGCTATTGGAGGTCGACGACAAAACTTGATTCGATTCTTATATAAGATTTTCCGTATCAACCTCTTCGAGCATGATAACATTTCCTGGTTTGAACTCGGGAATATGAGATTCTACTATAACCGCTCCGCCCAACCTTGGGTCAAAGGTAGCGATAAAAACTGTAAAGTGGTAGTAATGGACCAAATAGCAGTAAAGCCATATAGGACCACGTCCGCTTATTATCAGGCCTTTTGTGCTGTTTACTTTGGGAGGACATATGTCTTTTAAGATCTCCGGGTTTATAGGCCCTTCCAATTCAAAGTATAGGATGGTATATTTTCTGTATTCAGCCGTATCAAATTTGACCATTCCTT
Organism: Thermosediminibacter litoriperuensis; assembly: GCF_008124715.1. GTDB lineage: Bacteria > Bacillota > Thermosediminibacteria > Thermosediminibacterales > Thermosediminibacteraceae > Thermosediminibacter > Thermosediminibacter litoriperuensis. Next base: position 23,328 of record NZ_VNHO01000010.1, on the reverse strand, counting down.
ACAAACCTCGCAATCGCTTATGTAATATAACGCTTTAAGCTTCTTCCTTCAGCCACTCTCTTATTAGGTTTTTAACACTCTTTTTGTTGCCTGATTTATCCGTATATTCTCTCGTGTAACGAACGAAAAAATTGTCTTTTTCTTTTTTCATTTCCGTGACCAGGCCCTCTAAACCGGAGTGAGCAAAGAAATTCCTTTTATCCGGCGTCCTTCCCTCATATTCCTTGTTATGGAACTTTATAAGCAAATGCCATGTTGAATCTTCTATATTGATTTTTTCCATTATCCTTTTTGTATTTGATATCTCATTGCCAAGAAAAACATTATTTGGTTTTAAGCTAAATAACGAATATAGGTCATCAAATATCCTTTTTAATTCATCAAGGTCTATTCCGTCGTCTTCATCGTAATTTTTAATCTGATAATGCCAAAAAACTTCTGCGATACCTGAATAAAAAGCAAGCGATAAAAGGCCTTTGGAATAGGTGTTCTTGTCCAAATTGGGAGATGCGGCATAAGAGTCATAGAACTTCTTTTTCATATCTTCTATTAGTGTCCTCGAAGTTTCATCGATTACTTCCCGATTATCATATCCAAATAGATAAACCGCAAGAGGTATATTATTCTTAATCGCTGAAAAGATAACAAGGAAGTTCTCGAGTAATGAGGAAAGTTTCCGCTTTTTTGACCTGTCATCTTCATAAATTTTCTTTGCAACGTTGTTTATGTCCTCTTTATTTATTGGTGATGCGAAAAAGGCTTTGAATTCCAATTTTTCTCTATGAAGTTGGTATTCCGCCGCATCATTGTCCAAAATCGGATCGGAAAAAGTGATCCATATTTCTGGCCTTTTGGCTTCGGGAAGCCAGTTTTTTAACATAGCCCAAGTGCTAAAAAACCTCACCGCCTCCAAGAGGGCGGAAACATAAATATTAAGCCCACTAGAAATATCCACATAGATCCTTTCTATTTCTTCATTATATCTCTCTATCATATCAAGGGCGATTTCAAATACAATATCGTTGAATTTACCTTCAAAATTGATTCCGGCATATTCACCGATTGAATGAATTACGAAAAAATCATCCACTTCACTGGAATACGGCATATTCGAAAAAAAGTTTTTCGGATTTGACAGGTACTCTTCTTTCGGATTTTTTGAAACAGCTTTTAAACTCCTGGAAAAATCGCCAAAATTTGCGTTTTCCAGAGTCCTGTTAAACGGCAGGCTTATGGGATATACTAGGATTACTTTTGCTTGCTCGCCGTTTTCTTTTAAATGCTCTTTTAGGGCAAAGGATGAAAGCTGTTTAAATCTAGTTTTACCTTCTATTCTGAATTTCTGTTTTTTTATTATATTCCTATCCAATCTCCCGATTTGGTATATTAAGCTATTCACCTAGATTCCCTCCATTGTTTCGGGCTTTTTCCACAAATATAAATCCGGGGAGGCCATTCCGTATCCCATGGCATTAAAACTCCCTAATCCACAAAGATAGGAAAGCATTACAAGTTCTTCCGAACTGAATATCTCAAATTTGCCCCGGTAGGCAATGACTCCAGAATCTAGTTCCTCTTTTACAGGCCTTCCCCTGAAGCGAAAAAGAAAGCGGTCGTCAGAAGGCCTTCTGCCGTAAAGTCGAATGTATTTATCTACCAGCATCTGCCTTAAGGCTTCGCTGAAACGCTCCGGCCTTTCTTCCCACAATAAATTTTCTCCTGCGAGCAGTGCCACCGCCACCGGAGACAACAAATACCCAGTCCTCTCCAATGGTACCCTTTGGAAAATTGCTTTAGAAAATGTAAGTCTGCCGTATCTGAAATCCACCGGGGTGTTCATAATCTTTAAAGCAATATCGGGCAAAAGCTCCTGAAAAGCGGTGTTTAAAATCAAAGCCGCACGATCTAACGCCCAAAATCCATCCTTCGCCGGTTTCTTTTTCGATGGGATTATATCGGAGAAAACAAAAAACTGGTTTTTTATAACTTCCCTAAAATAAGAAGAAAGATTAATTTTATATCCTCTATCAAAAAAGAAAGCGTCTTTCTTAAAATATATTTCTAACCTCAGCCTGAACACATTTATTAAACCTCTCTAAAAGTAATTTTTACCCACCCCGGGACAGTATCGGGGTTTCCGTTTGCGAAAATTATACGCCTCGTTTTAGGGAATAAATTAGCATCTGAAATGCGCACCCCTTGCTTTGAAAGCTTCTTTAAATCTTCTGCGGAAAGAAAACAGCCTATAGTCTTTGAAAGATACCCGGTTCCAAAACCTATTTGGAGTAATATCTCATTTTCCCCCAATTTCCCATTCAGTTCTTCCAGCCTCTGATAAAAATTCGCCACCTGGTCCAAACCGTATTTTTTGTAAAAATACTTTTCGCCTTCTATGTACTTTTTCGTGTCATTTCTTATTGCATTAAAAGCATTTTTCAAAATCCACACGTTTTTGATTTTACGGTAAATCTCTTCATTTTTGGTTCTTTGTTTTATTTCAAAAAACCCTTCAGCTCTGATGCCGGGTTTTAGCGCTTCAATATAAATAGCCGTAGCATTTTCACTTTCTTCTACATTTTCATTTTTCTTAAACCATTTTGCTTTCCCGTGGCATATATTCAAAATCTTCATTTCATAAATTCCCAAGGCATCCAGCGGCAATAGTGAAGAATCAGAAAACCTCACAAACTTGAAGGGCGAATAATGAGGTTTACCAAAGGTTTCTTCTTCTGGGTAATCGTCAATCTCTTTTAGCTTTTTATCTTTCTCCCGCAAGGTATCATCTAATTTTGCTTTATACTCTTCTTCTATAGAAGGCCATACGCCTCTCATAAGTCCCGTTCTAAAAGAGCCTTTCAAGCTTGAACCCGGTATATAAGGATATCCGGTGGTTTTAATAAAGGATACTATATCTCCTTTTACGCGTGGTGTGCCGCAAGGCTTAACTTGATAGCTTATAAATTCGCTAATATCGATTTTAGGAGCGTATTTTAACGCATCCTGCCAGCTAAAGCGAAAAGAATCAATTGATCGATAAAAATAATCAATAAAACTTGTATTATCTTTATTGGATTTTAGAAGCTTTATCACATCGATAAAACCTATTGAGCCGCCTTCAATAATGTATTCAAATTCTCTATAACGATTCCCATCCCCAATATTCACAGGCGATATTATCTCTACTTCATACTGAAAAGGTTTCTCCAAAATTTTTCCACCTCACTTTCTGTTAAAAATCGGCACAGTATAGGCAAGACCATATTTTAAAATTTTATGACCGACATCCTCACCTGGCGAAACGTCAACCACCATCCCCTGAACATCCTTCTTAAAAACACTACCCTCCGCCAGCATTCTGACTTTTTTCTTTCTCGCTTGTTGATTAAAAGGAGAATATGAATACCCGGCTCTCTCCAAAAGCGAAAAAGCTTTAATTATATCAGCTACCTTTTCATCCATGCGTGGGTAATATAAGGAAAGCAAAAGCCAATCTCCAGAGCCGTTTCCTTTCTTCTCTTTATATTCTTCAATACCGGCTTCAAAGCTTCCGAAACCGTAGGTCTTTTCACCACCAATACCCTCGTCGCCCAAAAGCCTTATGGCTGCTTTGACCTTTTCTTCTTCATAATCATCGTATATATCGAGGAAAAACCACAGTCCTGCCCCTTCGCGAAAATAGCAGCCACTCACATAGTAAATTTCGGTGCTGAAATCACCGCGGTTTATTTTCACTCTTGGCCTTTCGGAGATTACATAGGGAGTATCCATATCCTTCCTCGCCAAGATGCCATGTTCCACTCTGTAGTCCTTATTTGCTTTTCCGCCGCCATCCCTGGCGAGGATAAAATCTAACGGAACGTATTTTACCTTTTTTGCCTTTTTATAATCGCCGGTAATGGGCGTCAGGTCCATATTAAGGGGCCTTGGCACAAAAAATTCGCCATTCGCATATAAAAATGCCGAAGATATTTTAAAGGGCGGATTATCGAAGAACTTTTCGACAAGATTATCCGCGGCAGCTTTGCCGTAAAGCAGGGAATAACAGTTGACAATGCCGCTAAAAAGCGTATCGGAATGGGCAAAAGTTTCGGTTAAATTATAGGTCTTTTCTTTGTAGCCGAAATGAACAGGTCCTTTGAACTTAAGTTTTACCCTGTATCTTTTCACACCGGATTTCATAAGCTTTCATCCCCGCTTTATTTTCCTAAGGGCTTCCTTTACGCTGGGACAATTCTCCACTATTATCTGTTCTTCTTCTCGTCCTTCGTAATATCCTACACTCCTAAACGCTATGCTTACTTTCTCAAAAGCTATGCGGCCGTACCCGCGCGTGCCCTGACCCCCTAGGTAATCGTCTTCCAAAAGCAACATGGCTTCGAGTAATTTTTCAATGTATTTCGTTCCTTCACCTTCAAATACGGTTAAAACCATCTCCGATTTAAACCGGGCCCCTGCCGGAACCCTTTCGGTCTGGCGAGGATTAGCGGCAGAAGTTACCCTATCTAGGTTGTTTTCAAATTTTACCTCAGTCCATTCAAAATCCATATTTTCCTTCATTTGTTCTGTGATGCTCTCTTTTATTAACGTCGCATCCCGAACTATAAGCCTGGTGGGAGTAACGGCATCGGTAAAATCTACTGGCCTATAACCCCGGGGATCATTCTCATCAACAACTTTGTGTTCGCTGTGATTCCTGCCGAAAATATTGCAGACGGCGCAATCTTCTTTTTTGCACATGTGAATACGCGTATTGGAAGATTTATTCCTTTCATTATGTACAACATATACCATGGTATCCGCGGGGGTTATCAGACCTTCCGCATACTCCAGTAACGCCCTCATTTTGCCTTTTAAGGAACTCCCCGGGATATAAGGCCTACCTAAAGCATCTTTCACTACCGAATTGTCCACACCGCCTATTTCAAGGGTGTTTGATGAAGTCCCTATATGAAGTCCCGTTAGTGCGACAATTTCGGATGTTATTATGTATTTGCCGGCGAGTTTTAAATCCTTCACAAAATCCACCTCCATTTATTCTCTTCCACCGTAAAATCTGTGGTAGGCGACTACCGCCTCGAAAAATTGCTTAAATCTCTTGAGATTTTCTTCGCTTTTTTCAGCCATTTCGATGGCCTTTGTAAAAATCCCCTTGAACTCCTTCATGTTTTCGGGGAATCTCCCCGCTGTATAAGCAATTACGGCTTTCAGCATCCTAAGCTCGTAAATCCCATTTTCTTCGTATTTTATCCTTCTTGCTTCATTAAAAATTTTTCTTATTTGAGATACGCTCACGCGCTTTGTAGCCAGCAGCTTTCCCGTCTTCTCGGCGCAGTAAAAGAAGTCATCCCCATTTGGATCTTTATTTTTATCTAGGGCTGAAGGCAACCTTGCTTCTATCTCTTTCACGTCGATGAAAGAATCGGATTTTCCTTTTTTATTGCTTTCCCAAGCCATTTAAAAAACCTCCTCATTTCCTTGTCTCAAATTCCGCCCACCGGGCTGATTGGAAGGCATATTTATAGAGCTTGTTTCCCTTTTCAATCAATAAATCGATCAATTTATCCAATATGTCTTCAGCCTTTTTGTTTCTTTCTTTCAGGCGAGCGATATAGTAAAAGAGCCTCCACGATCTGAACATCTTTCCATCTTCGTTAGCCGAAACTTCATATTCCCTACAAACCCTGTAAATAATCCCAAGCAGCGACCGCGACACTTTTAATTCATCCAATGCCTTGGACAACTTTTCTTTAACATCTTTAAACTTATCAAAATCCTCCCACCCGATAGGCACACCCGCAAAGGCAAAGCAATTTTTCTCTTTTTTTCTCACTGGATCCTTGAAATGCTTCGCATTTTCCAGATTTTCGCCTGCGGTTTGCGCGACCCTGTATAGAGGAAATTTTTTGTCGGGTGCAATATCAAAAGCCATGGACACTGTTATCGCAGGGTTAAGCCCCGTATATCTATAAAATTCTTTTTTTATCTCCTCCGCCACATAGGGCATGGCATCCCACGGGCCTACCAGGAAAAAGTCATCGCCGCCCGCATAAATGACGGCACACTTTTCGTAACTATGGGATTTATCGCAACTGCCCAAACGGTTTAACATACGCTCCAAACTCGGGCCGAAAAACTGGGCCATTTCCTGGGACAAAGTCATAATCCTTGCAAAAGAGCGATTCTGCCCCAAGCCCTCCCTAAAAATTCTTCCCAGGTTATCCACATCCCCCCGCAGCACTCCCCATACCTTTATTCCCTTAGCAGAATCCGAAATTTCATCGAAGGTGATGATATTGCCTTTCTGGTCTAGCTTCATCCCAACCGGAATCTTCATGTAGCCGCAGCATTTTTTAATGTCCCATTCTTCTCGTTTTACTGCAAAAGAGTAGTCTTTTTCTAAAGCCTCGTCGGTGAATTCTACCGAAACGCCCAATCTTTTGAATATGTCTTCAACTTTTTCAATACTCCCCTTTTGCCTCTCGCTCTTTTCCTTCCATTCTTCTACGAGGAATTTTTTCTTTATTAAGTTCTCGCCCAACCTTTCAAAGCTTCTGCAGAAAGGGCATTCATCTTCTTTTACCGGATTTCCGCAGTGAGGGCAAGGCTCGCCCTTCTCTTTAAAGGGACCGAAAACCATTTTTTGGTCTTCTTTTAATATGCTATAAAACTTCCTGTTTTTCTCCTCCTGAAGGAGCTTGCCCAGTTCCTCAAATTTTTCCGGCAACTTTCCGTCTTTGACTCTAAAATCCGCGGGCTTTAGCGTAACTCCCTTCAGCAGCAAAGCTAACTTGCCGTGGTGGGCATCTAAAAAAAGGCCGTCTAGTTCTTTTTGATACTCATCTAATTTTTGCAAAAATCTTCCGTGCATAATCAAGTAAAAGTGTCCGCCACCGCTGTAAAGAAGGTTAGTTATAGGAAGCCTTTCTTTCTTCAAAATGTACTTCGGAATTACCGTCATGAGGTAAGACAAATAAAAGGATTTCCCCCTCAAAGCTTTTGTGGCCCCATCCATTTTCGTATCATAGACAAAGTCCTGAATGCCCGAGATATCTCCTTTCACCAGGCAAAAAAGGTCTTCCTCCACGGCGGAAGGATGCCTTATTATACTATCCAGCTTGCTTATTACATGCTGCTTTGGCTTTCCTTCCAATTCCCTGTAAAGAGCAAAGGCTATAGCGGCTGTTGTTTTAAGATGAGCCCAAAGGGAAATGTCGGGCATGGAATAGTAGTAGGCAGAAGGTATATTGAATGTATATTCTTCCAGTGTGCTGTAAAGCTTCGTTAACTCTACGGGGTCATCGAAATTTTGGATGCTTTTAAACGCTTTTACAAAAGCATCCCACAACTCTTTATAACCTTGCTTCGGATTTGGCGAAGGCTCCTCCTCAGGTACGCAATATTCACCAAGTGGGACCAGTTTTTTATAATAAGCCTTTTTCGCCCGTAGGCCATCAAGTTCAATGCAGGAGAGGATCGAAACCAGCTGCCTTATTTCCCCGCCTTTTTCCTCGGCGATATCCAACCTTTCCCCGGCAGAAAGGCAATCTCCTGCACTAACAAAATAATGAAGTCTTTCTGAAGGACCATGATGGTTTAGTACCGCATCGGTTACTTCCCGGATTTTCACAAAGGTTTCGCAAAAATACGCACTCCAATCCTGGTGCCCCGGAGAGCTATGATTCCTTGCTTCATAGAACGCCCTGTAATTTTCGCTGACAATGCGGCGCATCGATTCATCCTGTGTTCTCTGCCCGAATTTACCTATATCGTGGAGCAAGGCGGCGAGCAATAAATTTCTCTCTTCGGCGGTAAAATTATTGAATAAAAACGCCAATACCCCTTCCTCCTTTAGAATAATTTACCTTGTCAAACACTTGAATTATATTTCAACAAAAAATTTTAAAATTCCTTCTTATCTAATAAAAAAGTAATAAGGGCAAAGTACTATGCCTTGCCCTATCTAGTCCTAGTGACAATCTTTATTAAAATACAACAAATGACACAAACTCTTCTAGCCTTTCGAAATAAAAATAAACTTCTAGGGCTATCATAAAGGATAAATCCATACAACCGAATAGGATGACTATCAGGATATCTTGCAGGTATATAGAAATTATCAAGAACTTTTGCTTTTTCTATAAGTTCTTCCTTGACGCAAATTCCCTCAGGCAGATCTTTTAGAAGTCTCGCTATCACATGCCCCCACGCTTCCTGGCCTAGATAAAGGTGCAGAGCTTTAACAGCTTTCTCCCCAGCCTGATGAGCGGCGAAACAAGCCCATTCACTATCACCGAAACCATTTAATCAATTAACAGGATTTGCGGTGCTTTGCCCGATCACCCGGCAAAAAAAAGGCTATCCGTTTGAAGTGGAATTGCCAACAGGCTTGGCTGTTGAAGGCGTGATTTTAGCAGATCAGGTCAAAAGTTTAGATTGGCGCGCTCGGCGGCTTCAAATAGTAGGACGGGCGCCCAATGAAATTGTTTCGGAATGCTTGGATCTGATTCATACTTTTCTGTCGTGAGTGCATTCCACAAAAAGGCCACCTATAAAACTTTTTTCTCTAAACTATTAAGAAGTATCACCTTCACTTACCAGCTCCAAAAATCTTTCCACCGGCAAAAGCGGAGCTTCGTGATAGTCCCTTCCGACTATTCTTTCCGCCGTAAACATGGAGTCCCATACGGCCTCTTCTACAGCTTCTACCGCAGCCTGAAATATTTTGTTTATCTCCTCCGAATGGGGAGAAATCGTGTTAATCTCTATCACCGGCCTGCCGTAATGGTGAATTCTGTTCGCCGTTGAAAAGGCAACGGCAATATCCCCGCTTCCGTTTCCCATAAACGACCCAGTCCTCGCAAGGCCCAGGATTCCCCTTTTCGCCACCCTCTCCAGGCCTTGGGCATCGAGAGGGGCATCGGTGGCAATTACAACTATGCAGGAGCCTTCGTCTTTTTCTCTGACCTTTTCTCTTCCTCTTATTTCTTCCTTCAATATCCTGCCCACATTTTTCCCGTTGAATATAAGGTCCTCCATTCTCCCGTAGTTAGTAAGCAAAAGAGCTCCCACTGTATAGGCTTTCCCGCCTATTTCAATCAGCCTCGACGAGGTGCCGATCCCGCCTTTAAACCCGTGGCAGATCATACCGGTCCCCGCACCCACGCTTCCCGTTTCGAACGTTTTCTTAGCGCTGTTTATAGCTGAAAAGACATGTTCCTTTTTCACATGCCTTCCCCTGATGTCATTTAGGTGGCCGTCGTTGCACTCCAGGACCACCGGATTTACAGTGCCCGTAGTAATTCCGATATCCTCGTTGGAAGAAAGCATGTATTCCACCAGAGCGTCAGCGGTGGTCCCGACGGATAGCGTATTTGTAAGAATGATAGGAGTTTCCAGGGTCCCCAGTTCTTTTATCTGTACCAATCCAGCAGATTTCCCGAAGCCATTGCCGACAAAGCAGGAGGCGATCAGCTTTTCCTTAAAGATGTTTCCGCCATGAGGCACTATTGCGGTTACCCCCGTACGCACGGGCCCTTTTCCCGGGATAAGCTCGCCTTGGCCGGAAATTAAAGTGACATGCCCCACCGCAACTCCTTCGACATCGGTAATCGCATTCAAGGGGCCCGGCGGCAGCAAACCTATAAAAAGGCCCCATTCCCTCATTCTCTTTCGAATTTTTATCCCCTCCCAATGGAACGCCCGCTCAAAGAGCGGGCTATCTAAATATAGGCTATAAAACCGGTAACTCCCAGCAGAACAAATAAGATGACCCCGATTATAATTAAAATGCCCTGAATCTTAAAATATGAGGTCATTTCCTGTATGAGCAATACCATTTGATGCTCATCATAGTCTTGGGACAGGACTATGTTTTTTGCACGATCCCGGGCTCCCAGCAGTTTAATCCCCATAATTAGCGTTATTACCCCCGGCAACGCGCCTATTATAAATGCAAAAAGTCCCAAAATAGCCTCGATAGCTCCCGAGATTACCGTAACCCAACCTACTATTGCGGCCCATGTGCTGAATTCCTCCAGCTTCCTTATTAAATCCGTAAATATCCCTCCTCTATAATAAATACAGCACAACGGGGAAATCAAAAATTAAAATTTTCATAACTAATTCGCTGCTGGTTTGAAAAATCCTCCCCTTTTATCGTAATTTTTATCGATTTTTGAGGGTGTTAGAAAAAGATTCTGCACAAATACCAAAAAACCGCTTTTAGGATGCACAACCTAAAAGCGGTTGATTGTTTTGCGGTGATGAGGCAGTGCAAAATGCTTTTTTAATATTTGTACTATGGAGCGTAAAAAAATTCCTGCTGATCAGGAAAAAATTTAAGACAATCATTTGGCTGCCTCTGAAACGGCGTAAATTTTGATTTCATAAAAAAAGGTTTATATAAAATTTGGTAGAAATATATCTATAAATATTCCTGTAAAGGTGGAGGTTTTTTATGAAAAAGAACGTTCTCGGCATAACAGGCATAGAAGTTACAGAGCTTTGTTTTGGAACCCTTCCCATGGGGCCCCTTCAGAAAAACATGGACCTGGACTCATGTGTTGAAGTAACGGCATACGCCTTAAAAAAAGGCATTAACTTCATCGACACGGCCCAGATGTACAAAACCTACGAACCCGTAAGGAAAGCAATAAAACTTACGGGAATAAACCCCGTAATTTCTACAAAATCAACATCATCTACTTACAGCGATATGGAAAAAGCTATCGACGAGGCATTAAGAGCACTTAACAGAAACTATATTGATATTTTCTTTATGCATGCAGCAAGGGTGGGAGAAGATGTCTTTGACGTAAGAAAAGAAGCCTTAAAGTGCCTTCTTGACTATAAGAGCAAAGGATATATAAAGGCAGTCGGCATTTCCACCCACAATGTAAAAGTCGTCGAGCTTGCTTCACAGAGAGACGATATAGACGTGGTATTTCCAATCATAAATTACAAAGGTGTGGGAATACTGGGCGGAAGTGTAGAAGACATGAAAAAAGCTATCGAAGTATCAAGCAGCAGGGGAAAAGGCGTCCTCCTGATGAAGGTCCTCGGCGGAGGGGTCCTGCTTAATGAGTACAAAAAATCCATGGACTTTGCAAGGAATCTAAAAGGCTACCACTCCATTGCGGTTGGCATGGTGAGCAAGGAGGAAGTGGATTTTAACATAAATTACTTTAACGGCATCTATGACGAAGAAAAATCGCCGGTGCTTGGGAAAAACCAAAAGAACTTTATTGTTGTAGACACCCTCTGCAAAGGATGTAAGACATGCCTTTCCGGGTGCCCGAATTATGCGATGGAATTTGATGAAAAAAGAGAAAAGGCCTACATTAATAGAGAAAAATGCCTCACCTGCGGTTACTGCACGGCCTATTGTCCCGAGTTTGCCATAAGGGTAATATAATTAATCGAGCAGAGGAGGCGATAATTTTACAAGTTGTTGGCCGCCTCCGGTGCGGCCAGCCCCTCGATAGCCCCGTTGCCGAACCGCTCCGGCTCCTTGGAAAGCTGTTTCTCGTTGTTGTAGGCCATCATGGCCGCAATGGTACCTCCGGCTCCTGGTAAAACCCCTATCAGAAATCCCACCGGCGTCTGCCTCAGGATGGGAAGGATACTCCGCCTCCACTGCTCCGTGGTAATCCATATCCTACCGAATTTGGTCTGCACCGGTTTTGTGCCGGCGGAATGTATGGTCTCGAAGTTTTTGAACACCTCGCCCAGACCGTATATACCGATTATTACGACTATGAAATCTATCCCCGTCTGCAGCTCTGGCACTCCAAAGGTGAAGCGCTGGACTCCGGACTGCAGGTCAATGCCCACCGTGGATATCATGAGCCCCAGAAAAAGGGCTACAAGACCCTTGAGGATCTGCTCCTTTGAAATTGAGGCAGTAGCCGCCAGGGCGAAGACCATAAGGGCGAAGTATTCCGGCGGTCCGAACTTGAGGGCGAAGCGCGCCACCGGCAGCGCCACGAATACGAAGGCAATGGTGGCCAGCATCCCGCCGATAAAAGACGCTATGGCGGATATGGCAAGAGCGGCCTCGGCCTGGCCGTTCTTGGCCATGGGATAGCCGTCAAAGCAGGAGGCCACCGCCGCGCCGTCGCCCGGGATGTTGAGTAATATTGAGCTTCTGGAACCTCCGAACATAGCCCCGTAGTATATGGCGCACATTGTTATAAGGGCCGTTGTCGGATTCATCGTGAAGGTCAGTGGGAGCAGCAGAGCTATTCCCGTGGACGGTCCGATACCCGGCAGCATCCCAAGTATTGTCCCCAGTATGGCTCCTAAAGTCATCCACAAAAGGTTCAAGGGTGTTACTGCTACTTTGAACCCGTATAAAAGGTAATTCAGTACTTCCATCCGGCCGGTTCACCCCTTTCACGGCAGGTTTATCATTAAGATTTTTTCGAATGCCAACCAGATGGTTAAAGTGAATACAGTGGCTATTACGGCACTCCTTATCCACCCGGCTTTTCCGTTTACCATAAACAGTATGCTGCCGAGAAACAGCATCGTCGAGATTATGAATCCGGCATGGTTAAAAATCACTGCGTACACAAGGCATGCCGCTACGGTTCCAAGTACCAACTTTGCGTAACCGGGATCTTTCTTTTTTTGATCCTTTGGAACACCCCGTCACTTTTTCTCGCATCGCCTGCTATAATAAGAGCGCCGACAATCATCATCAAAACTCCCACGCCCAGGGGAAAATAAACCGGTGCCCATGGATTTCCTATAGAGGCTTTGGGCATTATGTAAGCCTGTATGCTGTAAATTAGCCCAAGTATCAGGGCAAAAAAACCCACTATACCATCCCTTCTCATCTTACCCCCCCCTGATTGGTTGCAATTAACCGTGGGATGGTGACTCCATCCCACGGCGTCCGGCTCATTGGCCTTTATAGAGGCCGACTTCCACAAGCAAAGATTTGTATTCCTCATTAGTCCTGTCAAGAAATGCCTTGAACTCTTCGGGACCCATGAACGCTTCGGTCCAGCCGTTTTTCTTTACGATTTCCTTCCATTCAGGAGTCTGGACCATTTTGGCCAGGGTGTCGCTCAGGTACTTCACGGTGTAGTCGGGCATCTCCGGAGGCCCGAAGAGTCCCCTCCAGTTAACGAAAACTGCGTCTATCCCCTGCTCCTTCAGCGTAGGCACCTGCGACAGCGGACCCTCCTTCACCCTTTCGGGAGCGGTAATGGCCAGCACTTTAATGTCGCCGCTCTCCAGCGGACCCACGACCTCCGCCATGCCGGTGGAAAGAAGGTCTATATGGCCTCCCATCAAGGCTGCCAGACTTTCACCGCTCTGGAAGGAGATGTACTGGATGTCCTTTAAATTATTGACGCCCGCTGCCTTTGCCGCCTGCAGGAACTGCATGTGGTCCATGCTGCCAGGTGACGAAGCACCGCCTATCTTGACGCTCTTCGGATCCTTCTTCAAAGCCTCCATTACCTCGTTTATGCTGTTGAACCTGGAATTCTTGGGCACCGCAAACGCCCCGAAATCGTTTATGAGTATAACAAGGGGTGTCAGGTTTTTATATGAAAGCTGTGTCTGTCCGGTGAGGTTTATCAAAAGCAGAGGGGGCGAGTATACAACCACGTGGTAGGGACTGCCCTTCTTCTCCTGCATGTAGGCAAGGCCCACGGCCCCTCCCCCGCCGGGCTTGTTCACAACCGGCATCGGCTGGTTGACCAGCCCCGTCTCCCCCAGTACCTTAGCCACCATTCTAATAGTGGTGTCCCATCCTCCACCCGGACCTGCCGGTGCCACAAATTCAAAGGGCTTGGTAGGATAATCCACCTCCCGGGCAGAATCCCCTCCACCGGAGTCCTGCTTGCCCGAAGAACAACCCGAAAGAACGCCCACGAGAAACAGGGCTATGAAGCATACAGCAATCTTCCTGCTTCTTAAAAAATTTCGCATAGCGCAACCTCCCGCACTTTATTAATCGATAATTTCAGCGCCGTAATATTATCCTTTGTCCGCGTATCACCTCCCACCGGCCTACTCCCAGGGCACTTCCACGTACATCAGCGGCACGTGCTGCTGGGCTGCATGCATGTCCGTCTCGCCTATACTTCCCTGGGGCCTTAACCTGGGAATGGTTATCTTTACCGCATTGGCGGCGTCGAAGTAAACAAAAGCGATTATCCTGTCTTTTTCAATGCCGTACAGCTGCGAAATGAGCTCCTCGTTTATAACGCCGGAGGATTTTACCTTCTCGTAGTCCTCTTTTGTCTTGAATATTATATCCAGAGTCATCTCAAAGGGCCCTGCGTTCTTGCTCCTTATAACCTTTGCTATATCTTTCAAAAAAACTTCTTTGCCCATAAGCTACACCTCCAGGTACCTGAATCGGAACGGCTCTACCGGGTCGTCGACTTCCAATAAGTGGTACACATTAAACTCACAAACTTCTCCCAGCGGTATCTCCAGGGGCGTAAATGGAAAGGCTATATTTCCCGCCGTGGCTATCCTGCCCTCATAAGGGCAGTGGAGCATCTCTGTCCTGGCCCTGGAGCATATGGCATTGGCCATTTCCTGGGTCGGTGCAGCCACTTCCAGGATGATGCAGAGCTCCAGAGGCTTAAAATCCTTAACCGGCTCGAATTCGCCCATTACCCCGTTCCTGCCGTACACGTGGAATATCATTTTATACGAATCCTCCGGTATTTCCGAAAAGTAATCGGCCACTACTCCTTTTACCCTCTCAATTATCTCATCGATGTGCTCTATTTCGATGGGGTCCCGCACTCCGGCAATGAAGATGGACCTGAAACCCAGCCTTTTCGCTCCTTCCAGCTTTAGGGTGTACTTTTCCGCCGGGATAAACCGGCTCCCGGAAACCTTTACTCTCCTCTCGTCCAGCTGCTCGAACCTTGCCTTCGAGAGGTCTGTAACCCCTCCGGGCCCCGGCAGCAGGTAGGGATGGGTCTTCTCATAAAGCGTGTGGGCCGCGACCGAAGGCACGGTGCACCTTTCGGCCGGGTTCAGCGGCTCGACCACGAAATGGTCCCTTCTCAGTGTTCCGAATATGTTCTTGCCGGCAGGCTCAGCGCAGAGGGCACCGCACTCCATAATCTTGCCCATATGCCAGCAGAGCCCCGGATCGAATCCTTCCATAATCCCCAGAGCCGCTATCGGCACGGGATCGTAGGTCCTGCCGGACACTATGACGTCCACTCCTCCGGTTTCCTTTAGCACCTTGACGTAGGGCTCCACCCCCATCTGGGCCACTATGGTGGTGGCCGCGTCTATCTCTTCCTTGGTGAGCGGCGGCACTGGGCCGCAGGGCTTCACCATGCCCTCCCATAGCTTTTTCTTCAGATAATCTTTGTCAACATCGCTGTAAATAGCCGCCACCCGAAAATGATACCCCTTTTCCCGGGAAATGTCCTTTATGATCTCCAGGAAGGCGTCCACATGCTGGTCGGAGCCATCGCCTCCAGCTGAACTTATAAACACCGGGATTTTTTTCTCGTGGCACGCCTCCAGCAGAATAGAAATATCCTTGCGGTAGGCCTCCACAGAGCATGTCATAGCCCCGGTCCCCAGCTTGTGCGGTCCGCTGTCGGTGGACCCGGAGTCAACGGCTATTACATCGGGATTCATCTCCAGTCCCTTTTTGAACCACTCCACCGGGAACCCGTACCCCAGCATAGGCAAAGGAGTGAGTACCCGTATCTCCTCTCTTGCCATAGATACATCTCCTTTCAATATATTGAACTTATCATTCTTAATATTCTGCATTGTATCCGGTATCCCATATGTGCTTAAAAAAATTAATCAAAAGTTTTAAGATAGGTCTCCAAGGCCTTTCTCAGGTGGTTCCTGACGAGCTTCTCCGCTCTTTCGACGTCCCTTTCGGCCACAGCTTTGAAGATTTCCTCATGCTCTTTCAGGGCCGATAATTTTCTCTCGCGGCTTTTCATGGTAACCATTCTGAACCTGGCCAGGTACTCCTGGTATGTGCTTATGAGGTCTATAAGCCTGGGCATGCGGCAGGATTTTATGAGGATGTCATTGAACTCCTGGGATGCCCGGAAAAGGTTTTCCGTATCGTCAACCTCGGTGTGCCGCCTCATGAGCTCCAGGCACTCCCGGAGCTTCTCCAGTTCCGCCCCGGTTATGTTTTTCACGGTGTAAGTTATGGCCAGGGCTTCGAGGGCTTCCCTTATCGAGTAGATCTCGATAACATCTTCCCTGGAAAACCCCTTAACGACCACACCCTTCCGGGGCAAATGAACCACCAGCCCCTCGGTCTCCAGCTTCCGGAGGGCCTCCCTCACCGGCGTCCTGCTGACTTTGAGCCTTTCCGCCAGGTCCTTTTCCACCAGGCGCTCGCCGTCTTTAAGCTCCCCGGAAAAGATCATCCTGCGGATGTGTTCGTAAATGAGGTCCCTAATGGGTTTTAAGTGCGAGAATTCGAATGTTTCTCCGAAGCTTTCCATATATTCACCTCATACTTTAGTTTGGGATGCGGGATACCTTTTGTAATATTTTTATAATTCGACACAAAAAATAAAATTCCTGCTGGAGGCAGAAAATTTAAAAGTATTAAATATTAAGCTCATGAAATGCGGGGGTATTTATAATGCATTAAAGATCATATCTATGGCGGAAACTTGCGGTGTAGAGTGCATGCTGGGAAGTATGGTGGAAAGCAAGTTGAGCGTTACCGCGGCCGCTCATTTGGCGGGAGTAAAAAAGAATATAACGCGGTTTGACTTAGATACAATTACTCTATTGGCCCGGGATCCCGTCACCGGTGGCGTAAAAAATGAAGGCCCAACCCTGATCCTGCCCGAAAGTCCCGGGTTGGGATAGAAAAAATTGAAAGCTTGACCGAAATATAGTTGAAATCACAGACTTTGGTTGCTAAGCTTAGCCCATCCTGGGTGCAAAAATAGCCCGCATTTTGTTGCGGGTTTTTTTATATCACCACATTTCACAAAATTTTTTCCATGCCTCACCTGCGGTTATGGCACGGCCTCCTGCCCCGAGTTTGCTACAAAGGAGGATTTAAAGCGCGCTTTAAAAGGATTTATTAATGATCACCAGAGAAAGATGCTGGAAATACAATTGAGACATATTGATTACCTCGATGAAGAAATAGAAAGATTGGATGAAGAAATTAAAAATCGAATGCTCCCTTTTGAAGAAGACCTGGCACTGTGGATACGATTCCCGGAGTGGGAAGAAGGACTGCTGAACAGATAATTGCCGAAATCGGTACTAATATGGATCAGTTCCCTTCCGCCGCTCATTTGTGTTCATGGGCGGGGCTGTGTCCAGGTCAG
Organism: Thermosediminibacter litoriperuensis; assembly: GCF_008124715.1. Classification (GTDB taxonomy): domain Bacteria; phylum Bacillota; class Thermosediminibacteria; order Thermosediminibacterales; family Thermosediminibacteraceae; genus Thermosediminibacter; species Thermosediminibacter litoriperuensis. The sequence goes on along the minus strand of NZ_VNHO01000010.1, from coordinate 6,007 downwards.
AATGAAAGCGCCGGTAAACAAAAGTCCGCCAGGACTCGAAAGGGAAACGAGAAGTTGCGAAGTGCACTTGTAGAAGCTGCCCGGGCCGCCTCCAGAGTAAAAGATACTTTTCTCGCAAGTCAATACCACCGCATCGCTGCCCGAAGAGGATCGAACCGGGCAGCTGTTGCGGTGGCTCACAGCATCCTAACTATAGTTTATCATATTCTCAAGCGTAAGCAACCTTATATTGAATTGGGTCCGAATTTTTACGAAGAAAAAAGGCGCGACATGGTCATCCGCCAGTCTTTGAAAAAGCTTGAATCTTTAGGGTTAAAGGTCTCGGTCGAAACGATGGTATCTAAACCTTACAGACATTTGTTATTACGTATATTAAGCTTCATATTTATCCCATATTTTTACATTATGTATGGGCTTAGTTTTTTATTGCCTTTTTGCGGAACATTATTTTCAGGATAGGTAGGCTAGAAACTTTTGTTAAAAAAATTTCATCTATGGTCAAACCCAAGTTTCAATCCCTTATAGGTAGGCTAGAAACACTGGGAAGCAGCGGCTATACAAGCAAAAAATACGGGTTTCAATCCCTTATAGGTAGGCTAGAAACTTCCATGCTTCTAAAAGAGCTGCTCTGGCGGCGCTGGTTTCAATCCCTTATAGGTAGGCTAGAAACGAGG
>NZ_VNHO01000010.1:0-3297 GCF_008124715.1 Thermosediminibacter litoriperuensis | reverse complement strand
CGGGGTTTCAATCCCTTATAGGTAGGCTAGAAACCCGAAAAATTAAATAAAAAATAAGGATTTAAAGAGAAAAATAATTTATAGAATTTTATAATATATTTCGCTTAAAATTTAAAAAATCCTCCTTAAGCAGCGTAAATTTTGATTTTAAGGCTATTTTGGGATCGTCGTCGACCTCCAGGGGTTTTTGCACTACCGGAGGTCGACGACAAATTTAATGAAAGCCGTCATCAGCAGCAAAGAATAGGGCTATATAATGCTAAATATTCGATACATAGTGGGCGCAGTCCTTCTTTTCTCAACGGCTTAATAAAAAACAGCAAAAAGCCCGCCTAAGGCGGGCGAGGACAGGTTTCTTAGATTTAGCTACTTGACTTTTCAATCATTGCCTCGGCTTCTTTGATAACTTCTGCTGCATTTTTAATGGCCTTTTGAACTTCCACTTTTATTACCGGTTTGCCGCTGAACCTATTCTCATCCTTCACCGCTACATCCGCGGCAAATATAACCACATCCGCTTCCGACGCTTCTTTCAGGCTTATTTTATTTTCTATACCTATAGACCCCTGAGTTTCAACTTTTATAGCGTGTCCCATTTTTTTGGCCGCTTTTTCCAGGGCTTCAGCCGCCATATAAGTATGAGCAATACCTGTCGGGCATGAAGTAACAGCTACAATTTTCATAATACGTTATTCACCTTCCTGCAATTGAGTTTTTAAAAAAGTAATTTTCAATCTTACATTTATGGTGTATTATAAATTGAGGTGAATGGTTTCAATTTTGGGTCCTTCCGAGGACCTCTTTTTTTATTCCCCCGCTTGCACGGGTTTTTTCAAAAGATTTACGAGGAATGCTGTCACGGCAACGCCTATTAAAACCGCCACGATAAACATCAATTTATTGTCTACTACGGGGAGCACTATAGGGCCGCCGTGAGGCGCGTGATCTCCGACTTTACCTATAGCGGCCACAGCAGCTCCTACGGCAGAACCTATCATTATCGATGGTATAACCCTTAAAGGGTCAGCTGCTGCAAAGGGAATAGCCCCTTCCGTAATTCCTATCATACCCATAACAAGCGCGCCAAGTCCGGCTTCCCTTTCCGCAACGGTATATTTACCGGGCGCAAGCAATGTAGCGACTCCCATACCCAGAGGCGGTATGCAGATGGCTACGGCTACCGGGCCCATTATGGTATAAATCCCTTCCGAAATCATAGCTGCTCCGAAAAGGAAAGCAACCTTGTTTACCGGACCACCCATGTCAAAAGCTATCATCGCTCCCATTATCAGCGCCAGTACAACCGCGTTGCCGGTGCTCATGGTCCTCAGCCAGTTCGTCATCGCATCCATAATATTGCTTATAGGCGACCCGATTACGTAGATCATTAAATAACCCACAATCAGAGACGTCAGCAGAGGGATCACAAATATCGGCATAATGGGCCTCAGGTTTTTGGGAACATTCCAGTTTTTAATCCAACGGGCTACATAACCCGCTATGAAGCCAGCTATAATACCGCCCAGGAATCCCGCTTTAAGCTGATTGGCGAGAACACCGCCCACAAGGCCGGGGGCAATGCCGGGCCTATCGGCTATGGCATAGGCTATAAAACCGGCAAGCACCGGAACCATCATCGAAAACGCGGCGACACCGATATCCATCATGCTCTTAAGCAGCGGATTTGTAACTACAGCACCTTTCCCTTCCTGAACTCCGCTCAGCGCAATGGAAAAAGCTATCAAGACGCCGCCTATTACTACTATTGGAATCATATACGAGACGCCGGTCATTAAATACTCTCTAATTCTTTTAAGTTCGTCCTTCATCGTCCGACCTCCATTTTACATATTATTTAGTTTTCGCCGAAATCTTTAAAAGCTTGAATTATCTCGTTTTTGGATTCGGACCTTTTCAAATGCTCTACAAAGTTTTCATTCATTAGCCTGCGGGAAAGTTGCGAAAGAATTTTCAAATGCTCGTTTTCTGCCGCTTCGGGAACGCCTAATAGAAAGATCAAATGAACCGGTTTTCCATCGAGCGCATCCCATTCCACCCCCCTTCCCGACTTTCCAAATACTATAAATGTTTCTTTTACTGCCTTACTCCTTCCATGGGGAATAGCTATGCCGTTCCCCACTCCCGTGCTATAGGTCTTTTCCCTTGCCAAAACACTTTCGATATATTCATCTATTGAAACCAGTTTTCCTGCATCAGCGGCAATCATTGCAAGCTGCCTTATTGCATCCTCTTTTGTCAGTGCATTTAAATCCATGCAAATCATTCCCTCATTAAAAAGCATTTATTTTCTCCTCCGTTATTTTTATTATTTCTTCAGCGGTTTTTGCCTTTCTAAAGGAATTCAATTTTTCTTCGTCGCCTATGACCTCACGGGCCTGGCCAAAGTTATAACACCGACAGCCGTTTTGTTGACCAGTTCCGGCGAGATGCAAATATAAGGTTTTGAAACTTCTATAGGCATAGTCGATATTATTATGTCTATATTTTGCAAAGGATAATCTTTTTAAACACTAGTTAGAGACAACATCCTCAATCCACGGTTACGGGTTCATTCACCTGTAAAAGGATCGCTAAAATTTTATTAATCCTGCCCATAACTCGTCTTCCTTTAACCGCAACCGGTAAGGTAATATATAACAAATAAAGGAATTTTTATCAGTATTATTATACCTCACAAACCCTTATTTCTTAAGGGATTGTGCGTAAAATTCATTTCAACTTCCTTGCGGTAATTAGTAGACCAATTGAGTTCTCCGTTTTTCCAGAAAACGAAGAAAAAGGCCGGGTTTTTATTAAATATATTATAATGACTAGAGGATATTATGTTCAGTATAAGAACATAATATCCTCTTTTATGATACATAATAGTTCCATTATTTAAGATATTGAAAATATAGTCTATTATGTAATGTATATAATGAATGATGTCAATAGCGGATTTAAATTGACCCATTTTCAGCGATTTTAAATTTGACCCACCCTGGCTTTTTTTAAATTTAAGCATTATTATGTTGGTTACCATACAACCCGGTCTTTAGCCTGTCCTTTAGGCGGTAGCTGTTGCCCCTTATGTTGATTATATGGGCATGGTGTAATAGTCTATCCAACACTGCAGTAGCAAGTACAGGGTCTCCCATGAGCTCCCCCCATTCTCCAAAGCCTTTGTTGCTGGTAAGTATTATGCTCCCCTTTTCATATCGGGCACTTATTAGCTGGAAAAAGAGGTTCGAGCCAAGGCCATCTAATGGAAGATAGCCTACTTCATCGATTACAAGG
>NZ_VNHO01000009.1:28884-98992 GCF_008124715.1 Thermosediminibacter litoriperuensis | reverse complement strand
ATCTGCGACGAATGGGGCTATGTTCCTTTGGACCGCGAAGGGGCGCAACTGCTGTTTCAGGTGATTTCGGACTGCTATGAACGTCGCAGTGTAGTAATTACCACTAACCTGGAATTCAGCCGCTGGGCGAGCATTTTCTACGATGAGCAGATGACAGCAGCAATGATTGACCGACTAATACACCACAGTTACCTGTTGATCTTTGATGGTCAAAGCTACCGGATGAGGCAATCACTCATGAGGCAATTAAGTTAACATAAAAATTCCCCACCGGTGCCTGGGGAAAAACCTTTGCAAAAATGGGGAATTTCCTCTTGCAAAAAACAAGCAGGGCACAAATTTTACCTCTTTCGTAGGGTGTAAGGTGTTTAAAAGTGGGTGGTGATGTGGTATACTCTTTAGTAAGAACCATAGCTGAAACCCTCCATATGTGTTAGTTTTTTGTCAACCAACATACATATCGGGTTTCATGCTATGGTTCAACTTTTTTTACTGTCGCATTTAATTTTACAATTAACCATCTTTAATTAATGTTTTTACCTCTTAATTTAATCTTTACAAAGCTATAATATCATAAGAAAGGTCTATACATACGCATTTATGTGCCCAATTCATCATCTGCACACAGCTATGCTTCAACTTTATCATATGTCATCTTGTAAAATCTGTAAACGTACCAAATCGTCCATTTTTTCAGTCGATTTTTGTCGTATTTAATATAAAATGCGAACCGCCTGTGTACTATAATATATTTCCATTTAGATCTATTACACCTGCTTTTATAGCGTTTAAGACCAAAGTGAGATCGTTATCTGCATTAAATAAATTGTAGAGTTTATATAAACGCCTTTTTAATGAACTTTCGGATTTATGTACTAATGCACAAATAGATTTTCTTGTATAACCACGCGCTAGGTATGATAGAATTACTTTATCCGTATGATTTAGCTTTCTACCTTGCATACAATTATTTTCATGACTAAATAATAGCTGTTTTTCAATTTGATTCACAATATTTTTCAGAATCAAACTCTGGTTATTAATGCTCTGATAATTTAAACAGGATAGGTTAAGATATGCTACTATGGCTGCTTCATTATAATCCATTACGGGCATTGCAGTGCAATACCAATTTTTAAATAATTCACAGTAATGATCTTCCCCGCATATTTCTACTTGCATTTTGTACTCCATTGCCAGATTTATTGCATTTGTTCCGCTATCTTCTAACCTTAAACTTGCCCCTTCTACAAGATTTATTTCTTTAAAATAGTCCATTAAATGATCATTATGTATCAACTTTATTACATATCCTTCGCTATCACATAATATCAAAAAATAACCCATCTTAATTAATCCACTATAAACTAAATTATCCTGTATAAAATTTTCTAACATAGATATTATCACCTTGTTTTGAGTCTTTTTAATAATCAACGATTCATTATCCAACACCTTTTTAAGTTTTTCTATTCTAGGATCTACTCTCTCACAAAACAATTTGCCATAGGATATAAAGATTTCACGACACTCTTTTGTAACTTTAAGAATGTCATGCATCTTTAAAATCCTCCTCGATGGATAAAAAATGATCATATTTAAATTCCGTTTGTGTGCTGCTTGTACATATATTTTTATCATTATAAAACCTTTTGCCATTATTTTGGAAACAAAATATCATTTTCAGGAATGCAGTTCGAATATATTTTTGTAATATTGCGTCATTTACAGTAACAGTGATATATATATGCTGATGATTTTCAATTACATCTCCTCCCGCCTGATATCGCTAAAGTTAAAGCCCCCGGTCTTTGAAGACAAGGGGCTTATGGTACTACCCTAATTCGGATTGTATGCTGCTTTTTATACCACCTGATGCATTAGGCCGTTTAAGATAAGGGTTAGACCGTAACCTATGCACCCTTGCCGGTATTTTTCTTCAGATATTTCAAATATACGACTGTAAAAATAGCCGTAAGTATGATATACGGCGACACCCACGCCAGAGTTTCTACTACTGCGATCAATAAATTGAAAAACGTTATCCACCCGTCTTTCAGTTTATAAAGAATATTCCCCGGTGCATTTCCGGTCTCGGGATAAGCCGTCACCTGCTGCTGTATTCTGATATTGACCGTGGAATAACCAGTGGCCCTGTCAAGATAATTTATCCTTCCCTGCAATTGTTCGATCTCGCTTCTCATCCTGGTAAGCTCATTCTCTATCCTCAATAAATCCTCTATTTTTTCGGCTTTGGCCAAAAGTCTAATGAGCCTTTCTTCCTGCGCTTTCAGGACTTTAATCCTTGCCGAAAGGTCGATGTACTCTTCGGTCACATCCTGAGTGGAAATATTGTCGTAATTTACTCTCCCGAGCTGTTTTAGCCTTCCGAAAAATTCTTCGAAGCGATCTGACGGCACCCGGGCTACTATTTCACTCCAGACTTCTTTATTTTCGTCTCTTGACGAGGAACTCTGGATATACCCGCCGTATTCTTGAATCAGGCTGAAAACCTGCGTTTCCGTTTTTTTCAAATCGTTGACCTGCAGATGAAGGGTGCCGTTTTTAATTATTTTCCTGTCAATGGTACCAGGCAAGTTTTTACTGCCCTCCTGGGGCGCCTGTGTTCTCGCATCCTGCACGGCCATATCCTGCACGGCCATATTGTTCTGCCCGTAATCGGGTGCAGCCGTTTGATTCTCACCGCTCCTCCGAGCGGGTTTTGCGCCGCAGCCTGCAAGGATAAAAGCAGCAAGTAATATCGCAATGAGTATTTTTTTCATAAAAGTTGCCCCCTCACTAAAATTGGATTATCTACCCTCGTTCCTTAAAAGCACCTTCTAGTCTTCGTAGTATTGGCCTCGGTTCGGATACTATTTTCATTATATTTATATATTTCGCTAAAAAATACACACTTCCTCTAATCATTTTGATATCCAGCATATTTTTTATAAAACAGCCTGTGAAAGACGCAGCAATCGTTCATGCGGAGCAGCAGTTGTTTAAAAAAAAAAGAGGCCTTTGAGCCTCTTTCGGATTCTGAAGGGTTGGCAAGTTTATTTCACTCTAAGTCCCCGGTACCTGTTAAGCCCCGCTGCCACCTCCTGGGGCCTCGGCAGGGCCAGGTTGCCGGGGTGTTTTCCGTAAAAGGTCGAAACGATATCGATGCCGTATTTTTCTATATCGGCAAAGACCATGTCCACGATTTCCTTGAGAGTCCTCCTGCCGTCCACGTATTTTTCGACGGCGTACCTGATGATTTCGCCCACGGCGCTGGTCTGGCTGCGGTCCACCAGCTGTTCCACATAATCCATCTCTATATATTCCCCGCCGTACTGCAGGGTGTCCACGTCCCTGGACTTCACTTTTTTCTTCCCCCGAAGCTCCAGGCCCTCTTTTAGAATAACCCTGGGGGTAACCGCGATGGGACCCTCAGTCCTTTCCACCCTGCGGTCGGTCTTTATTTGGGCGGCTATCCGCCGGGCTTCCTCCGTAACGTCGTAGGGGCGGTAATCCTGCATCTTTATGACGCAGCCGGCCACGTCAAAATAGTCGCCGCTCCCGCCCATGACCAGTACCGTTGAAATCCCCAGCTCCTCGTAAAGCTGCCGCACCCGGTCTATAAAGGGCGTAATCGGTTCCTTCTCTTTGGCGACGAGCTTTTGCATTCTCGCATCCCTTATCATGAAATTGGTAGCGCAGGTGTCCTCATCCAAAAGGAGCAGGCTTGTACCTATTTCGACAGCTTCCATGATATTGGCCGCTTGGGAGGTGCTGCCGCTGGCGTTCTCGGTGCTGAACTTTCTGGTATCCTGCCCGTCGGGTAAATTGGTTATGAACGGGCTTATGTCCACTTTTTCCACCCGGCGCCCGTCTTCGGCCCTGATCTTCACCGCGTCCTTCACGGTTATCACGAATTCTCTACCGTCACCGGGGATATGGTTGTACACCCCTCTTTGCAATGCCGACAGCAGGGTGGTTTTCCCGTGGTAGCCTCCCCCTACGATAAGGGTGACGCCTTCGGGTATGCCCATACCCTCAACGACACCGGCGTTGGGGAGCTCGAAAGTCACCTTAAGGCTTTCGGGGGACTTGAAGGGCACCACCCTGTCCCCCTTCATGGGCCTGTCGCTTATTCCGCTTTCCCTTGGAAGGATCGAGCCGTCGGCGACGAAAGCCACTAGGCGCCTTTTCTTCAACTGATCCCTTAGGTATTCCTGGTCTTCGGCGAGCTCCACCCATTTTTTCGCGGATACGGCATCTACATTCCGGTAAAGCAGGGCTTTTTCGGCTATCTCGGGGAGGTTGGAGAAAAACAGCGTTTCGGCACCCCCACCGTTGATCCTCCTCCCGAAGGCAGGAAGTCCCACGGAAAGCCTCGCCTCCACATAATCGGGGCATACCTTTACGGCGGTGCGCTTTAAAATCTCCTGCCCGCCTTTATCTATATAGATCTCTCCGCTGCCTCCGGTGCCGTTTACCCGCGGCAGTTTCCGGATAATTGACGCCGCCTGCCTTGCCAGAAAATCCTCCAGAGCGGTGGTTCTTACGGGGGTTTTAAAAAGTTCCGCCGGAAAACCGGCCCGTTTCATATCAACCCTGAGCCTTACCCTGGAAGGTGAGGCGAAGGGGTCACCCTGGACGTGGTCTATGTAAAGAACAAAACCGCCGAAATCGTAGTCCCCCTGTATTTCTTTATATGCCTTGTATCCCTTGCCGTTGATCCTCGCGATGATTTTTTTCAAGTCTTCTTTGGATCTCATCGTACCACCTCATTAAATATGATAACCCAAAAAAAGAATTGATGCAAAAAACAAGACAGCCGTGGTTTTTTACACGGCTGCCGTGTTTCACGTTTGGGTCGTCAGGTAAATCAGGAGGTCTTTTCCTTTTTTTCTTCCTGTAATTCTTCCGGCTTTACGATTCTATCTATTACGATATCCACCTTCTCGACTTTGTATCCGGTCAGCGCCTCTACTTCGGAGATTATCTTTTCCCTTACCTTCTGGGCCACCTCCGGTATCTTGACGCCGTACGCCACGCTCAGCTTTACCTCGAAGGAAACACTGCCAAGGCCCTCTTCGCCTTCAGCCGGCTCGCTCTTTCTGACCGTAATCTGCGGTGCAAATCTCTCGGCAAAAATTTTCGTCAGTCCCGACAGGGCACCCTTGCGTTCCTCGCGGAAAACGTCTTCAACTTTATTCATTGCTTCCCTGGCTACCTCTATGAATACGTTCTCACTTATGTTGGTCCTGCCTTCCATTAAACCTTCCCCCCTCTTATCTGGTATAATTTTATATTCTTCACGGCCCACCAAATTCCTGTTAATTTTTCAATTTTTTCTTCAATTTTTCCAGGAACTCCTTTCGCTCCTTAAAACTCTTTTCCAGGCCCTGGTTGGTGGGGATGTAATACTGCCTGCCCTTCAGGTTGTCGGGCAGGCATTCCATATCGGCTATTTTATCCTCGAAATCGTGGGCGTATTTGTAACCCCTGCCGTAGCCCAGCTCCTCCATAAGCCTGGTGGGGGCATTTCTCAGGTGGAACGGCACTCCCTGAGCCAGGGTCTCCAGGGCGTCCTTTTTGGCCCGGGCATAGCCCGTATAAAGGGAATTGGATTTCGGAGCCAGGGCTAGATACACCGCAGCCTGAGCGAGATTTACGCTGCATTCGGGCATCCCTATAAAATGGGCGGCCTGGTAGGCCGCCACCGCCTGTTCCAGGGCTCCGGGGTCCGCCAGACCTACATCCTCGGAGGCGAAGCGGATCATGCGCCTTGCTACATAAAGCGGGTCTTCCCCCGCTTCCAGCATCCGGGCCAGCCAGTACATCGCGGCATCGCTGTCGCTGTTCCTCAGGGACTTATGGAAGGCCGAAATCAGGTTATAATGCTCCTCGCCCCCTTTGTCGTAAAGAAGGGTTTTTCTCTGGAAGGCTTCCCGGAGCACCTCGTCGGTTATTCGTATCTGCCCGCTTTCGTCGGGTACCGAGCTCAATACTGCGATTTCCAGGGTGTTCAGGGCGATCCGGGCGTCGCCATCGGCAAATACCGCGATTTTATGGAGCTGCTCGTCCTCAGCCTGAACCTTAAATCGTCCCAATCCCCTCTCTTCGTCCCTAAGAGCCCTCTTTAGTAATACCATCAGGTCATCCGGAGAAAGAGAGTTCATGACGAAGACCTTCGAACGGGAGAGTAGAGCTGAATTCAGCTCGAAGGAAGGATTTTCCGTGGTGGCGCCGATGAGGATTATGTCGCCCTTTTCTACGTAAGGCAGGAAGGCGTCCTGCTGCGATTTGTTGAAGCGGTGGATCTCATCGATAAAGACAAGAGTCCTCTGGCCGTACCTGCGGCGCTCCTGGGCCTCCTTCATAACCTCCTTTACCTCTTTGATCCCCGACAGCACGGCGCTGAAGGTGACGAATCTGGCTCTGGTCATTTCGGCTATTATCATGGCCAGTGTCGTCTTTCCCACCCCCGGGGGACCCCAGAGTATCATGGAGGTTATCTGGTCGCTTTCTATTAATTTTCTCAGAATCTTACCCCTGCCCAGCAGGTGGTCCTGACCGACGAATTCGTCCAGATTCCTGGGCCGCATCCTGTCGGCCAGGGGAGCGCTTTTCCTGATCTCGCCGTCAAAAAGCGAGCTCTGCTCGAAATCCATGCTTTCACCCTCCGGTCAAAAGGCTATTTCAAAGCGGCGGTACTTTTCCTGGCACTCCGACCACTCGACATCGACCCTATCGACCCTTGCCCACCGGAGACCGGTCTTTATGTATTCAAGAAGGTCATTTATCAAAGCCTCGTCCCCTTCGACCACCAGCTCAACGCTACCGTCGGGCAGGTTTTTGATAAAACCTGCCAGTCCGAGTTCCGAAGCTTTTCTGTGGACCGAATACCGGAGGCCTACCCCCTGCACCATACCGTATATTAGAGCGCGGGCCGATTTTTTCATGAAATCCCTCCACAAAGATCTTTTGGATTGATTATACATAAACGGTGCGGATATTGCAAGGCAAGCAGGATTTGCGGCATATTAAGAGAATTATTAATCTGAATAACGTATGTGGGGGGAAATTAGTATGGCGAACTATATAGACCTCAGGAGCGATACCGTTACTCTTCCAACTCCTGAGATGCGCGAGGCCATGTACCGGGCCGAAGTGGGCGACGATGTGTACGGCGAGGACCCGACCGTCAGAAGGCTCGAGGAAATGGCCGCAGAGATCATGGGGACGGAAGCGGCCATGTTCGTCACCAGCGGGACCCAAGGCAACCAGGTGTGCATAATGACGCATACTCAACCCGGTGATGAGATAATCCTTGAAGAAAAAAGCCATATCTTTACCTACGAGGTGGGCGGCATCGGGTACCTTTCGGGCGTGCAGGCCCGGCTCATCCCAGGTAAAAGAGGTGTCATGGACCCTTCCGATATAGAGGCCGCCATAAGGGAGGACGACATACACTTTCCGAGAACCAGCCTCATATGCGTGGAAAACACCCACAATAGGGCCGGCGGCACTGTAATCCCGATGGATACGCTGGAGAAGACCTACGAAGTTGCAAAAAAGCACGGCGTCCCCGTCCACATGGACGGTGCCAGGATTTTTAATGCGGCCGCCTACCTGGGAGTGCCGGTGCGCGAGATAGCCAGGTACGCCGACAGCGTCATGTTCTGCCTGTCCAAAGGCCTGTGCGCTCCCGTGGGCTCCATCGTCGCCGGCAGCAGAGACTTCATCAACCGGGCAAGAAAATTCCGCAAAATGCTGGGCGGTGGGCTGCGCCAGGCCGGATTCCTCGCCGCCGCAGGGATAGTCGCCCTTGAAAAGATGACGGGAAGGCTTAAGGAAGACCACGAAAACGCAAGGCTCCTGGCCGAGGGCTTGAATAGTATTCCGGGAATTTCCATAGATATGGAAACGGTGCAGACCAATATTGTCATATGCGACATTACGGGCCTGGGCATCAACGGAAATGAGCTGGCCGGGCGGCTCCTTGAAAAAGGCATAAAGATCAACGGCGGCTCGGGTTGTCTGGTAAGATTTGTAACCCATTACGGCATAGACAAAAATGATATAATTAAGACCGTGGAAGCCGTAAAGGAAATAACCGCTGAACTAAAATAAAAAAGTGTCTCGATAGGGGGTAAATATGAACAGGAATTTCGGCAAATGGTTTCTCACGAAGGTCAAAAAAGCCATCATCGATTACGGCATGATAGAAAACGGGGATAAGATAGCCGTCGGAGTTTCCGGAGGTAAGGATTCCACCGCCCTTTTATACATCCTGGACCTGGTGAGAAAACACTCTCCTTTAGATTTCGACCTCGTGGCTGTAAACATAAACCTGGGATGGGAGATGGATCTTAAGCCCCTTGCGGATTTCTGCCGGAGCCTCCAGGTGCCGCTCAAAGTAGTCAGGACCGACATAGCCCGGGTTGTGTTTGAAATAAGAAAGGAGCCCAACCCCTGTTCCCTCTGCTCCAGGATGAGGCGCGGCACTCTGGACAGCGCCGCCGTCGAGCTGGGGTGCAACAAGGTGGCTCTGGCCCACCACGCCGACGACGTAATCGAAACCCTTTTGTTGAACCTCATCTTTACCGGGCGATTTGACACCTTTGAGCCCAAAACCTATCTCTCCCGGAAAAACGTGACTTTAATCAGGCCGCTCATATACCTCAGCGAGCGGACCATAAAGACGATAGTAAAATCTCGGGGCCTGCCGGTCATCGAGAGCCCGTGCCCGGCTGACGGCAGGACAAAGCGGGACGAGATGACAGAGCTCCTCGACTGGATGGAACAGGTGTTCCCCAGAGCAAGGGAAAATATTCTGGCCGCCATAAAGCGCAGGGCTTTTTTCAGTGAAAAAGTTCAATGAAAAAGCCGGCCGACAGCTAAAAAACGCTGTCCGGCCGGCTTTTTCGTTTAATACAGGTGACACGCCACAAAGTGATTTTTCTCCACTTCTTTGAACTCCGGCTGCTGTTCGGTGCATACGGGTTTGGCATACCTGCACCTTTTGGCGAACCTGCAGCCTTCCGGCGGATTAATTGGACTCGGCACGTCCCCTTCCAGCAGGATCCTCTTCTTTTTCCTCTCGGTTTCCGGGTCGGGAACCGGTATGGCTGAAAGCAGCGCCTGGGTGTACGGATGCAGCGGTCTGTTGTGCAGGTCTTCGGAAGTGGCCAGCTCCACCACAACCCCCAGGTACATAACCGCTATCCTGTCGGAGACGTACTTTACCATGCTCAGGTCGTGAGCGATGAAGAGGTAGGTCAGCTTCAGCTTCTGCTGTAGTTCCATGAGCAGGTTTATAACCTGAGCCTGTATGGAGACGTCCAGGGCGGAAATGGGTTCGTCGCAGACTATAAACTTGGGTTCCACGGCAAGAGCCCGGGCGATGCCTATCCTCTGCCTCTGCCCGCCGGAGAACTCGTGCGGGAACCGGTTGGCGTGCTCCTTGTTCAGGCCGACGACGCCCAAAAGTTCGTAGATTCTATCGGTGCGCTCTTTGTTCTTGTATATGCCGTGGATATCTATACCCTCTCCTATTATATCCCCCACCGTCATCCTCGGGTTCAGCGACGCATAGGGGTCCTGGAATATCATCTGAGCCTTGCGGTTGAATTCCCTTAACTGCTGGCCGTCCAGTTTGTGCACGTTCTTGCCTTCAAAAAGCACCTGCCCGGAAGTGGGCTCGTAAAGCCTTATTATCGTCCTTCCCATAGTGGTCTTGCCGCAGCCCGATTCACCCACGAGGCCCAGAGTTTCACCTTCCATTATATGCAAACTCACGTTGTCGACGGCCTTTAACACCGCACCCCTGCCCACGTTGAAGTACTTCTTCAGGTTATTTACTTCGATGAGAGGAATCCCGGCAACCGTCATGATAACGTCACCCCTTTTCCTACAGGCGGTTTCACTTCAGGAGCCATAGGATGCATCAGCCAGCAGGCAACTCTGTGGCCGTCGCCCACCGTGAAGTCCTCAGGGTACCTTTCGTAGCATATCTTCATGGCGTATTCGCACCTGGCGGCAAAAGCGCAGCCCACCGGAGGGGCGAACAGGTCCGGCGGCGTGCCGTCTATGGAAGCCAGCCTTTTGCTTTTATCCAGCTCGGACGTGGGTACCGACATCAGCAATCCCCAGGTGTAGGGATGACGGGGATTGTAAAATATCTCGTCAAGGCTGCCGCGCTCGATTATCTTACCTGCGTACATGACCAGGACCCTCTCGGCCAGATTGGCCACGACGCCCAGGTTATGGGTGATTATTATAATTGATGTATTCAGCTTCTTCTGCAGATCCCTCATCAGGTCCAGGATCTGCGCCTGTATAGTAACGTCCAGGGCAGTCGTAGGTTCATCGGCTATGAGCAGTTTGGGGCTGCAGGCCAGCGCGATGGCTATCATCGCCCTCTGCCTCATTCCGCCGCTGAACTCGTGGGGATACTGGTCCACCCGTTTTTCCGCATTTGGAATGCCCACCAGCTTCAGCATTTCTATAGCCCTTTCCCTGGCCTGTTTTGGGGGCATTTTCTGGTGCTTTATAAGGCTTTCGGCGATCTGAGCGCCTACTCTCATGGTCGGATTCAGGGATGTCATGGGGTCCTGAAACACCATGCTCATCTCGGAACCCCGGACGTGTTCCATTTCCTTTTCCGAGAGCTTTGCTATATCCTTGCCGTCGAAAATAATCGATCCGTTTTTGATAAATCCCGGGGGCATGGGGATCAACCGCATGATGGTCTGCACGGTGACGGTCTTTCCGCAACCGGATTCGCCAACTATGGCTACAGTCTCTCCCCTGTCCACGTGGAAGGAAACTCCTCTTACCGCCTTTATCTCTCCAGCGTAAGTCCTGAACGAAACTTCCAGATCCTTTACTTCAAGCAGTCTCTCCATCTACCGCCAACCTCCTAACTACGAAGTCTCGGGTCAAGGGCATCCCTCAAACCGTCACCCAGCAGGTTTAGAGAAAGCATCGTCGTACTTATGAAGAACGCGGGGATGAAAAGCTGGTAGGGACGCACCCTGAAGGCCTGTATTCCGTAATATGCAAGCTGACCCCAGCTGGAATGAGGCGGTACAACACCAAGTCCTATAAAGCTCAGGAAGGCTTCGGTGAATATAGCCGAAGGGACCGACATGGTCAGGTTTACCAGGATAACCCCGAGAGCGTTCGGTATCAGGTGCTTGAATATGATCCTGGAGTGGCTTGCCCCGAGCACTTTTGCCGCCAGCACGAATTCCTGTTCCTTCAGCTGCAGAACCTGGCCCCTGACGAGCCTGGCCATATTGAGCCATCCCACTACAACCATGGCGATAACCAGCGGCATTATACCCTGCCCGAGTACCACCATCATGAGTATCACTATGATCATATACGGAATAGAGTAGAGTATATCTATGGTGCGCATTATGAACATGTCGACCTTGCCGCCGAAATACCCGGAAATCCCACCTATTATGACTCCGATCACTGCGTTCAAAAAGGCAGCCAGAAAACCGATGGCCAGCGACACCCGGGCTCCCATCCAGGTGCGCGCCCAGAGGTCCCTTCCCAGAGTATCGGTACCGAACCAGTGCTTAGCAGAAGGCGGTTGGTCGATTTCAGCCGTATTGGTCGTCCGGTAGTCGTAGGGTGTCATATAGGGTCCTACGATAGCCATGATTGTGTATAAAATAATTATAATCAGGCCGAGCATGGCCACCTTGTTCTGTTTCAACCTTCGCCAGGCGTCCTGCCAGTACGTTATGCTGGGCCTCGCGATCGCTTCCATCTGGCTTATATTCTTGCCGACGTGTTCGAACATTTCCTTTGTCACAGCATTACCCGTTGTCTGCATTTTATCCCCCCTACCTTGCTAGCCTTATTCTCGGGTCTACCAGTCCGTAGATAATGTCGACCACGAAGTTCGCCGCGATCAGGAAGAGGCCGTAGAAGGTTGTCATACCGAGTACCAGAGAATAATCCAGGTTCTGTATTCCGAGAATATAAAATTTACCGAGGCCAGGGATTGCAAAAATCTGTTCCACGACAAAGGTACCGGTAAGCAGCGTGGCGGTGACCGGACCCAGCACTGTAACTACAGGAAGTATGGCATTTCTTATCTGGTGTTTCCATATAATCTGAAAGGGCGACAATCCCTTGGCTTTTGCCGTCTTAATATAATCCTGGTTTACCACGTCAAGCATGCTGGCCCTCATGAGCCTCGCCATCAGCGCCAGAGAATGAAGGCTCAGGGCAAAGGTCGGCATTATGGTGTAGGCGAAGCCCTTCCACTGGGAGACGGGCAAAAGTTTAAGTTTAGTGGCAAAAACATACTGCAGAAGAGGCCCTATCACGAACGACGGCACCGAAACGCCGACGATGGCTATAAACATGGAGAGGTAATCCCAGGATCTGTTCCTGTTTAAAGCGGCGATAATCCCGAGAGTTACCCCTGCGATTGCAGCGAATATTACGGCCCTAATGCCTAGATCAGCCGAATAAGGAAATGCCTGGTTTATAACCTCGTTTACGGTTCTATTCTTGTACCTCAGCGAGTAGCCGAAGTCTCCCTTGAGGAGATTTCCTAAAAACGTGGCGTACTGGATGTGTATGGGCTTGTCGAGGCCGTAATACTTCATCATATTGGCCTTGATTTCCGGGGTAACCTTTTCGCTCAAAAAAGGATCGCCAGGAAGAAGTCTTATAAGAAAAAACACGAGGGTCACCAGCACCCATGCCGTTATAAGCGATACAAAAAGCCGGTTCAATATATAGCGGCCCAAAAATCTACACCTCCCGCCTAATTTCCTGTTTTATGCAGGATCTTTGTATTATAAAGGGAGGTATATGTTTTTTAACATATACCTCCGCTCGAACTCGCTAATTTAATTATTTCTCAACATCGGCGTATACGAAATCGAAGGTCGGCCCCACGAAGTTGGTCACGAGACCCTTCACGTGGTCCCCGCATACCCAGGCTCTCTGCCTGAAGTACACCGGCACGATCGGACCTTTCTCCATTAGCAGCTTTTCCGCTTCGAACATGGCGTCGGCGCGCTTCTTGAAATCGTCAGTTGTCTTGGCGAATTTCACAAGCTCGTCGTACTCCTTGTTGCTCCAGCCGGTGTTGTTGTGGCCGCCGCCGGTTACCCACATATCGATGTAGGTCATCGGGTCGTCGTAGTCGGGACCCCATCCGGCGAATACCACGTCATAGTCCCTCTTGTTCATCAGTTCGAGCCTCTGCTTGAAGGGGACCTGCTTGACCGTAATCTCGATGCCCAGGTTCTGTTTTAGCTGGTCCTGAATGATCTCAGCCGTCAGCTTGGCCCTCTGGGTGTCGTCGGTGAGGTATTCGAAGGTCAGCTTGGACGGATCGCTTATATTGAGCTCCTTCATGGCCTTTTCAAGGTATTCTTTAGCCTTGGCCGTGTCGGCGTTCTTGGAGTAGAATTCATAGGGGTACTCTTCCACGAACTTCTTCTCTAAACCGGCCAGCTGCGGCAATACGTACCTGGTTGCCGGATCGGAAACACCCTTCATCACGGATTTTACGAGCGCTTCGCGGTCTATAGCAAAGCCGACGGCCCTCTGGAAGTTCTCGTTGGCCAGCCAGGGTTTGCCGGGCCGCTTCACGTTAAACTGCAGGTAGAACTCGGCACCGTCGTAGAAGTACTTGGCCTTGCCTTCTGCCGCGACCTGCTCTACCAGTTCAGGGGGTATATATTCCCAGTCGGTTTCGCCGTTTTCATACATCTGATAAGCGGTATTGGGGTCGTTTACGATGTATATTTTAACCCTGTCGATTTTTATGGCATCTTTGTTCCAGTAATTGGGGTTCTTCTCCAGGATGAGTTCCTGTTCGTGCTTCCATTCCTTCAAAATGAAGGGGCCGTTGTAAAGGAGTTTGTCGGCGTCGGCGGCAAACTTCTCACCCATCTTTTCTACAAAGTCCTTCCTGACGGGCATAAAGGATAAGAAACTCATGAGGCTTTCAAAATACTTAACCGGGTTTTCCAGTTTTATCTCCAGGGTCTTTTCGTCGAGGGCTTTTACTCCGACCTGGCTGGGATCGGTTATCTCACCCTTGTTGAACTTCTCGCCGTTGAGAATGTAATAGCCCTGGTAGGAATACTCGGAAGCGGTGTTGGGGTCGAGCAGCCTCTTAAAGGCGTACTCAAAGTCATAAGCTGTGACCGGCGTGCCGTCGCTCCACTTCGCATCCCTCAGGTGGAAAGTCCAGGTCTTCTTATCCTCGGACACATCCCATTTTTCCGCCATACCGGGCTGTATGTTACCATCGCCGTGAACCCTGATGAGGCCTTCAAATATGGCGTTGCCGACGAGTATGGCGTAGGTGTCGGTCGCTTTCTGAGGATCGAGGTTCGGAACTTCAGCACTGATTGTGAAGGCAATCTCTTTTTCTTGCTGCTGTTGCTGGTCTCCTCCCTGCTGAGAGGCTTGCTGGCCGCAGCCGGCAACGACGCCCAGGACCAGCAGCAAAATTATTGCCAGAGCCAAACTTTTTCTTAACATTCAATCCCCTCCCAATTAATTTTTATAAAATTGTTTATATAAAATCTATACAAATAGCCCCTTAAGCGATCCCCCCTTCCAATTATAAAAAACAAATTAGTAATTATGTATACTTTTATAATATTTTAACTATTTTTCCTTCGTTAAGGCAGACAGTGTATGTCTATGACAGGGCATTTTCACGTTGCATCCTATTAAAGTATTTATATTCTACAAGAAATACAAAAATCCTTCTTTTTTTCTACCGCGCTTAAAACCTTTTATTATAAGCAGGTCCAACCAAATAAAAGCCCCCAGCCCAAAAGGGACGGGGGTTCTCAACGCTCAGTTCAGGAGCTCTTTCAGTATTTTATTCACAAGTTGCGGGTTGGCTTTGCCCCTGGTCTCCTTCATAACCTGGCCGACCAGAAATCCGATGGCTTTTTCCTTTCCGTTCCTGTAATCCTCCACCGATTTTGGGTTTTCCTCGATGACCTTCTTTGCTATCTTTTCTAGTTCTTTTTCATTCGAGATCTGGACGAGGCCTTTTTCCCTGACGATGGCCTCCGGGTCCTTACCCGTATCGAACATCTCTCTAAAGACTTCTTTCGCTATCTTGCCGCTGATAGTGCCATCGTCGATCATCTTCAACATTTTCACCAAATGTTCGGGCTCGAAGGGTACCTCATCGATTTCCCTGCCGGTCTCATTGAGTATTCCCAGCATCTCTGACATTACCCAGTTGCTGACGGTTTTTGGATCGTGGTATTGGGAAACACATTTCTCGAAGAAATCAGCGAGGGCTTTGGAAGCGGTAATGACCTCCGCGTCGTAGGCCGGCAGGCCGTATTCTTCCACGTATCTTTTTTTCCGGGCGTCGGGGAGTTCGGGGAGCCCGGACTTAAGCTCCTCAACCCATTCCCTGTCTATAACTATCGGGACCAGGTCCGGGTCCGGGAAGTACCTGTAGTCGTGAGCCTCTTCCTTGCTTCTTAAGGGTATGGTAATCCCCCTTGCTTCGTCCCACCGGCGCGTCTCCTGGACTATGGCACCGCCCTGCTCGAGGATCTCCCTCTGGCGCCTTTCCTCGTATTCCAGGCTCCGCCGGACAGCCCTGAAGGACCCCAGGTTTTTCAACTCAACCTTTGTCCCGAACTTATCGGACCCTTTAGGCCTCAGCGAAATGTTGGTATCGCAGCGCAGCGAACCCTCTTCCATTTTGCAGTCGGATACTTCGATGTACTGGAGTATGGTCTTCAATTTATTGAGATACAACCACGCCTCCTCGGGGGTGCGTATATCGGGTTCCGAAACTATCTCGATCAGCGGGACGCCGGTGCGGTTCAGGTCCACCAGCGAATAGCCTTTGCCTTCCTCGTGGACGAGCTTACCCGCATCCTCCTCCAGGTGAACCCGGTTTATACCGATGCGCTTCACCCCGCCGTCCACCTCGATCTCTATATAACCCTTCCTGGCGAGGGGCAGGTCGTACTGGGAAATCTGGTAAGCCTTCGGCAGGTCGGGGTAAAAATAGTTTTTCCGGTCGAACTTGGAGAATTCGGCTATCTCGCAGTTCAACGCCAGGGCAGCCTTAATGGCGTACTCCACCGCCTTTTTATTGGCCACGGGCAGAACTCCGGGCATCCCCAGGCATACAGGGCAGCAGTGGGTGTTTACCTCACCCCCGAATTCCGTGGTACACCCGCAGAATATCTTGGATTTGGTGAGAAGCTCCACGTGAACCTCAAGGCCTATAACGGTTTCAAACTCCATCTTTACACCTCCATCCATTAAAGCACGGGCTTTTTTCTGTGGTAATCGGTAGCCTGTTCAAAAGTGTACGCCGCCCTTATTATCGTGGCCTCATCGAAAGCCTTTCCTATTATCTGAAGGCCTACAGGCATTCCTTGCGAAAAACCGCAGGGGATGGAAATTGCCGGCAATCCCGCCATGTTCACGGGTATTGTGCAGACATCGGACATGTACATTTTCAGCGGGTCGCCGGTTTTCTCCCCTATCCTGAAGGCTGCGGTGGGGGCGGTGGGTGATATTATCACGTCGTATTTCTCGAAAGCCCTGTCAAAATCGCTTTTCACCAGGGTTCTTACCTTCTGGGCCTTGAGGTAGTACGCGTCGTAATAGCCGGAACTCAGCGCATAAGTGCCCAGCATGATCCTCCGTTTGACTTCGGGCCCGAAACCTTCGCTGCGGGTTTTCTTATAAAGGTCTATGAGATCGCCGTAACCTGCGGCCCTTACGCCGTACCTTATGCCGTCGTAACGCGCAAGGTTGGAGCTGGCTTCCGCCGGGGCTATTATGTAGTAAGCCCACAGGGCATATTCGGTATGCGGGAGAGAGATTTCCTCGCAGGCGGCCCCTAAACTCTCGAAAGTGCGCGCAGCGGCCAGAACCGCCTCCCGGACCTCCCGGTCTATTCCCTCTCCCAGGTATTCTTTGGGCAGTCCGATTTTCATGCCTTTGACGTCGGCCACCAGGCTTTCGGTATAGTCCGGTACAGGCATGTTCACGGAAGTGGAATCGCATTCATCCCATCCGGAAATCGCATTGAGCACTAGGGCACAGTCTGTAACATCCTTTGTTATGGGGCCTATCTGATCCAGTGAAGACGCATAGGCCACCAGACCGTAGCGGGAAACCCTGCCATATGTAGGTTTCAAACCAACGACGCCGCAGTATGAAGCCGGCTGGCGGATGGACCCTCCGGTATCGGAGCCCAGAGCGAATATGCATTCACCCGCTGCAACGGCAGCCGCCGAACCGCCGGAGGAACCTCCCGGCACCCTTTCCAGGTCCCAAGGGTTTCTGGTGATGAAAAAGCCTGAGTTTTCGGTGGACGACCCCATGGCAAACTCGTCCATGTTGGTCTTCCCGAGAATTACCGCATTGTCGGCTTTTAACTTCTTAGAAACCGTGGCGTCATAAGGGGGTATGAAATTGCCGAGAATTTTCGACGCGCAGGTGGTTTTCAGATTCTTAGTGCATATGTTGTCCTTAACAGCTCCGGGGATTCCGGCTAAAGCCCCGGAAAAATCGGCTTCTTCATCGATTTTTCTGCTCTTTTCCAGGGCGCCTTCTCTGTCAATTGTCAAAAACGCCCTTATCTTTTCTTCAACCTGATCGATTCTTTCAAGTACGGCCTTTGTCAGGTCTTCGGATGAAATCTCCTTTTTGGCCAGAAGTTCGCGGACTTCATGGATAGTTAATTCGTACAGCTTCAACGCCTTAACCTCCGTTTCGTTAATCCTCTATGATTCTAGGCACTTTGAAGAAACCCCGTTCTTTTTCGGGAGCGTTTCTCAGGGCCTCTTCCCTGGGGAGGCTTTCCCTCACCACATCCTCGCGAAAAACGTTTTTGACGGGAATTATATGGGCGGTGGGGGGGACATTGCTCGTGTCGAGTTCGTTCAGCTTTTCCATGTAATCCAGGATGGAGTTTAGCTTTTGTGCCATTTCAGCTTTTTCATCTTCCGAAAGATAAAGCCTTGCTAGGTTGGCCACATGCTCTACGGTTTCTATCGTTATTTTCACACTTCCACCCTCTTCAATTATTTTGGTTTTATTACCCTGTCCAACGCATATAATTTTATCATTTTGGGCTTAAATCTACAACATTTTAACAGGTCTTTGTATCGTTTTGTTCAGGTTCGCAGAAAATAATCATGTTCAAGATCGAATTATAATGTATTATAATAATGTTGATATAACACGATGCACAATACATGTGGGGGTGTTCCATTGAAGAAAATAATCCCGAGTTTTATTACGGTCCTTTTCTTATTGTTTATTTTCAGCGCTGAGTTCTCGGTAAGTTCGCTGGATA
Organism: Thermosediminibacter litoriperuensis; assembly: GCF_008124715.1. Taxonomy (GTDB): domain Bacteria; phylum Bacillota; class Thermosediminibacteria; order Thermosediminibacterales; family Thermosediminibacteraceae; genus Thermosediminibacter; species Thermosediminibacter litoriperuensis. The sequence continues at coordinate 80,646 of NZ_VNHO01000009.1, read as the reverse complement.
TGCAGGCTGTTGGATTAGTTGTTGAGCCGGAGCCGGTCGTGGACGTCGCCGTGCCTATACAGGCCGATTACGCTAACGGCAAGATCACCATAGGGGGAAAAGGGGGTTCCGCAGAGGCCCTGGTTAAGCCCCATAAATTCGAATTCAAAGACATTGGCAAAGGTAATTTAATCCTTGTCAACCAGTCCTATCCTGTAGAAAAGCATTTCTTTCATCCGGCCATGAGCGATTTGGAAGGAAGAGTGCCCTGCAGCAAATCCAGTTTAATATTGGCCGAAGAAGCGGCAAACCAGCTGGCTAAAATGTTTGAAGATGCTAAAAGCGAGGGTGTAAACGACCTTACAGTGGTGAGCGCTTACCGGTCTTACAGCTATCAAACCGCCTTGTTCAATAATAAAGTGAATACGTACATAAAAAAGGGTAAAACGAAAAGCGAAGCAAAAAAACTGGCCGGAAAGGTCGTAGCCGCGCCAGGTACCAGCGAACATCAGACCGGACTTGCTGTCGATATTTTTTCAAAGGAGCTGCTCCAGCGCACAGGAGGGCTGGAAGAAGTATTCGATCAATCGGATGAGGGCAAATGGTTGATAAAAAATTCACACAAGTACGGTTTTATTTTGCGTTATCCTCAAGATAAACAGGATTTAACCAGAATAATTTACGAACCCTGGCACTACCGTTATGTGGGCAAACCCCATGCAGAAATCATGGTCGAAAAGAATATGTGCCTGGAGGAATACATCGAATACCTCAAAGAAAATCAGCGGATTGAATACACTTCCAGCAATGGTGAAACTTTCCTGATCTATTACCTGGATAACGCCAGCGATTTAAATGATATCGAAGTTTACGCATACGTGGGACAAGCTGTTAATGCGTCTTCCGACAACACCGGCGGCCTTATATTAACCGTTCGAATGGATAAAATCATTTGATTCTCTTTTTATAAAAAAGGAGGATATATGTCCAGTGATAAACATATATCCTCAGGCTGGCACGGGATCCGTTAACTTTTCTTTCTTTATTTATATTTTGCCATCTCTGCTGCGAGTTTTATTGCCTCTACCATACTTCTTTCATCGGCTATACCCTTCCCGGCTATATCGAAAGCCGTACCGTGATCTACTGATGTACGGATGACAGGCAAGCCCACAGTTATGTTCACTCCTTTTTCGAATCCCGCCATCTTTACGGCTATATGCCCCTGGTCGTGGTACATGGCCACAACGATGTCGTACTCGCCCCTTGACGCCTTTAAAAACACCGTGTCGGGGGGAAGCGGGCCATAAACGTTGAAACCCTGCTCCCGGGCTTTTTCTACGGCGGGTACTATCTCTTTTATCTCTTCGTCGCCGAAAAGCCCTCTCTCCCCAGCATGGGGGTTCAGCCCCGCAACCACGATCCGGGGATCGCGTATCCCTAGGGAACCGGCGGCTGCAGCCGCTATAGTCACGGTCTTATAAACTCTTTCTTCTTTGACCAGATCGCACGCCTTCCTGATTGCCACGTGGGTGGAGACGTGGATTACCCGCAGATTCCCCGCAACCAGCATCATGGCGTAATCCTTAGTCCCCGTCAGCTTCGCCAGTATCTCGGTGTGACCGGCGAATTCCAGACCTGCCCTGTGAAGGGCCTCTTTGTTCAAAGGAGCTGTAGCGATGGCAGAAACTTGGCCCCGGAGGGCCATTTTTACGCCGGCCTTCAGATACTCGTATGCCGCCCGCCCGCAGGGGGGTGAGACCTTTCCTACCTCAAAATCGGTCAGGGAAAGATTATTCACGGGTATATAATTTACAAATTCATCCAGGTAATCCTCCGGTGAATTTATGCCCCGCAGAGGCACGGGTAGTTTCAGCAGGTCAGCATAATACCGGAGCACCGGACCGGAACCAAGAATCAAGGGCCTTGCAACTCCGGAAACGTCCACCGACACCGCAGCTTTCAGGCTTATCTCCGGGCCGACCCCCGCCGGGTCCCCCATTGTTATCGCCACAAGAGGTCTCATCTTCCATCCCCTCTCAAAAATCTTACCGAATTTAATATCGATTCATCGCTCCCAAAAGCCCCGGCCTTCGTTACAGCCTTAAGGCCGTTGACAGGCCCTCCAATCAGCGCAAGCTCTGGTATGCCTGGTTCCAGTTCGCAAGTTATCCTGCACCCTGCGGCGGCAAGCCTCTTCACCACGTGTATGGCCGTATCTCCGCCGGTGAGCACTAAACCAGCCGGTCTTTTTGCCGCCACTATCGAGCAGGCGATTTCGCCCAGGAGCTGTGCCAGGACCTCGCTGGTTTCAGTGGGAGACAACCCTTTTTTCATCCCTGCCGCAATTGATTCGGATACCGCATCCTCCTCAGCTGCGGACGCTATAATTACGTCCCTTGCTGCGCTCATGTAATCCAGGGCGATTTTCCGAACCCGATTTATTTCCTCGTCGGGATGCGATAAAGCCCCTTTTACGTCGAGTTTTACCAGGACGATACGGCTGTCTTCCAGTGCCCTAAATACCTGCCTTCTGGTTACCTGGCTGACGCTCCCAGCTATAACCAGCACAGGTTTCCTCTCCTCTTTTTTCTCAAGAGAGGCCATTAAAGCCTCGGCCAGTCCGGCAGAGCCCACCCAGAGCGTTTTCCTGCCAAGGTTCAGCACGACGGTAGCTATTTTTGTCAGATCGTCGTCGGTTTTTGCATCGAAAGAAAATACATCGTATTCTCCCAGCTCTTTTTCCATGTTTTCTTTTAGATCCCCGTTTATTTCTTCCAGGACCTTGTGCTTAACCGGAACCCCCAGACCTTCTACCAGGATTTTTTTAACATCTGCCGTGGTAACGGGGTTTTTCGGGTCCCTAGCAAGTTCGGTTTTATCTATGGGCACGCCTTTCAAGAAGTGAACGCCCTTTTCCGTCGTGCGCCCGTTTTTGGGGAAGGCCGGTGCGAATACCGTCAGGTCAGGCTTAAGTCCCTCGCGCAGCGCCCTGATTTCGGCTCCGATATTGCCTCGAAGGGTGGAATCGATTTTTTTATAGACCACCGCCTCTTTATACTCACCTACAATTTTTGATATTTCCTTCAGTTTCTCATAGGCGCTTGAAGCCGGTACGCCCCGGGTCTCTGTATCTATCACCAGGGCGTCGGCAACATCCTCGTATTTTTCAGCTAGGGCTGTATCGGTCAGGGTAATCGCAAAGTATCCGTGCTTTACCAGCTGCACCCCGGTATCGTTGCTTCCGGTAAAATCATCGGCTATTACTATGACTTTATACAACTTTCTCTCTCCTCAAAGAATTGTCATTTCCCCGCTCAATTTTATCCAGATATGATACCAACAGCGGGCAAAGGATGGCCGTGATTATAACCGATGCCGCAACCTGAGCGGTAGCAGCGGCAACAAGAGGTGCCAGAGTCGGGTCCGCGGCAGCCAGAGCAGCAGGAGTCGCCACGGCATTGCCAGCGGTGTTGCCGATGGCCGCTCCAACGCCCTTCTTCTCGCGAAAAACGTACTTTATCGTTAGGTAACCTCCTAATCCGGTGATTACCACCGTTAAAAGTCCCAGCAGCACTCCGGGCAGGCCGGCCTTTAAAATCGTCCTGAAGTCCAGGGCTGCCCCCAGCGGAAAAGCGAAAAACGGTATGAGAAGTTTTTGCCCTGGTTCGAGAAAAGTTTTCCAGTCCTCGTCCAGATTGCCCAGCACCATACCGACCAGAATCGGAACCACGACGGCCACAAGGGCTACAAAGGGGATGTTGGCAAGCCCGGTGGCCCCCATAGCCACCATGGTGAGGAAGGGGCCGTCGTTTATGGATAGCACCGCAATGGCTCCCACATCGGTCGGGTCGCCGTACTGAGAGGCAAGGGCCGTGTACAGACCGCCATTGGAATTGGTGACGGCGGCTATGATGGCGAGGGATGAAAGCCCCAGTAGTCCGGATGGACCCATGAATTTCCCCACAAACCACCCGAGAACGGCGCCTATGAAAAACTTCACAGCCGTTAGTGCGACGCCTTTGCCCAGGGAAACTCCGGCCTGTTTGATCGTAATCTGCGCACCGTTGCACAGCAGGAAAAGGGCAATCAAGGGCATAGCCCCCTGTTTAAAAAGAGCGGTGGTAAAGCCACCTATCTGCAGGACCTGCGGGAAGAAAGTGTTTATTATCGCCCCCAGTAAAAGGGGAACCACCATCAAACCGCCGGGCACCCGGTTAATGGCTTGTAAAATCTTCACTAACTTCACCCCTTCTTTCAAAAAGTCGATATAAGCTTATACATGCCGAATTCTCTGTGCTTTAATACCTCGGCTTTGGTAAGCTTACCGTTGCAGACTTCTATCATCTCATTGAATAACCGTTCCCCGGCTTCTTTTATAGTTTCATCACCCTCCACTATGGTACCGGCGTTGAAATCGATGTTATCCTCCATCTTTTTATACGTATCGGGGTTAGCGGTTATCTTTATGACCGGGGCAATCGGCGAACCGGTTGGCGTGCCCCTGCCGGTGGTAAAGATCACCACCTGGGCTCCGCCTGCGGTCATACCGGTTATTGATTCTATGTCCTGTCCGGGGGTATCCATTATATAAAGACCTTTCCCCGCCGGCGGTTCCGCATAATCCAGGACTCCCTGTACCGGCTTCGTACCACCTTTATATATACAGCCCAGGGATTTTTCCTCTATGGTGCTTATGCCACCTTCGATGTTCCCCGGAGTAGGTTGTCCTCCCCGCATATCCACTCCCATCGTCTTGGCCTTTTCTTCGCACCTTCTTACGATCTCCAGGAGCTTATCTGCCACTTCCCTGGAAACGGCGCGCTTTGCCAGCAAATGCTCGGCGCCTATTATCTCTGTGGTCTCCGAAAACATGGATGTGCCGCCCAGTTCGATTAATTTATCCGAAACGTAGCCCGCCACCGGATTCGAAGCAAGTCCCGACGTGGTATCGGAACCTCCGCATTCCACCGCAAGTATTAAATTGGATATATCCACTTCTTCCCTTTTCAGCATTGCAGCTTCCTGCGCCATTTGCCTTGCTATTCTGGTCCCGATCTCTTCGGCTTTCAGCGTCCCGCCGCAGTCCTGGATTATTATATACTCCACCCTCTTGCCGGTCTTTGCTATTTCTTCAGCCACCTTTTCTGTGGGAACGCCTTCACAGCCCAGCCCCACCACCAGTGCTGCAGCCACATTCGGATTTTTACCGAGCCCGATGAGGGTATTGGTTATGAGCTCCATGTCGGCACCGATCTGGCAGCAGCCGTGCTGGTTGGGTAGAGCCACCGCTCCTTCCACATGGGAAGCTATGCGCATTGCCACTTCGCTGGCACAGACCGAAGAAGGTATTATAACTATGTGATTTCGGATGCCTACTCTGCCGTCCGGCCTAATATATCCCATTATTTTCATTTTTTCTCACCCTCCCAATCGCCCCTGCCCCGCAGGCTCTCTATGTTGTGGACGTGGACGTGCTCTCCCGTTTTAATGGGCCGGGTAGCCCTGCCGATAACTTCGCCGTATTTTATCACATCCATATCCGCTTCAATGTCCCTCAGCGCAAACTTGTGGCCGAAGGGAATATCGACCAACAGTTTCACCCGCATCTCATTACCGTCTACGTCCACATGCACCTCCTCCCCTTTACTCAAATTCCGTACTGCGGTGGCTACATTGTCTTCAGGATGCGCCACCACCGCCAGTTTTTTCATTAAAATCACCTCCGCGAAACAGTTAAGCAAGGACTGTGCCATATTTTTTGAATCCCAGCACATTGCACGAGCCGCAGAGGACCTGCTCCGAGTTTTCGTATGCCTGTTTATACGATTATAATTTATAATATTTTGCAACATGTAACGTTGCAAAAATAAGACCGCTGCTGCATTTTGCATCAACGGTCTTCGCTGTCGATTATTCTGGAGCCCCATTCTTCTTTAACTTTCTCCAGAGAGTCGTCCTGTTGACGCCCAGCTTTCGGGCGGCTTCCGATAAATTACCTCCGGTCAGCTTTATAGCTTTTACGATGTATTCCTTTTCTACCTCCTCCAGCGGTTTTATCCTCTCATAACTTTCCTTTTCCGGTGGTGTATCGCTCTCTTCCCGGTAATAAAACTTTATATCCCCCACATCTATTAAGGTCCCTTCACAGAGGGCGCAGGCCCTTTCTATAATACTCTCGAGCTCCCTTACGTTTCCGGGGAAGTTGAGGGTTTTCAAGAGCTCCATAGCCCCTGAAGTTATGCCCTTTATATACTTTCCGCAGCCGGGCGAATGTTTTTTTATGAAATGGGGCACCAGTACATCCAAATCTTCTTTTCTTTCCCTGAGAGGCGGTATATTAATTTGCAGCACGTTTATGCGGTAAAACAGGTCTTCCCTGAATTTACCCTGTTTTATCATTTTAACGAGGTCCCTGTTAGTGGCACATATTATCCTCACATCCACGGGGATCAACCTGTCATCCCCAATCCTCATAACCCTTTTTTCCTGAATCACCCGGAGCAGTTTCGACTGCAATCCCGGAGGCATTTCTCCGATCTCGTCGAGAAAAATGGTTCCCCGGTGGGCCAGCTCGAACAATCCGGCTTTTCCTCCCTTCCGGGCGCCGGTAAAAGCGCCTTCCGCGTAGCCGAATAGCTCGCTCTCCAGGAGGTTTTCGGGCAGTGCGGCACAGTTTATGGCTACGAAGGGACCGTTTTTCCTCCTGCTGGCATTGTGAATGCTCTGGGCAAAAAGTTCCTTGCCCGTGCCGGTCTCCCCGACCATTAGTACCGTCGAGTCAAGACGCGCGTACTTTTTAGCCTGATTTACCGCATCCTTCATCTTTTCGCTTGAAAATACAATATCATCGAATTTGTATACAGCCACCAGGCCCTTGTCGGCAAGCTGCCTCCTTATTTTATGTTCCACTTTCTGTAGCATGGTTACGTCCTGGAAGGTAGCTACCGCTCCCACGACCTCGTTACCTACCACTATAGGTACCCGGTTGGTGGCGATCATGGTATCCGAAACTTCCTGCAATTCTCCGACCTGAGGTTTTCCTGTCTTCATCACCTCGTAAAGCTTAGTATTGGGTACTACCGTCTCGATTTTCCGGCCTATGGCTTCGGCCGTCGGTTTTTTGAAGATTTTCTCGGCCATCCTGTTGTAAGTAGAAATTACGCCCTCTTTATCTACGGCGATTATTCCATCATGCACGAAGTCAACTATGGTCCTGATCTGTTCGGCTTTTTCCTTCTCCGCTTGAAGGGCATGGGCCAACCTGAAGGCCTCGTTCACGGCGGCGGCCACCGCCTCCTTCCCGGAAGTTATGAGCCGGCTCTCCAGACCCAATTTTTTTGCACTGTAAGCGCCGATCGTGTCGCCTATAATTAAACTAACACCTTTCTCTTTGGCTGCCGCAACCTGCTGCGGACCTTCCTCTTCCTTTTCGATGACTACTTTGATCAAATTTAAATTCAATATCTCTCCGATAACTTCGCAGCCGTATATTACATTTTTGTATCCGGCTACACCTATAATTTGCTGGTACCCGATCAAACCCTTAAACTGTCTCAAAATATCGAAAGCACTCACCTTAATTTCCACTACGGGCGCGGAAACTGATTCCTTTATAAGCTGGTACGTGCCCCCGCGGCTTACTATGACGTCAACGCCCTTTTTTTCCCACTCCCTGGCTACCTTGACGCCTTCGCTCAAATCCCCCAGTTCCAGTTCGATATCGACATCCAGGTCTTTTTTCACTTTCATTGCGATCTCCAGCAAATCTTTATAGGGAGCAATAAGCACGATTTTCACTTTAAAACCCACCCTCGTCGACATGATGGTTTTGACCTAAGTCTCCGATTTTCTTCCAAAATTTTCCAATACAGTGCCATTCGGCATTTCTAGCTATTTATTTTTCCAACTCGCATATCAAAAGCAGCAATTTCAGCTTGAGTGCATCGCAGAGATCCCGGGCATTAAGGCCCGTTATTTCTTTTATCTTCTCCAGGCGGTTTACTACGGTGTTTCGCGATATTTTCAATTTCCTGGCCGCCGTGCTGATGTTCAGATCACTCTCAAAAAAAGCCCTGAGCACCTGAAGGAACTTAGGCTTTTTTATAACCTCCAGAACCTGACCACCGGGTAAAAGGTTGTCGACAAAATTTTCCAATACTTCTTCAGGTATGCTGTCAATCAATATTTCCAGACTGACGTCGGCTACAAAAAGGACGCTTAAAGGATAACCCGCCTTTTCTCCGATCAACAGCGCCTGTATCGCTTCGGAATAGGATTTTTTTAGTCCTTTCAACCCCTGATGAAACTTCCCGATCCCGGCTCTGAACCGTATCCGATCTCTTTGAAACAGATATTCAAGTCTTTCAATACACCCCAGTACCTGTCTTTTAATTTCCCGTACACTGGTCTCACCTACGACGCAGAACACCGTAAAACCGCTGCTGCCGCTGTAGCCTATCATATTCTGTGGGTTGTCAAAAGCCGTCTTTATGCAAGTTAAGAGGTATTCCCTCTTCTTCTGCAAAACCAGTTCCGCCCCATAGTTATTACTCGCATTCAGATCCTTCACCATGATTGCAACGGCGACCCTGGGAAGCTTCATATCAAATCCCAGGGCAGCTCCCCTTATTTTAAATAACTCCTCGTCATCAAAATTTCCCATTATGAAGTCGTACATATAAAGCTCCCTGGCATTTTGATGCGCCCTGAATTGCTCGGCGAGGAAGGCCTCCTGGAGCATGGTCTCCACCGAAACCTTCAGGAGTTCTCCAAAAGGGCGCACTTGAGCAGGTTCCCCTGTAATACCGACAACCCCCACTATCCTCTCGTTCAGGTAAATGGGCAGATTGACGCCCGGTTTTACGCCTTCCAGATCTCGAGCCATATCGGAACTTATCTCTACGGGTCTCCCGGTTCTGATTACTTCTGCGGCCCCCTGGTGGAAAGTATTTATTCTCTTTTTATCTCCACTTCCCACTATAATTCCCCGGCTGTCCATTATATTTATGTTATAGCCGAGGATTTTCATGGTCCTGTCGACTATGGTCTGAGCGCACTGATGGGCGATTTCCAATTTATCACCCCGATCGTAAACTTTTTTATATGTAATTCGCCTTACGGGCAATAAAATCCTTTTGACAGCTTGAAAAGGCTCTTTGCAGCCTTTAAATCGCGCTCCTTCCCCGCCGCAGGTCATCGGGATTTTACATACTTCTTTTAAAAAAGGGTTGAGCCACTCCCATCCCCCTGGTTAGAATGAGGGATGAAAAATGGCTCAATATAATATTACCATTGATTACAATATTTTACACAATCTCTTTTTAAAAGGAGCTAAAGATTAAGTAATGGCTAGGCTTTTAGAAACGTCTTTATTTAGACGGAAGAAATGATATCCTTTACTTTTTTTACTGTGGCTAATGCTTCGTTAACACAACTCGCAGTAAAATTCCAGAGCAACTCAGCTGCTTTTTCATCTTTCCCTTCTTTCATAAGAGAAACGGCGTCACGTTCTACAGCAGCTGTTTTTATAATCCAGCTATTTTCCAGCTCATCAAAAATCTCTCTCACAATCTTTTGTCTAACTTCAAACCTACTTCCATACTCATCACCTTTAATTGTTTCTAAAAGATCCTTAAAAATCCACCAATAGGAGTTTTCCGAGAAAGTATCTTCTTTAACCTCAGGTGGCGCAATTACCTGTTTACCAACAGTCCCTGCGTTTGAGAGAATTTCAGGTAACCCCTTCCCATATATAAAAATAGGTAGATAAAGCCCGGTACAAGGAGTTACAGGTGTCCACCATAATACCGGTAAATGATCATCATCTTTTGGAAGAATAAATATGGATGAAGATGCGGTGTTGCCCCAAGTAAATCCGGCAGGTGAAGAGTGCATACAAATAGTAAGAAAATCCGGTAATGCTGCATTAAAATATGGTCCTTCAAGGAATGTATCTTCATAATGGTCTCTAAGGATGCGTTTCATCCATTCGAAGCTTACCTTCCCTTGTTCTACCAAAGCTTGTTTTAAAAGTTGACGCATACGCTGTGCTCGAATATGAGATAATTGTAATGGTCTTTTAAAATCCGTATAAGCAAAAGCAAAATCAAACGTGTCTCGTTTTTCTTCCGGCCACCATTTTTTCGAAATAGCATTTTCGATCAAGTGATCACTCATTAAATCCCACTTATTACGAATACTGGGTTCATTAGAAATAGCCGCGTAACCACTACCCACCCTTTTTGCAATCCAGTGTTTACCTACTGTTTCCAATACCCATGCTTCAGTTTTATCTGCAATAATGTAGGAATTATTATAAGCTCCCTTAGAGTGATCGGACGTAGGAACTCCTGAACCCCATTGCCCGTATTCCTCGATTAAAGTTGTCATTACTTCCAATGCTTCTCTCGCCGTTTTCCCTCGTTCCAACCCGAGTCTTAGCAATTCCATTCCCAAAATACCCTCTGGTATTTTCTCACCTTTCTTCGCAGCTTCGGCCGCTTCTGCTAGATCTTTGGTGAAAATTGCTTCATTGCCAATAGCCACTCCGTACTCATTAATACCTTCTTCATATCCCCAGCACCAATAAGGAGAAGATCCAATCGTTGCATACGTCTCTTCTGCTTGTGGAATCTCAACATAAGAGAGTTTAATTTTTGACCCAGCTTCATGTTTTCTAGCGGGAAAATACATTAAAGGCTGACAGTCAAAAACAGGTCTATCACTATTCTTGCCTAACATCACTGCCCCGTTTGCCGTTACATCCGGCAATACGACAAAAGTATCACAACTCCAAGGCAAATTTTGTTTCGAGTTGCTTTTTAGTGCCATAACAATCCCCTCTTAATTTATTTTAAAAATCTATTACCCTCAAACAATATACTCTAAACACATTTTCCGCAGCTTTTTCCAGCAGCTCTTCCCCCCTTTCCATGGCCTCTTCCAGCGTCATGGGCTTATTTGTTATGCTGAACAATGCCGTGATTCCCGCATCATATAGTTGCTCATAATTTTCTCCAAGAGAGCCGGAAATGCATATCACCGGCTTATTAAATCTTTTCGCAACTTGTCCGATCCCAAAGGGCACCTTGCCGAAAAGGGTCTGGTAATCAGTGCAACCTTCTCCTGTAATTATCAGGTCCGCTTTCGAAACTCTATCAGAAAAATGCGTTATATCCATAATAATCTCTATTCCCGGCCGTAATTGTGAATTTAAAAAAGCTATTAAAGCCGCCCCAAGGCCGCCCGCTGCACCGGAACCGGGGACTTCAGCTATATCTTTTCCAAGGTCCTTTTTTATCACTTCCGCAAGATGCCTTAAGTTCTCGTCCAAAATCTTCACCATTTCCGGAGTAGCACCTTTTTGAGGCCCGTAGACCGCCGACGCACCTCCCGGACCGCACAGAACGTTCTTCACATCGCACGCCACAACTATATCGGCTTCTTTTACCCTGGGGTCAAGTCCCGAAATATCTATTCTCTCTATTCTCGAAAGCTCACCTCCGCCGAAACCTATCTCCTTGCCTTCTGCATCGAGAAACTTTATGCCTAGAGCCTGGGCCATGCCTACCCCGCCGTCGTTGGTGGCACTGCCGCCTATGCCTATTATGAGTTTTCTGCATCCGTAATCCATCGCTGCTTTTATAAGCTGACCGGTGCCGTAGGTGGTGGTCACCATGGGGTTCCTTTCTCCGGGTTTCAAAAGATTTAACCCCGAAGCCGCAGCCATTTCTAGTACAGCGGTACCGTCCGGGAGCACGCCGAAAAAAGAATCAATCATCCTCCCCAGCGGGTCGAGAACCCGTGTTTTTACGATTCTCCCGCCCGCGGCACATATTACCGCTTCCACGGTGCCCTCACCGCCGTCGGCCATCGGAATTTTATATGCCTCCACATCCGCATTGGTGCTGGACGCAGCTTTCATGACGCCTCTTTCCATGGCATTTGCAGCCTGAAGTGAAGTAAGGCTTCCCTTAAAGGAATCAGGTGCGATTACAACCTTCATATGAACCTCCGGTTCCGCTTTTTATTTAATTTTATCCCAATATTTATAAATTTGAAATATTCACTTTGCTCAATTGCATTAAAATCTTTTTGCCTTTTTTGAGCAAAATGACAAAAAAATAAACGGGAAAACCCGCTATTTCAACGTCTTCCATCTGCTGGGAGGCATGTAAATCCGGCGGTTAACCGCGATGCTCTGAAGATTGTCGCAGAGCAGGTGCCAGCTGCCCATTGCTAAGGTGGTAACTAGCAATCCGTTCAAAAAATACAGCGGTAGATTTATTATCCCGAAGTTCCCCCTTGCAATGCTCGTGATTATAACTATCATTTCCGATACGGCGAACACCACCCACCGGGTGGGTATTTTTTTTATAGGACCCAGTTCTTTTAAAAATTCTACCACGAGTACCGTTGCGGTCACCGTTCCCGTTAGCGTGCTCAGAAAATCGTAAGTAAACATTTCCATGAAGTGCACCCCCCTTTTCATCGTATCTTTTCTCTATGTATAAAAAGAGGCCATAACCGGTCCAAAATATAACCGCATTTTTTAAAAATTAATTGTATAACCAGCGTGTGATTTGAGAAAGTACCTTCCGAATGTTTCTTTATAAATAATAAGGGGGCGTAAAACGCCCCTTTTATCTCCATGTGAATTGCGCCCCGTTATATGGAAGGTGATTAAACGTCACTTGAGTTTATGAGTTACCGGGATGCGTCGCGTACCTGCCTCAGTAGTTCGTCTTCAGTGAAAGCCATTAACTTTTCAAGTTCTTTTCCCTCATAAGCCGTTTGCATTTGTGCTTTGCTATTTAGTAACTGGAATTGCCAGGGTTCACCCACACCGCTGTAAAAATTATTCGAGACGTCTTTATGCAGAAAGAGCAAATAACGATGGCCGGGTTTTAACGCGATATATGGTTCATCAATTCTTTCTCCTTCAGTAGTTATAGTATATTCAGGATAAACTACCTGCAACTGTTTCTCTCCCGAACCTTTAATCCACTCTTCCACTATAACTTTGTATTCCTGGCTCATACACTTTCGATCTTTAGCCTCCCTTTTAGGATCGGCGGGATCACGTTCCAAATTACGACTACCACCCTTTTCAACTACTCTGCCAACAACAACCACGTCAGCAGCTTTAGTTAACTCCTCTATGCTGCTGTAAAACCTGTATGTCTGTTAATACTATAGTTTCACCGTTGGTAGAAGTAATTGTTCTCAACGTATCATCTTGAGACGAATTGGCCTTTATGTAATAAACGGAAGCTACCATTAGAAATACTAGCACCAAGCCAGCTAAACCTATTTTAAAGAATCTTGTACCCATCTAATCACTCCTTAAGTTAAGATCTTATGGACAACATACAAAATCATTCCTACAATTATTCCCGATATAAGCCCGCCAACAATCGCCCCGATAAAATCCAAAGCTGTAGGTTCATAAAGATTGGCGGTAAACAAAATAACAAATATGATTGAAAAAAATAAAACAAATTTGTTAAAAATAAACCTCATTTCTGTTCTCCCCTTAAATAAGGTGACAGTATCCTGTCTTTCCTATAATATACAAAAATTTCCCGAAAATCAATAAATTTTTTTTATTCCTCCCACACAGTTTGTAGCTATTTTAAGAAATAAAAAAGAGCGGGGTTTTCCCGCTCCTTATGCCAGCGAATATTTCATCCCCGCTCGTATCTTTTCTTCCGTTAAATTGTAAAGTTCGTCGAAGAAGCACACCTTGAAGCTCGCCGGGCCGCGGACTTCCGGTCTTTCCGCCGCCAGTTCTCCGGCGAGGCCGAAGGCGACCAGGGCTGCAATGGAAGCTTTGAAGCAATCCCTTTCCACACCACAGAAGCTGCCGATCACCGACGCCAGCATGCATCCCGCGCCGGTTATGGTTCCCATCCAGCGGTGACCGTTGTCCACATACGCTACCCTATCCCCGTCGGTAACTATATCTTTTACTCCCGATATCACAACAGTGGACCCCAGGCCTTTTGCCATTTTCTTTGCGGCTGTCAAAAGGTTTTCGCTGCTGCCGACGGCTTCGACCCCCCGGATCTCTCCGCCGGCACCGGCGAGCACTCCGATTTCGGCGCTGTTGCCCTTTACTACCGATACTTTGACCTCTTTCAATATCCTTCTGGCGCTTTCGGTCCTAAGGGGCGTGGCTCCGGCCCCCACCGGATCCAGCACCACAGGCACCCCCAGCTCATTTGCCTTTTTGCCGGCTTTTATCATAGCTTCCACCTGTTTTGGCGTAAGCGTGCCGATGTTCAGCACAAGGCTCGACGCCGCACTCACCATATCCTCAACCTCTTCCAGGGCGTGAGCCATCACCGGCAGGGCTCCAATCGCCAGCGTGACGTTGGCGCAGTCGTTGACTGTCACAATATTGGTTATGTGATGGACAAGGGGTTTTTGGCTTCGCACTTTTTCTAAAAGACCTTCTATCATTTTTACCACCCTCCGGTTTCTCAAGATCAGCATTCGCTCTTTTTTTGCCCAGGAAACTGGTTACCAAGTCCATGGCGCAGCAGGTTTTTCTCCCCGGGCCTCGTAAGCCGCCTCTCCAAAAAATAAAAATTCGTACCACGGGGGTACGAAAAACGTAATAAGCAACTACCCTCCCTCCGCTGGCATTACCCAAACAGGTTCAAGGGTTCGGGATAATTCCCGTCTCAGCCGCTTTCCGCAGCACCCCCGGTAGTTTTTATTCAGTTTTGGCAGAATTATATACAAAAAACCGCCGAGTGTCAACGGGGATAAAAAAATGGAGCCGTGGTGGACGGCTCTCTCAGCTTTTGTTTTTTAGTTCCCTAATTTCATCATACAGTTGATTTACCAATTTTTTTAACTCCTTGATTTCATTCAAATACTGGTTTCTCTCTTCTTTCAACCGCTCCAGTTCCTCATAATAACCCAGCTGGTCCACCTGTTCGTCTCCGGTCTTCATCCTTTTTTCCAGCACAGTTTCCTTTCCCTTTTCGGTCATGCCCGACATCCGTTCCATGCCTTTCTCGACCATGGGCCTGACCCTTTTTTTGACTTCAGGGCTCAGGACATAAGCCAGCGCGGCGACAAAGGCGCCAGCCAAAAAAGGCCTGAAAGACAGCATAAAATCACTCCCTTGCCACCAGAAGGCACAGTTTTTCTTCTCCATAACTAGAATAACCTTAAAGGGAATTAATATGCTGAAAAATTCTCGTAACTCCGTTTTATTATGGCAATAAACCTATATGATTATAAATTTGTTAATTTTTTCTATATTAAAGGGTAGTCCTTTTCATTCCTTCCATTCACACAAAAATATCCCTTGCATACTATATCAGTAGAAACGGTTAAAAAGGAGGTGCCAAGATGCCCGAAATCGCAAAACCCGGTTCCGGCTTCAGCTGGTGGTGGTGGCTGTTTATCCCCATAATCATAATAATATTCTTCTTCCCGATCATCATAATAGTGCTTGGTCAGTCGGCCTAAACGCTTAAAAAAGCTCCGGGGGCACTGCCTTCCGGAGCTTTTCACCAGGCAGCTTTCTCCGGAGTAGCACACATTTTACTTAAGGCATATTATGAAGTAGGAGACGGTAGAAAGGAGGTGCAGCAATGCCTGAACTCACCAGCTTCCAGTGGTGGTGGTGGATCTTCATCCCAATCATCATAATTATATTCTTCCTGCCGATAATCATAATAATTCTTGGCAACTAAAATCAGACTGCTAGAGCAGCAAAGCCCTGGATGTAGTATATACATCCGGGGCTTTTTGATACTAGCCCGGCTTTACCGTTACGCCCCAAGGGCAAGATTTAAGGATACTTCATATTATATATTAGCTCTAAAAGCCAACAGAAGGGGGGTTATCCATGAACAAAGAGGAACTTGAAAAAGCGCTAAAAGAGCTTGAAGAACAGGAAAGTTTAATAAAAAATGAACTTAAAAAGCACGAAACAAATGCCGAAGGTGAAGGCGCGCGAAATTCCGAAAAAGAAGCTGTTTCAATCACCGCTGTCGGCAAAAAGTTTCTCCGGCAGGCCATAGCCACGGGAAACCTAAAAGAGGCCCTGAATAAAATATCCAATTCCATAGACCTTACAAAGTCCGCATTAGAGAGCTTTTCTCAAATCACAGAAAAAGCGCAGATGAAGCTTGAAGGCAAAAACCTCGAATACACTACTCAGGATGGCACAATACTGCCTGCCGACAAGTGGATTCCGCTGTTTTTAAGCCTCATGAAAACCGAAGAATTTCAGCACCTGATGGCTAATTTCCTGTATGCGATCGTGAAGTAAATAAGCGGCACAAGGGTACCTAAAAGTACCCTTGTGTTTTTTAACTATACCCTGCCGAGATCCTCCTTCATTTTTTCAAACTCTTCCCTTGTTACTCCCCCCATCCCCATCCGTGGCAGAACCAGCCCATCTTCAGAACTTCACCCCTTTTGGACATCTTTTTACCTGACCTCATTGTATATTAAAATTGTGAAGAAATTGCAAAGCTTTTGTGAGAAAAAGCTTTTGTTTTTTTATCGCTGGAATGATATTATTATGTTAAAATTTTATCCACAAGCGAGGTTTGTAAAATGGCTGGAAAAACAGAGCGTCTGGACAAGGTCCTGAGCATGTCGGGTTACGGCAGCCGCAAGGATGTGAAGAAGATAATAAAGCGGGGAGAAGTAGAAGTAAACGGCCGGGTCGTCACCGATGCCGGTGCACCGGTGGACCCTGCCGTTGATTCAATATCCGTCTACGGCGAGCCGCTGATTTTCAAAGAATATATATACATCATGATGAACAAACCCAAAGGGGTTATTTCCGCCACTCACGACAGGCGGGAAACTACGGTAATAGATCTGCTGGAAGATGAATTTTCCCACAGAAATCTCTTTCCCGTAGGCAGGCTGGACAAAGACGCGGAAGGACTGCTCCTCCTCACCGACGACGGGCAACTCGCCCACAGACTGTTATCCCCCAGAAAAAAAGTCGAAAAGGTCTACTACGTAGAGGTAAAGGGGCGCCTCGTGGAGGAAGATGTCAGGGCCTTTCAAGAAGGTATTTTCCTCGGTGATTACAGGGCGTTCCCCGCAAAACTGGAAATACTGGAAGCCGGAGAGGTCTCTTCGGCTCTGATAACGGTTTACGAGGGCAAGTTCCACCAGATCAAGCGGATGATGAAAGCCCGGGGCAAAGAAGTAACTTATCTGAAGCGCCTTTCCATGGGCCCGTTAAAACTGGACGAAGACCTGAACCCGGGTGAGTGGCGCGAGCTCACAGGCGAGGAGATAAGGAGATTACTTTAGTTTTCAAGCTTAATAAAACAAAGTTTTTCTGTTTGGCTTTCTGCCGCTGTATAGGAGAGCACCAGGTAATTACCGACAACGGTATAGCGCCAGAGATTACCGTTACCGGAAAAAACGGTATTCGCTTTTTCCCCGTCGAATACGTACAGCCTGAAGGACCCGTCCTGCAGGTACCCTGCCAGCACCGGATTCCCTCTGTAGTGGGTAATACCGTCATCGCTCACTATCCATCTTTCTACCCCATCGGGATTCAGCTTCATCTTATCCCGACCAACGGGCAGGTACCAAAGCTCATTGTCGGAACCCGTACCGCTCATCTCGACAAAATACGCGGCGCTCCTGTCTCTATTTAATAATGCGGCCACCGAAGGCCCGAGCCCGCCGGTTATCTCCGTAACGTTCCCCGATATATCCGCCATGTACAGCCCATCCCAAGGTATTTTATAAACCTCTTCCTCAGCGCTGAAACTCTTTTCCTTTATCTCCTCTGCTTTTTCCGCGGAAATGGCGGAAAACAGGAAAGCGGTTCCGTCGGGGCTCCAGCTCACATAGCCCACCTTTTTACCCGGTATCTCAATTTTTGAATTCTTACCATCTTTTACACTGACTATTCCTATGGCGTCTCCCACCGGATAAGGGTAATTCTCACCCTGTATCAGGTCGAAATAGCCTTCTCCGTCCTTTCCAGCTGAATAGTAGGCTATGTGCCGGCCGTCGGGAGACCAGGTGGGTGAAAAGTGCATCACTTCCCCGCCTTTTACCAGCAATTTTTCTTCACCGGTAGTGGTATCGAGTATGTAAATACCGTTCCCTTCCGGCTCGTACTTTTCATAAGTGAAGTGGTCTCCGCCGGGAGACAGCCTGGGGAAAAAGAGCCCGTCGTAAGAGGGTAGTCCCCTTTTAAGAGGCGAGATTCCGCCTTTGGCTACGTTAATCTTCCAGATTTCGGTTATGAGATCCACGAAAACCGTATTTTTCGCCCTGATAAACATCATGCGGCTCCAGTAGCCGTCCTTCAGAGGCAACCTGCCGATCTCCTTCTTTTCTCCGCTTTCCGGATTAAATTTGTTGAAAAGAAGCCCTTCTCTGCCCTCATATTCTCCTTCTTTGAATTTCCCCGAAACAGCGTATATCAAATTGTCACCGTCGTCCCAGCCCAGCAACCACACCCTGACTGCGCCCGTCTCGAAGTCCTCGCCCTGGATTCTTTCAACAAGCTGGGCGCGGGAACCGTCGAGGGCGAACACCCAGAGTCCCTGCCCGAAATCCTCTTCAGCCGCTGAAAAGGAGGCCCACCTGAAATCGGGAGAAATCAGCTCGTCACCCTTGTAGTAATCCACATCTCCTCCTTTAAGAGTGACATTCACCGCTTCTCCCCCGGCCCCAGTCTTCGAAAATTCTATGACGGCGCCGTCCGGGCTCAAGACCCGGGGCTGTTCAACCGCGGGAGGAATTGCCTGCCCGGGCTGCTCCGGCGTTGGCGTATCGACCTTCCTGCAGCCGGCAAGACCCGCAACCATTATGAGAATAATAAAAGCAGCCGTTATTTTGCGCAAGATTTTGGCCATACTTATGCCCCCCTGTTCTTTTTAATCTAATTTAGCCAATATCGCCGTCGATAATCTTCTTTAATAGATAGGCCACGCCGTCTTCAGTGTTGGCGGGCACTATCAATCCCGCCGCCCTTTTTATCCCTTCCTCGGCGTTTTCTACGGCTACCCCCAGGCCGGCGAACGCTATCATGGAAAGGTCGTTCATGTTATCCCCTATCGCTACAACGCTCTGCCGGTCAATCCCCAGGATATCGCACAGCTTTCTCAACCCCTCCCCTTTTGAAACCCCATCCGGTATTACCTCCAGGTAAAACCTGTCCGACTGCACGTAATTTATACGGACTCCGGTTTTTCCCTCGAGCTCGGCCATCATCTTTACGGCGAGGCTTACATCGCCCACCAGCAGGATCTTATTTACTTCGTCGACTTCCGCCGGATCCTTCAGCCTTTCAAATTTAACCTTTTCCCTTTCAAGATAAAGTTTGTGGGTCGGTTTTAAGCCGGCTATAAATATCCGGTCGTGCCGGAAGGTGACTATCCCGATTTCGCTGTTCCTGAAGTGGTCTATCACCAGGTGAAAAACGTCTTTTTCCATGTACCTGACGTAAACCGGCCCTCTCAAAGGGTCATAAATCTCACCGCCGTTGAACAGGATCGCCGGCATGTCTATCCCCAGCAGCTTTATGAAAGGTCCTGCCGCCCTTTCCCCCCTGCCGGTGGCTATTGTAAACATGATCCCTGCCTTTCTCAGCCTTTCTACCGCTTCTATATTGGCCTCAGACACCCTTTTTTCGTTGTCGAGCAACGTTCCGTCCAGGTCCGTTACGACAAGCCTGTACTTCATTTGATCTTCCTCCATTAGTTCAAAATTTGCTGGTTCTACGGTATTATTTTCTATATCACGGCTCAAAAATCCTGCCTTAGTCGCAAACTAGTAACGCTGTGTTTACAGTCGATCTTTGGGCTGGTATAATACAAAAAGTGGGATAAAATCTCGAAAGGAGTAAAAAAATGGAGATCGGTATAGTGGGGCTGCCCAATGTAGGCAAAAGCACCCTTTTTAATGCTATAACAAAAGCGGGAGCCGAATGCGCCAATTACCCATTCTGCACCATAGAGCCCAACGTGGGAGTGGTGGCCGTACCGGACGGCAGGCTGGACGTGCTTGCAAAGCTGGAAAATCCCCAGAAGGTGACACCCGCCACCATCAGGTTCGTCGACATTGCAGGCCTGGTCAGGGGGGCCAGCCGCGGCGAAGGTCTAGGGAATAAATTCCTTTCTCACATCCGCGAAGTGGATGCTATAGCCCATGTAGTCAGGTGCTTCGAAGACCCCAACGTGGTCCATGTGGACGGCAGCGTCGACCCGATCAGGGATATCGAAACCATAAATCTGGAACTGATATTCGCCGACCTCGAAACCCTGGGACGCCGGATAGAAAGAGTCAGCAAACAGGCCAAATCTGGAGAAAAGCAGTACCTGGAGGAACTTTCGGTGCTGGAGCGCCTGAAGGAATCTCTGGAGAAAAATTTGCCCGCCAGGGCCGTGGATTTAACCGAAGAGGAGCAGAAAATTGTAAGGCAGCTTTGCCTTCTCACTTCAAAACCGGTGCTCTACGTGGCCAACATCTCCGAAGACGACCTGATTGCCGGCGGGGAAAACGAACTGGTCAAAAGGGTTAAGGAATACGCCGAAAAAGAAGGTTCCCAGGTTATCTCCATCTGCGCCAGAGTGGAAGCCGAACTTTCAGACCTTGCCGATCCGGAAAAAGTCGAGCTCCTTTCGGCCTACGGCCTTGATGAACCGGGGCTGAACAGGGTTATCAGGGCCGGATACCGCCTGCTGGGACTCATAACTTTTTTCACCGCCGGTCCTAAAGAGGTAAGGGCCTGGACCATACGGGAGGGCACAAAAGCGCCCCAGGCCGCCGGCAGGATCCACAGCGACTTCGAGCGGGGGTTCATACGGGCCGAAGTGATTTCCTACGACGATCTGATGGCCTGCGGCAGCCAGCAGGCTGCAAAAGAAAGGGGTCTCGTCCGCCTGGAAGGCAAAGATTACGTAGTGCGGGACGGGGATGTCATTCTTTTCAGGTTCAATGTATAAATTAAAAGGCGGGTAATCACCCGCCTTGATTTTTAAGCATTCTTGGATTTTTTGAGCGCTATTGAGATGAACATGGCTAGTCCTCCGTAGAGGAGCACTACGCCGAAAATCAACATGGCCACCGCTCCGGGTTCCATTCCGGTGTAGGTCATTCCTCACTCACCGCCCTATCGTTAATTTCAAGTTCGGGCTGTACCCTGGTCCAGGGCCGGCTGGAAAGATAAAGCGCCATTACAAGCATGCCCACGGCGACGCTCCACCCGAAGGCAATTACCGCACTCAAGGGGTAACCGGCGTAGGGGGCTTTGAATTCGTTTACGATGTTCTGCACAAACATGTAGCCCAGTATGAGCGGTGTTAGGAACTTAACGCAGAAATCAAGCCACCAACCGATTTTGAAATCAGAATAAAGGTTCGCGTGTTCCTTTATCCTTGAGGTGCCGTAGATGTACCCCAGCACTATGGCTTCGATAAGGCCGAGCAGTGCGATGCCGTAGCTGGAGACGAAGTGGTCGACGATGTCGAGTATGTGCACACCGGCACCCGTTGCAATTAACATGCTGCCGATAAAACCGCCGATGGAGATGCGCTTGATTATGTCTTCCCTGGTCATGGAATACTTGTCGAGGGCTGCTGTGGCGAAAGACTCCAGCATGGAGATGCTCGAAGATATGCCCGCTATAAACAGCGCGAAGAAGAACATAATTCCGAAAAGGCTCTGCATGAACCTGGGCATGGGGAGCATGCTTATCGCCTTGGGAAAGGCCACGAAGGCCACGCCGGCTCCGCTGGAAGCAACCTGTTCAAAGGGCACGTTGGAAGCCACGGCCACATAGCCCAGCGTGCTGAACACCGCTAGCCCGGCCAGAAAGTCGAAGCTGGAGTTGGAAAACACCGTTATGAAAGAGTTGTTGACTATATCGGATTTCTCGGGCAGGTAACTGGCATAAGCTATCATTACGCCCACCGCCAGCGTGGTGGAGAAAAACACCTGGGCGTAAGCGGCAATCCAAACCTTTGCGTTCATTATTTTGGAGAATTCGGGTTTCAGGAACCAGTTTAGGCCGTAAGCTGCTCCGGGGAGGGTCAACCCCCTTAAAGTAATAATGACCAGAAGCACGGCTAAAAGCGGTGTCATTATGCGGCAGGCTTTTTCAATACCCTGGGAAATCCCCCTTCTGGTTATGTAGTAATTCAAAAACCATACCGCAATTACGCCCAGGGCGATGTTCCAGCGAAATCCTCCCAGATCCCACGGACCGCTGCTGACTCCAAGGAACTTACCGCCGAAAAACGCGTTGGGATCGGCGCCCCAGGACCGGGTGATCGAAAACACCAGGTAATTTAAGCTCCAGGCAATGATAGTGGAATAATAACACATCACTACGAGAGGCACCATCGTCTGCCACCAGCCGATAAACTCGTACTTCCTGCCCAGTTTTGCAAAGGAGAGAGTGGCACCGCCCCTCATCTTATGGCCGAAGGAAAACTCCATTATCATCAGGGGAACCCCGGCGGTGAGCAGGGCGAAGAAATACGGGAGCAGAAAGGCACCCCCGCCGTTCTCGTAAGCCATAAAGGGGAACCTCCAGAAATTACCGAGACCTACGGCGGCTCCTACCGTGGAAAAAATAAAACCGGCCCTGGACCTCCACTGATCTCTTTCTAACTTTTCCATCCCTTGCACCCCTTCGTAATATTTTGAATTTTTACGCCGGGGGAGGCCCGGTTCCTTCCCCGGGCGCAGTTTTATTTACTCTACCGGCTCGAGCCTGGCGGTAAAGTGCCTCAGAATCGGGGGCTCGTAGACGAACCTCAGCCCTTTTATGCTGTCCCTTCTGGCGTAGACCCTCTTTACAGCCTCGGCCACCACATCCATGTGACTGTTGGTGTAAACTCTTCTCGGTATGGTGAGTCTCACGAAATCCATTGCAGGGAGAATCTCCTTCCCGGTTACCGGGTCCCTGCCCGCCAGGAGTGCTCCGACTTCAACTCCCCTGATACCCGCTTCTATATAAAGTTCAACGCAGATGGCCTGGGACGGGAATTGCTCCTGGGGGACGTGAGGCAGGAATTTCTTGCCGTCGATGAACACGGCGTGGCCGCCGGTCGGGTACTGGATGGGTATCCCGGCTTCTCTGAGCTTATCGCCCAGGTACTTCACCTGGTTGATCCTCCAGTACAGGTAATCCTCGCTTAACCCTTCCTCCAGGCCCCTTGCCATGGCCTCCATATCCCTGCCGGCAAGGCCGCCGTAAGTTACGAATCCTTCCAGAGGCACGACCATGTTCTGCACCTTCCTGAAGAGGTCCTCGTCGTCCTTTATCGCGATCATTCCTCCGATGTTCACCAGTGCATCCTTCTTGGCCGACATGGTAAAGCCTTCGGCGTAAGAGAACATTTCCCTTACGATCTCCTTAATCGACTTATTTTCATATCCCTTTTCCCTCTGCTTGATAAAATAAGCGTTTTCCGCGAAACGAGCCGCGTCAATGAAGAGCCTTATGCCGTACTTATCAGCGACCCGCTTTACTTCTTTTATGTTCTCCATGGAAACGGGCTGGCCGCCGGCGCTGTTGCACGTAACGGTGGCGAGTATAAAAGCTATGTTTTCGGGACCCACTTCCCGGATGAACTTCTCCATCCGTTCCACGTCGAAGTTGCCTTTGAAGGGGTGGTAATTTTCGGTGTCCTCGGCTTCCTTGATTACCATATTGACCGCAATACCGCCCGCCATCTCGATATGAGCTTTGGTCGTATCGAAGTGCATGTTGCCGATAACGTACTGTCCCTTCTTTATAAGCAGCGGGAACAGCACCCTCTCGGCACCCCTGCCCTGGTGAGTAGGTACCATGTAGTTGTAGCCGAAAATGTCCTTTACCGCTTCGCAAAGGTGGATGAAGTTCCTGCTGCCGGCGTAGGCTTCGTCCCCCATCATCATTCCGGCCCACTGATAGTCGCTCATGGCCGAAGTGCCGCTGTCGGTCAGAAGATCTATATATACGTCCTCCGACTTCAGCATAAAGGGATTATAGCCCGCTTCCTTTATCTTCTGTATCCTTTCCTCCCTGGATAACACCCTCAGGGGTTCCACCATTTTGATGCGGTAGGGTTCCGCCATTTTCGTGAGATCGTCCAGCATTTGAAAACCTCCCCGTGAATTTTTTCCGCTATTGTTATATAGCAATTTTTATACCATGCTCGAAATATTTCACGGAACCCGGAATTCCTATTGTACAGGCCTCTTCATTTTTAACCGGATCTGGTATTACGGACCGCGTGTTTATATATGAAACACATGGGACTTACTGGTATCATTTTGATACATTGTTTGAATTATTCCATAAATCGTTTATATCATTATGATACAGAAGCCTTCCGGCAATTATGCCCGTTTAGTTTGTGAACTTACATAATGCCGTACTCTCTCAATTTCCTGTAAAAGGGTAGCTCTTGAAATGCCCAGCGCCCTGGCGGCTTCGACCTTGCTGGGGAAAGACGAAAGGGCACGGTTTATAAGGTTTTTTTCAACCTCGCTCAGAGTAGGCCAGTGTTTTTCGGACTCGGGGTAGATCCGCCTGCTTTCCGGGTGTGGTATAAGCTCGGGCAGATCCCTGTGGTCTAGTATGTCGTCCTCATCCATTATCAGACTCTTTTCCAGGATATTCTCCAGCTCCCTTATATTACCCGGGTAGTCGTACCTCATCAACAGCTTCATCGCTGATGGAGTCACTTTGGGACAATTCTTGCCCATACGCCGGGACAGCTTTTCCACCAGGTGTCTCACGTAAACGGGTATATCCTCTTTCCTGTCCCGGAGAGGCGGAAGGGATATTTTTATGACGTTCAGCCTGTAATAGAGGTCTTCTCGAAAACTCCTGTTTTTGACCATTTCCTCCAGGTTTTTATTGGTGGCGGCGATGACCCTGACATCCAGCTTTATCTTCCGGGAGCTGCCCAGTCTCCTAACTTCCCTGTCCTGGAGAACCCTCAGCAGCTTTACCTGGAGGGAGAGAGGCATATCTCCGATTTCGTCGAGAAATATGGTGCCGCCGTCGGCCTGTTCGAAAAGGCCCGGTTTTCCCCGGAGTCCGGCACCGGTAAACGCCCCCGGCTCATAACCGAAAAGTTCGCTTTCCAGCAGGGTCTCCGGTATAGCCCCACAGTTTACGGCTATAAACGGTTTATTCTTCCTTGGTCCGTTATTGTGAATGAATCGCGCGAGGATCTCCTTTCCGGTACCGCTTTCTCCGGTTATCAGCACGTTGGATGAAAAAGAGGCGGCTTTTTGAGCAAGGTTCACCGCCTTCTGCATGAGAGGGTTTCTACCCACTATCAGGTCCCCCTCGCCCAGAAACGTCGAAAGCTGCTTCGAGAGGTGATTTATACGCTCTTCGGCCCTCTTTAGCTTCATATTCAAATTTTCCAATTCGGTCACATCTAGGAAGACCGATATAGCGCCGATTATCTCACCGCCATCGTATATGGGAACTATATTTGATATTACAAATTTATCGTTAACTCTGGTCTTTACCCCCAGCTTCTCCATCCCCGTTTTTATGACTTCCGGTATGGAGGATTCCGGCACTACATCCTTTACATAGCAACCGAATATCCTGCTGTTGTCAAGGCCGGTTATTCTCTGGTTGGCATCATTAACATAAACAACCCTGCCCTCGCTATCGGCTATGACAATGCCCTCATGTACGTGCTTCAGGATCACCTCTATGGCCGATATCATCCTCCCCAGTTTCTGCATGCAATCCCTCCAGAGCTAATGTTGATACCGGGGTTTATAAATGACGTAATCGCCTATCGAAGCTATATCCCTGCACCCCGTCAGTATCATCGCCTGCTTGAGCTCCTTTGCCATAGTCTCCAGCACCAACTTCACTCCTTCGGCACCCCCACCGTAAGCGCCGATTATCACCGGCCTTCCCACCAGCACGGCGTCGGCCCCCAGTGCCAGGTATTTCAGCACATCCACGCCGGATCTCACGCCCCCGTCAGCCAGGATGGTGATCTTTCCCTTAAGCCTTTCAGCGATGGCCGGCAGGACTTCCGCCACTCCCGGTGTGCTGTCCAGTATCCGGCCTCCGTGGTTGGATACAACTATAGCTTTTGCGCCAACTTCATAGGCTAGCTCGGCCTCGTCCACCGTCATTATCCCCTTCAGCATGAAGGGCAAATCGACCTTCGATATGATTTCCTCCAGCTCTTCCCTAGTCTTGGGCCCGACCGGCTGTCCCATCAGGGCCATGGTGATAAGTCCCGCTCCATCCACGTCCATACCTACAGCAACTGCTCCTATACTTTTCGCCCTTTCCGCCATCCGTAAGACCACGTCGTTCTCCCTTGGTTTCATGACGGCTATACCGTGGCCCCTTTCTTTTTCGATGGCTTTCAGGCCGGAATCGTAAAACAGTGGGTTTCCTCCGTCGCCGCACATACCTATGGTGCCGGCCGCCTTACTGCCGGAAATGACCATCTGTATGAATTCAGCTTCCGGCACGGCGCCTCCCATATTGTACTCGGAGCCGGTTATCGGTGCAGCCAGAATGGGCATCGAAAGCTTCCTGCCGAAGAGTTCTACGGTGATATCCGGGTCTTTCGCGCCGTGAAGGGTCCTCATGTTGAGCCTGACCCGTGCCAGAGCCTCCACGTTGGCCCTGAAGGACGAACCGGTGCCGGTGCCTCCCATCCCCGGCACCTCCCCGGCGCAGACCACCCCGTCGCAAAACCTGCATACCCGGCAGTATCCCTTCATCTTTTCCCTGGCGTTTTTCTTTACTTCGTTGATGTTCATGTAAACACCAACCCCCTGATTTAGTTTTTATTTTTTATAAAAACCACCTGCCCGCCCTTCAGCGAAGCCACGTATACTCCAAGCAAAATCGCGGCTCCGCCGACCAGGGTGAACAGGTTCCATGATTCCTTCAAAAACAGAATCCCTATAGTAACCGCAAAGAGAGGATTAAGGTAATTGAAGGCGGCTGTTCTGGAGGCTCCCAGGATCCTTACTCCCCGGTACCACATGTAATATGCGAAGACCGAACAGGTTAGGGCCAGATAAAGAGCGGCCAGCCAGGTCTCAAGCCCGGCGTTCATGAGCGAGTAGATGAACGAGCGTGAAAAAGCCAGTGGCAGCATGGTAGCGGTACCGTAAATGTTTATGTGCGCTATTACCACAAAGGGATCGTAAGAGTCCACCAAGCTTTTTCCCATCACGGTAAAGAAAGCCCAGGCCACGGAATTGCACAGGATGAGAAGGTCCCCCTTAATAGTTGCGCCCCCGAGAGATACCCGGGTGCCACCCGCAAAAATCAAAAATATGCCCGTAAAACCCAGCAAGATCCCTAAAAGTTTATTTGAAGAAAGCCTCTCCTGGTGAAAAAGCAGAGAAGACAGCAATGCGGTAAATATCGGATTCGTAGCTATTATTATGGCGGTGTTCACTGTTGTAGTCAGGTTCAATCCCGTGTACTGTATATAAAAATAAGAGGAAATGCCGAGCACGCCGAGAAACCAAAGAAGAGGTTTATCCTTCCGCTGGATCTTGTAGTCACGATAGTATTTTCCGAGCAGCGCATAAAAAATTATAGAAGCGATGGAAAACCTTAGTATTGCAAGATACATCGGAGGCAGATCTTTAAGGGCGATTTTTGAAGCCGCAAAAGAAGTCCCCCAGAAAAAGGCCACTCCCATCAAACCCAGGTAAGCCTTTGTTTCTACGGTCAATCTAACACCCCCATTTACATTTTCATTATACAATAAACCGGAGATTTCATTAAGCTTTTTCTGAGCTTTTATTCTAGGGGAACAAGGGAATTTTTTCCTCTGAGTAGAATAATTTTATAAAGAAAACTCTTTTTAAAGGGTCGGGAATCCGAAATGATCAGGAGAGTCTTCGGAATTCTACTGACAATCATTTTTTTTACGGCATTATACGCCGGCCGGTTCCATGCGATCTCTGCCTCGCTCGTATACTCTCAAAACGAGGCGGAACAGAAGCTTATTGAGGAGATTCTCAAGCTCGATTCCAAAATACATGCTCTTACCCGGAAGATAAATGAACTTTCTTTCCAAAACCGAGAATTAAAAAAGGTCCTCGCCGCCAAGCGCCTGGAACTGATCCGCCTGGACGACCAGCTGAAGGAGCGCAGAAAAAAGCTGGCCCGCTGGGTGGTATTCAGCTATAAAGGCGGCATGGGGACTTTCCTCGCCGTGCTCGTCGGCGCCGAAAATATGGGCGATTTTTTAAGGCGGCTCGACAACATAGTCTTCGTGCTGGAATATTATAATAATGTAATTTCGGAGACCAGGAATCTCATACTTTACCAAAAACGGGAGGAATCGTATGTCATGGAAAAACAAAAAGAGATCCAGGCTCTCGAGGAAGAAGCCCGCAGAGCTCTGGAAGAGCTTCAGGAGGCCCGAGCTCTGAAAGAACAGGAGCTTATAAAAGCTAAAAATATACTTGAAGATACAGCGTTTCTAGAAAAAATAAGCAAAAATTGGCAGGAAGCCCTGCCATCCCTCGATTATCTTTTAAAGAACCTGTCTTCCCTGCCGTGGACCAGCATCAGCCCCGACAGCTTGAAGGTAAACTATTTTACCCTGACGGCCAGAGCGGAATTTATCGATAAAAGCATCACCGAGAAACTTCTCTCCGGAAACGATAAGCTCAAAAATGTGTACTTTACCTTCAGCCCGGAAGGCATTACCGTATCCGAAAAAGATCCGGACGAAAAGCCCCTGTACTCGGTTACGTGCAGGCTGGAACTGGGGGAAAATAACAGGATAAAAATTCAGCCCATCAGGCTGGAGTTTAACGGCGTGGTGCTTCCTCCGGAGGTAATTCACGATTTAACGAAAGGCCACGACCTGTCCTTTATTCCACCGCCCTTACCCTACGATCTCAAAATTACCTCGATCTCTACCGAAGAGGGTAAGCTCATCCTGTACCTCAAAAAATACTAAATAAAAAAAACAACCCCGCCTTCAGGCGGGGTTGTCCGGTCTCCTTACTCCTCTGGGTTTACTTCCTCCTCATTTTCCAACTCATCTTCTTCGTCTTCGGCCCCGGCGTCATCTTCCCCGACCTTATCCTGGACCAGGTCGTCATCGTTCTCTTCTTCCAATTCTACTTCTTCTTCTTCTTCGACATCCTGCTCTTCTTCTATTTCCTGCCCTTCCTCTATGTCTATATCACCGGTGGTTTCGTCATAATTTACCTTTTTACCGAGCACCTCGCTTATAAATCTCAGGGGCACAAAGGTCCTGTTGCTGATCAGCTGGGCTGGCACATCTAAAGTCACCTGCTCTTCATTTACGTATATCGTGTTGCTTCCGACACATATTGTAATTTTTATATCCTGTTTTACCAGGTAGACCGCCTTTGATACCTGGTCCCAGGTTACCGTTGCTCCGAAACCGTTCATAATGGCCCTCAGCGGGATCAGCGTCCTGCCGTCCTTTATTACCGGCGGTACGTCAAATTTCATTTCCTTTTTATTTACCCTTATCTTTGCGTTAAACTCCTTCATATTCATTTTTTCTTTTATGTCGTTCTTAATACGTTCTTCGATTTTAAATTTTTTCTGTTCCTTCCTCTCCCCCACTCTTACCTCGCCCCTTACCTTATCCGGGTTGCCGGACTTTCCGGGCAGTGCAAGAGCTACCGTCGATACGGTGAAAAGCAGGATGAGAGTAAGGCATAGAGCTTTAAATATACCCCTTTTCATCTAAACTCCTCCCTCTTTTTTTGCTATTACATAATACGAAAGCCGGTCCCGCTTTTTTGAGGTATTTTTATAAAATGGTCCAAAGGTCTCAGAAGGTATCCTACTTTAGTCCTTTTACAACCCCAACCCGGGCTGTCGAATATTTCATCATCCGGCTTAATATAAATGTGTTATAATTTAATTACAGAACTCGGAAGGGGAGCCGGAGGGATGACGCAAATAAGCAATCTGAGCATGGGAACCGCATTTCTGGCCGGCGTTCTGGCCTTTTTCTCCCCCTGCACCGTACCCCTGCTGCCCGCTTATTTTGCCGTCCTGGCCGGCAGCGGTACCAGCAAATTCGAAAAAAGGGCGGCTCTAATCACCAACAGTATAGGCTTTATTACCGGTTTTTCCCTGATTTTCTTCTTACTCGGGCTTTCGGTCACAGCCCTCGGTCAATTCCTTCTGGTCAACCGTATAATTCTTTCAAGAATTGCAGGAATTTTTGTAATAATTTTCGGGCTGTTCCTCGTCAGCGCCCTGAAAATCCGCTTCTTCATGAGGGAAAGGCGGAGCCATCCGCATTTTCGGAGAGTAACGCCGCTCTCCGCTTTTATAATGGGGTGCGCCTTTTCTCTGGGCTGGACGCCCTGTCTGGGACCGGTGCTGTCGTCGGTTCTCTTAATGGCCGGCAGTACGCGGGATTTCAAAGCCGGCGCTGTATTGCTTCTCATTTTCTCCGCAGGCCTCGCTCTACCGTTTTTTCTGCTGGCCCTGGCCGCCGAAAGAGTCAACGCCTTCACACCCCTGATTAACCCGTACCTCCCTCTCTTTCAGAAGGTTGCGGGGGCTGTCCTTATACTGATGGGAACGCTGCTCTTCCTTAACCGGCTTTGAAAATCGTAAACGGCAGGTAACAACCTGGCGACAGTGGCGCTAAACGGTCTGCTGTTTGTATTCCATGAATAAGTTTCCGTTAGGAGGTAAGCGATGAGGTCCTTTCCGGAAAAGTCTAAGACCTTTGCCCTGCTGACTGTTATCGTATTTTTAACGCTTAACCTTGCGGGCTGCGGGAAACCGGAAGTCGAGACTGCCAACCCCGAACCCGGGGTAAAACCCTATGAGGGTTTTGCCGCGCCTGACTTTGAACTCCCCGACCTTTCCGGCAGGAAGGTAAGGCTCTCAGACCTGCGAGGGAAGACGGTAGTCCTGAACTTCTGATCCCTCAACTGTTCTTACTGCCTCGCCGAAATGCCCGACTTTGAAGAATTCAACACCTCGAAACCCGACAATGTAGCGGTCCTCATGATAAACCTGGACAGGGATGCCGGCAGAGTCGAAACTTACATTAAAAACAAGGGCTACACCTTCACGGTTTTAAAGGACGAAAAGGCCCAAACCGTAAGGTCCTATCTCATAAGAGGCGTCCCAACGACGGTGGTAGTCGGCGGGGACGGGGTGATCAGGGCTAGAGTCGAGGGGCAGGTGACAAAACAGATTCTGGACTCCCTGGTATGCGAGCCCGGGAGCATAAGACCCACCTGACCGTCATCTTAAAGGATATCGTAGATATCGATATTTTTGTTACATTGATTCACTT
Source organism: Thermosediminibacter litoriperuensis (assembly GCF_008124715.1). Taxonomy (GTDB): domain Bacteria; phylum Bacillota; class Thermosediminibacteria; order Thermosediminibacterales; family Thermosediminibacteraceae; genus Thermosediminibacter; species Thermosediminibacter litoriperuensis. Next base: position 49,378 of record NZ_VNHO01000009.1, on the reverse strand, counting down.
TTCGTTAAAAGGATATTGTAATAATTTTGTAAATATTTTATTTTGTGTATATTTTTAACGGTTATACAAGGAGGTGAGAATTCGTCAAACACCTAAACTAAACATATAAAATAATCCAAGGGGGGTCAGCTGTTGAGGTTTAAAGTTACAACCAGGATTTTGATCGGTCTGATTCTAGGTGTCTGTGTAGGCCTCTTATTTACATCGGCTCCCGGTGCGGCCGCGACCTACATTAAACCCTTCGGGGACCTTTTCCTCAACCTCATCAAAATGATAATAGTGCCCCTGGTCCTTTCCTCGTTGGTGGTGGGAGCGGCCAGCACCGGTGACGTAGGGAAACTGGGGAGAATCGGCGCCAAGACCCTGACTTACTACCTCCTCACCACCGCCTTTGCCGTAACTCTCGGCCTCATCCTGGGCAATATCCTTGACCCCGGCATGGGCATGACCCTGCCTCCGGATGCCAAAGTAGAAGTCCAACAGGCGCCATCGGTGGTGGAAACCATTCTGGGTATCGTCCCCACTAATCCGATAAAAGCCATGGCCGACGCCAATATGCTCCAGATCATAGTATTTGCCATCTTCCTGGGGATAGCCATTACATTAATCGGTGAAAAGGGCAAACCGGTTCTAAGCTTCTTTGACAGTCTGGCCGAAATCAGCTATAAGATAGTCGGGATAATCATGGAGTACGCACCCATAGGCGTTTTTGCTCTGATAGTCCCCGTAGTCGCCGCCAACGGCCCTTCGGTGCTGCTTCCCCTGCTGAAGGTAATAATAACGGTTTACCTCGGGTGCGCCCTCCACGCCGCTCTGGTCTACTCATCTCTGGTTTCCATATTTGCCAGAATGAGCCCGGCCAAATTCTTCAGAGGCGCAACGCCGGCTATGATGGTAGCCTTCACTACCAGCAGCAGTTCGGCGACCCTTCCTGTTTCTATGGACGTGACGGAAAAGAATCTGGGAGTGTCCAAGTCCATATGCAGCTTTGTACTGCCGCTGGGCGCCACCATAAACATGGACGGCACCGCCCTTTACCAGGGGGTTTGCGTGCTGTTCGTCGCACAGGTTTTCGGCATCGACCTTTCGCTGTCGCAGCAGATAGTGATAATACTAACGGCCACCCTGGCTTCCATAGGGACCGCCGGAGTCCCCGGCGCGGGCCTTATAATGCTCACCATGGTGCTGCAGTCGGTGGACCTGCCCCTGGAAGGCATAGCCCTCATAGGGGGAATAGACCGCATACTCGACATGGCCAGGACCTGTCTCAACGTGACGGGCGATATAGCCGGCTCGGTGGTGGTAGCCGCCACCGAAAGGGAGCTCAATCGGGATATCAGCCTTTAAGTAGATGTGTAGCAAAAACCCCATTCCCTGTTGGGGAATGGGGTTTTACGTTTTTCTCTCAATTCTATCACAGCTCGAACTTCCTATGAAGTGCCGTTATAGCCCTTTCCGCATCTTTGTCCCTCACCAGGCAGGATATCGTTGTATGGGAGTCGGAAGTTTGAAGGATTTCGATATTTTCGCTTTCCAGAGCCTCGATTATCCTGGCCATTACGCCGGGTACGCCCCGCATTCCGGCCCCGACCACCGTAATCTTGGCAAGTCCGCGCACCACCTCGGGAATTACGCCGATCCCCTCGAGTACCCTGACCGCTTTATCCACAAGTTCTTCCTTAATGGTAAATATCTTCAGGGCTGGAAATACGTTTATCAGGTCTATGCTTATGCCTGCATCCGCCAGTATCCTGAATATGCGGACCTCCAGACCTCTGTCACCGCCGGACGGCACTTTTATGCTGATTTGGGCCAGGTGTGGTATGTGGGCTATACCGGTAATGAGCCGTTCGGGCCCACAGGTGATCAGTGTCCCCGGGGAATCGGAAAAGGTGGACCTAACCCTCACAGGTATGTTGTACTGCATGGCTATCTCCACCGCCTTAGGATGGATCACTCTGGCTCCGTTGTAGGCCATTTCGGTCACTTCCCGGTAGGTGACCGTATCCAGGATGCGGGCTCCCTTAACGACCCTGGGATCCGCCGTCATGATTCCTTCCACATCGGTGAAAATATCGACGCGCTCGGCGCCGAGAGCGGCACCCAGGGCCACCGCCGTCGTATCGCTGCCGCCCCTGCCTAGGGTAGTGATGTCGCCGTTTTCGGTCATACCCTGGAACCCGGCAACGACAGGGATATAGTCCTGCTTCACGGCGTTTATCAGAGCATCGGTTTTAATTTCCCTTATCACGGCGTTTCCGAAACGGTCATCGGTCAAAATGCCCGCCTGGCCGCCGGTAAAAGCCTTGGCCGGGTGTCCCTTGGCGTTAAGCAGAGTAGCCACCAAAGCAGCGGAAATTACTTCACCGCAGGACATCAAAAGGTCCCTTTCCCGGGCCGGTACCTCTCCCCCGGCCTCCTCCAGCAGGGAAAGCAGCGTATCGGTGGCGTAGGGGTCACCCCTGCGGCCGATGGCCGAAACCACAACCACCGGAGAATATCCTTCCTGTTTCGTCTTTATCACATGCTTCAGCACCATCTCCCTGGACCCGGGAGTGGCTACTGACGTGCCCCCAAATTTCTGTACAACCAGTCTCATATCAGAGCCACCTCATACCAGATTGTTTTTTACCAGGTATTCGGCTATCTGCACGGCGTTATAGGCCGCTCCCTTCCTCAGGTTGTCGGCCACGATCCATAGGTTCAAGCCGCACGGCACCGTAAAATCTTCCCTTATCCTGCCCACGAAGACCTCGTTTTTACCCGAAAGGTAAGCCGGCATCGGGTATACTTTATTTGCAGGATCGTCCATCACCACGACGCCCGGAGCACCTGCAAGAATCCGGCGGGCTTCTTCGGGGGTAACTTTCTCGTAAGTTTCTATGTTCACCGATTCGGAATGGCAGTTTAGGACCGGCACCCGTACGGTGGTGGCAGTTACAGCTATGTTCTCATCCCCCATTATCTTCTTTGTCTCTCTGATCATCTTCCATTCTTCCATCGTATAACCAGTATCGTCGAAAACGTCTATGTGCGGAAGGAGGTTGAAGGCTATCTGGTGTGGATAAACAGAGGGCTCCGGTTTTTGGCCTTCGAGGACCTGTCTTGACTGAAGTTTCAATTCTTCTATGGCCTCAAGGCCGGTTCCGGATACCGCCTGGTATGTGGAAACGACTACCCGTTTTACCCGTGCCCTGTCGTGGATGGGCTTTAGAACAACCACCATCTGAATGGTCGAACAGTTGGGGTTCGCGATAATGCCCCTGTGCTTGTGCAGGTCCTGAGGATTGACCTCCGGCACTACTAAGGGGACATCGGGATCCATCCTGAAGGCGTTGCTGTTGTCGATCACCACCGCCCCCCTTTTTACAGCTTCGGGGCTTAGAGTGAGGCTCACGTCCTTTCCGGCGGAAAAAAGAGCTATATCGACACCCTCAAAGGACGAGGGTTTTGCTTCCTCCACCCTTACTGTACAGCCCATAAACTCAACGGTCTGACCTTCGGAGCGCGAAGAAGCCAGAGGCAAAATCCTTTTTACGGGAAAACTTTGCTCTTCCAGAATCCTCAGCATTGTGCGGCCGACGGCACCTGTAGCTCCTACTACGGCCACATTGTAACCGTTCATTTTTCATTCCTCCCAAAAATATCCCTTGACCCCGCTGATGAACGGCGCCACTCATCACGGTATATTAAAGATAATTCTATTTTAAATAAAAAACCCTGTCAATACTCATTTTATGCGTTCATTATTCCGTTTGATATCAGCCGGATCTCATTTTTTCCACGGAAAGCCAAAAAATGGTACCATTAAAAAAATTTGTCCTCTGTCACTAAAAGAGGGCTATTTATAATGCTTTTTATTGCGGGTAACGCGGTCAAGAAGCCGTTTAGTGAGACCGCTGCCGCTTTAACATAGGATTTTCTCCAGAGTTTCAAAAAAGCCGGGAAAGGATATTTTTACGCATTCAGCGTCTTTAATCCTCGAAGACCCGGGAATCGCCAACGCCGCCACCGCCATGGCCATGGCGATCCTGTGGTCGCCAAAGCTTTCCACATCGGCGGGCTTCAGGGACCCGCCGCCCCGGATCATCAGGCCGTCTTCCAGTTCCATCACGTCGGCTCCGAACTTCCTTAAATTTACGGCTATCGCTTTTATTCTGTCGCTCTCCTTTACCCTCAGCTCCGCCGCTTCCCTTATTACCGTCTCACCTTCTGCAAAGGCAGCAGCTACGGCAATCACCGGAATCTCGTCAATAAGCCTGGGTATCATTTCGCCTTTTATGGTTGTCCCCCGGAGCCCTTCTCCTTTGACGATCACGTCGGCGACTTTTTCGCCGTTCCAGATCCTCTCGTCATAAATCTCTATATTGCAACCCATTTCCCGGAGCACATCGATTATACCTGTTCTGGTGGGGTTAATGCCCACATCCCTTATAAGAAGTTCGGAACCTTCCGTTACGGCGGCTGCCACCATGAGAAAGGCCGCCGACGATATATCCCCCGGCACCGCTACCCGCTCCCCGCTGAGTTTATCCACCGGGATCAGCCTGACCTCACCGTCCGCTGCTAAAATCCTGCCTCCAAAGTGCGCCAGCATAATTTCTGTGTGGTCGCGGGTTTTATGCTTTTCTATTACTGTAGTTTCGCCTTCGGCGTAAAGCCCCGCCAGCAGTATTGCCGACTTTACCTGGGCGCTGGCCACCGGAAGCTCGTACCGGATTCCCTTAAGACATCCCCCTCTTATGGTAAGTGGGGCGTACCTGCCCCCGCCGGCCCCTTCGATAACGGCTCCCATCATGGTCAGGGGCTCTACCACCCTACCCATGGGCCTTTTCATAATGGACTCGTCCCCGGTAATTGTGGCTTCAAAGCTCTGGCCCGCCAGTATCCCCGAAAGAAGCCTTATCGTCGTCCCGGAGTTGCCCGCGTAAAGGGTACCGTCGGGTTTTTTTAAACCCCTGAGACCCCTTCCATTTATGACTACTTTATCCGGCGCCTCAAACCGTATATCCACTCCCATTTTCTTAAAACAATCAACGGTCCTGAGGCAATCGTCGGCCGGAAGAAACCGCTCCACCTGAGTTACGCCATCCGCAACGGCCCCCAGCATTACGCTCCTGTGGGATATGGATTTGTCGGGGGGAGCGAGAATCTCCCCCTTGAGTCTCCTTTTACCTTCTATCGTTACATCCAAAGCCTTCACTCCTCCCGTTCCCGTATTGCCGGGCTCTTTCAAAGATACTTCTTATGTCCGGAGCGCTGGAGGATTCTATTGCCCTCCGCAGTTCACCGAGCTGCCTGCTGAAAATGGATATCATGGTCAGAACTTCGTCCTTGTTCGTGAGCAAAATATCTACCCATATTCCTGCGGCGGAGGATGCGATGCGGGTAGTGTCTTTATATCCCTTCCCCGCCAGTTTTAAGTACCCACTGCCGGAGTCGGACTCCCTCACCGCGTTGACGAGGCTGGTAGCTATGACCTGCGGCAGGTGGCTGACCGCAGCCACTATCCTGTCATGCTCTTCCGGGGTCATTATATGCGGAGCCGCACCGGTCTTCAGAATTAAGGCTTTGAGGGTCTCGACGGCTTCCGGAGGGGTTTCCTCTGTCGGCGTAAGTATATAAGGTCTTTTTGAAAAAAGGTCGACCCGGCTGAAGCCGTAGCCGCTGTACTGGGAACCGGCCATGGGGTGGCCGCCCACAAAAGCCACACCTTTAGGCAGCACCTCCTTCACGGAATTTACCACAACCCTCTTGGTGCTGCCCGTGTCGGTCAGCACGGCACCCCTTTTAATAAAGGGTGCCAGCTTTCTCACGACCGGCACGATGCTCAGCACCGGCGTACAGATGAATACTACATCCGCCCTCTTCAATGCTCGAAAACCGCTTTCGTCCGCGCTATTTATATTAAAGCTGTCTTCCGAAACGACCCCTTCGCTTGCTGCCGCTGAAAGGGTTCCGTCATCCGAGTCGATACCCAATACTTCAAAGCCCACAGATTTAAAAACCCTGGCCAGCGACCCTCCTATAATTCCCAGCCCCGCTACCGCCACTGTGGAGACGCTCATTACATGCTCCTCCCGACTATTGGTGCGATTTTTTTGAGTTCCTCACACAGCAGCCTGAAATTCTCCGGTTTCAGGGACTGGGGACCGTCGGACATGGCTTCCTGGGGGTTAGGATGGACTTCGATTATCAGGCCGTCGGCACCGGCGGCCAGAGCCGCTCTGCTCATCGGGGTCACCCAGCGCCAGTGGCCCGTGCCGTGGCTGGGGTCTACTATTACGGGCAGGTGGCTTATGTGCTTTATTATCGGCACTGCACTCAGGTCCAGGGTATTTCTCGTCATCGGCTCAAAGGTCCTTATCCCTCTTTCACAGAGGATTACCTGAAAATTGCCCTCATTCATAATGTACTCGGCGGCGTTCAGCCATTCCTCAATGGTGGCGGACATACCTCTCTTCAGGAGCACCGGCTTTCCCGTCCTGCCCGCAGCCCTGAGCAGCTGGAAATTCTGCATATTGCGAGCTCCTATTTGCAGTATATCGGCGTACTCGGCGACCTTATCTACGGCTTCCGTGCTTGTAACTTCGGTTACAACGGGAAGTCCGGTCCTTTCCCTGGCCTCGGCCAGAATTTTCAGCCCCTCTTCGCCCAGTCCCTGGAATGAGTAAGGCGAAGTCCGGGGCTTAAATGCACCTCCCCGGAGGACTTTAGCGCCGCACTTTTTCACTATCTCGGCAGTCTCCAGGAGCTGTTCCCTGCTCTCCACCGCACAGGGACCAGCCATGACGACGAACTCGTCGCCCCCTATCAATACATCCCCCACTTTTATCACGGTAGGTTCGGGACGAAAAGTACGGCTCGCAAGTTTATACGGTTCCACGATGGGTACGGTCTTTTCCACACCGTCCATGAGCTCTATAGGCTTATCGGCCAGAAGCCTGCGGTCTCCTATAACCCCGATTATGGTTATATCGGTACCTCTTGAAAGGTGTACCCCGAGTCCCGCATTTTCGACCATCTCGCATACTTTCTTTATCTGATCCTCGGTGGCGTTTTTCTGCATCACTATAATCAAGGTCAATCCCTCCATTATACGATGTCAAAACGTGCTTTATATATGGTGCCGTTTACAAACACCCTGTACATATCCCCCCGAAGGGGGATAGATCGCCCACCACCGGGAACAGGATACAAAAACTTCGGCGTTACCGTTGCCTTTATTATTGTCGCCCGGGACCAGTCCGGGATAGCCCGTTCTGACAGTCACACCATATCCCTCCGAGCTTATGTAAAAAACCTCCCGCACCCCGTTAGGGGCGAGAGGTTTCCCGCTTTACGTTTTGGAAAGTATTATATAATACGCCGGAACTTGTGTCAAGGCACTTTGCCAGTTAGTTGGTTAATAAACCGCCGTTCGTTCATACTGCTTTTTCAAAAACCTGTAATTTATTCCCACCTGTGCTATAATCTTAATATAATATTAATGCGGAACTACAAAATAAAAAAAGCGGAGGGTTAAAGATGTTTCCAATCAGGGACAATATTCCGAGCAGGCGACCGCCTCTCATTACGGTCCTGCTCATAATAATAAATTCGCTCATATTTTTTACCCTTTCGGGCACTTCATACAGGGCTTTCGTCCGGTTCACCTACAAATACGGCCTGATACCGGCGAAAATTATGAAACTGGTGGTATCCGGTGCACCGTTTTCCTCCGGTGACCTTTATCCATTTATCACCAGCATATTTCTCCACGGGAGCACCCTTCACCTTATAAGCAACATGTGGATACTGTGGCTTTTCGGTGACAATGTAGAAGACCGGATGGGCCATATAAGATTCCTGATCTTCTATCTCCTCAGCGGTGTAATCGCGGGCGTGTTTCACATAGTTTTCAACCCCTTATCACGGGTGCCGGTGGTGGGGGCTTCCGGAGCTATCGCGGGCGTGATGGGCGCGTACTTCGTATTATTCCCGTCGGCGAGGATAATCACCCTGGTGCCGACCTTTTTCCTGGTTCCAATCTTCCTCCAGATACCCGCCGTTGTCTACCTCTTCCTGTGGTTCCTGGCCCAGCTCTATTCCGGTACGGTTTACTCCGTCATCGGCGGGGCGGCGGTTTCAGGAATAGCCTGGTGGGCACACATAGGAGGGTTTGTCAGCGGCGTGCTGTTAAATAGATTCTTCCTCAAGCGAAGATGACGTACCTTTTTCTGCGAGAGGGATTAATTTTAGATTTCCGAAATTAATTGAAAAGTTGCTATTAATAGGAGAAGGAGCCTGTAAATTTCCAAAGTTATTCGAGGTAAGGGGGTATTGAAATGAACAGGTACATTTTTGTGAAAGTGGCAGCAGGGAAATGTCGATAGAACGCCTGAAGGAAGAAAAGTGTTCCTTGTCAGTATAGCGGTAGAGCGATCCATTTTTTGGTACTGGCAATGAAGTTTCCATCTTTATGCTCTGGTTGTATTCAATGTTTCTTTAAAAACGTTTCAAGTTCGTCATAACCAAGAGATTTACTTAAAAGGTGCCCCTGTATTCTATCACAAGACATTTCTTTTAATAATTCAAGCTGCTCTTTATTTTCCACTCCTTCGGCAGTCACGGTATAACCCAACCTGTGTGATAAATATATTATTGAATCGACTAATACGCGCATTTTATTATCTTCTGTTATTGGGGCGATAAAAGAACTGTCTATTTTTATTTCATCTATCGGTAAAAATGTTAAATAATTCATGGAAGAGTAACCAACACCAAAATCGTCAAGTGATATTTTTATGCCTAATTCCCTGATTCTGTTTATTTTTTTTATATTTTCTTCCTTTGCTTGCATTATCTGACTTTCAGTAATTTCGAATTTTATATTTTCAGGTTTAATATTATATTTTTTTAACATGTCAATTATAAATTGATAAAAATAACCTCCATGAAGCTGTGCGGCAGAAACGTTTATTCCGAGATCCAGCAGAAATCCATTTTTGTGTGATAATCTCTTATACGCTGCAAGAGAATTTTCTATGACCCATTTCCCCAAATCAATTATGAACCCCGTCTCTTCCGCCACGGAAATAAACTCCGCCGGTGATATATCCCCCAGTTCTGAGCTTTTCCATCTCGCCAAAGCTTCTATACCGACAATTTTATTTTGCTTTATGTCAAGTTGCGGCTGAAACTCTAAATATAATTCATTTTTCTGTAAGGCTTTTTTCATATTCAAAAAAATACCAAATTTTCTCTTGTTCGCTTCGCCCATTTCTTCATTGTAATAGGTGAAAGTGTTTTTTCCATGATTTTTAGAGCTGAAAAGGGCGATGTCTGCAAACTTCATTAATTCTGTAAGAGATGTAGCGTGATTCGGGCATAGTGCTATTCCTATACTTACTGTACTTAAAAATTCATAATGATCAAGCTTTAGGTATTTTCTAAACCTATTTAGTATGCTTTTAGCTATCACTTCGACTTTGTTTATTTCACGAGCCGGAAATAAAACTGTCACAACAAATTCATCGCCGCCTGTCCTGAAGACCGCACCACTTTCGGATACAAGACCTTTCAGAATTTTCCCGGCAACTGTTAAAAATTTATCGCCGTATGTATGTCCGAAATTGTTATTAATAAACTTGAAGTTATCAAAATCTATATAAAGCAAAGCAATTCCAACTGTTTTTTGCATTTCAGAGACTTTGTAAACATTGAAAAAATGTTCTAAATAGTTTCTGTTTGGGAATCCTGTGAGAAAATCATAATAAAACATTTTATTTATGTCATTATTTTCCAGGTTCATCAATTCGTCTATTATATTCACAAAAACGCCCCCCTCTTTTAAAAGGCGATTTCCCAAATCCCCAACTCTTTGCTTATCAAGCTCTCTTACTGCAACAGCTATAAAATTAAACGCCCAATTTTTTTAACACTCCTAACAATTGTTCCGGACTAAAGGGTTTAACAATCCAACCACTAGCGCCGGCTTTTCGTCCTTCTTCCTTTTTCTCCATAGAACTTTCAGTTGTTAACATAAGTATGGGTACAAACTTGAAGCCGGGCAGCTTCCTTACAGTCTGTATAAAAGTAACACCGTCCATATTCGGCATATTGAGATCTGTAATTATGGCCTTTACTTTTAGGCCATCTTTTAATTTATTTAGAGCTTCAGCTCCGTCACACGCTTCATGGACGACATGCCCCGCTTGTACCAGAGTTGTTTTTACAGCTAATCGCATGGTGGTAGAATCATCAACAATTAATACTTCCGCCATAGAGCGCCCCCCCTTTTTATTGTAAATATTTCAGAAGATCTCTACATTGTCACCCAGGCTTTCTTCATGCTTCATTCCCAGGGCGGCATAATGATTTTGCCGTTCAATATAGGTGGTATATTTGTCCACCATACTTGCGATTGTTTTCTTTAATTTGCCTCTACTAAGAACTTTGAATGCTTCCTGATCCATACGTAGTATATTCCCAAATTCCCGCAGCACCTCTAGGATATGTTGCAAGCGTTGCCCGGCTATATCCTGGAATTGTCCGGCAACTATAGTACCATCAATATCCTGGAAGAAACCCTCAATTTCTGAAAGTAAGTTAGAAATGAGTCCTTCTACCTCTTGTGCCGCGTTGCTAATATCTTGACTGGTCTTCTTTATCGTGTTATCTATCTGTTGTTTTTCACCTTCAATTTCGTCTAAATAATCTTGTAGCTCTGCAGACAGCTCTTTAACAGAACTCGCAATGTCCTCTGCAATGCAATTCACTTTCATAGTAGCCTTATACGCCATATCCGCCAGCCGCCTCACTTCACGTGCAACGACTTCAAAACCTTTGCCATACTGTCCAGCATGAGCGGCCAAGATAGAAGCGTTTAAGGCTAAAATCTTGGTCTTGTAAGCTATGTCGCTTACTTCTTCAATAAAATCGTGAAGTTCTTTCTCGACCTTTTCTGCTATACTCCTGCAATTATCTCGGCTGACAGTCAACTTATTAACCACCTGTTGAAATACGGTATCGGTTTCATTGGAAAAAGCCATCAATTCTTTTATAATTCGCCCCACTAATCCTCCGTTATCTCCAGAATCAAAACTGTAAATCTTTCGCCCTAACTCCTGGGCGTTAGTAAGGCTCTGGCGTACTCGTTCCTGCAACTGGCCTATGCCGTAAAGTATTGATGAGAACACCTTCTCGCTCTCTGATACTAGACTTCCAATCTGCAGTTCAATTATATCAAGAAGCTGGGATAACTCTGGTACTCCTGAATTCTGTAAGCTGGTTTCAGTCTCAGGGTAAGTCTCCGGAGCACTGGTCTGGACCGGGCCAGTTGAACCCTCTTCTAATATCGCTGTTTGTTCCCGACGAAAAGCTCCTGTATCGGGAGGATGCCTTAGGATACGGCACAAAACCCATCCTACAGGAATTCCACATAGAAAAAACCCCACTTCGTGCCACGCCAATTTTATACACCCCGCATACCTAATTATTGCTAGAGTAAAGCACAAATCTAGGATCTCCTTGTGTCGGTGGCATTATAAATTTTATATCTTGTTTTAAGTGGACCAGCATTAATAACACTTGCATACCAGCCAAATCCAAGTCTTTAAGGCCATTTAGATCCACAGTCTTAATCTCAGACAGATTTTTCAAGATTAGGTTCCAAGCATCCTTAACATCTTCTATAGTCAAACTCTCGTTTATTGCGAGGTTTCCATCCCGTAGTTCAATGTTCATAAGTATCCGCCTCTCTCAAGCTACGAGTGTTAATTATCATAAGTACTCTTCCGTTACCCCTTACCGCTGTCCCTAAGTAGAGGTCCAAACCGGCAAGCTCTCCGGTTAACTTTCTTACAACCAGGTCTTCTGTGGCCGAAATGCAGTCGACTAAAAGACATACTCCTCCTCTCAACACGATAGCCTTTCTATCTTGAAGTTTATTACGTGTGCTTGCAACACCGAGTATCGACGCCAAATCTTGGACAATTAAGGTGTGACCTCCCACGTTGGCGATTTTCCCCGTAGCAGAGAAACGTATAACTTCTTCAGCCTCCGCTATGCGTTCAAGGTCACATACCGGGATGCCGATTTCTTCTCCGGACACCTCCACCACCAATACCTGGGTAGTCAAGAGAGTAAGGGGCAACACCACCCTTACAGTTGTTCCTTTATCTGGAACGCTGTGCAAGTTAACATATCCACCAAGCTCCATTAAAGTATGTTGTACTACGTCCATACCAACTCCACGGCCAGATATTTCGGTTACACTTTCCGAAGTACTAAAGCCTGGCATAAATATTAACTTCATGACTTCCTGATCGTTCATTTTTTCGGCTTCTTCAACGGAAATGAGACTTTTTTGTATAGCCTTATTTTTTACTTTTTCTAGGTCAATTCCGCGACCGTCATCTATAACATCTATAAAAACCGCTGAGGCCTCCCGGGAAGCTTTTACAATTAATCGCCCTGTCTTTTCCTTACCCTTTCTCCTTCGCTCCTCCGGTGTTTCTAATCCATGATCCAGGGCATTGCGTATTAGGTGAAGAAGAGGCTCATAAAGCCTTTCTACCGTTTCCCGGTCAAGTTCGGTCTCCTCTCCCTGGAAAATAAGCTCCACTTCTTTCCCAAGCTTTATGGCTATATCCCGTACATAACGGGAGAACCTGGAAAAAAGCTGCCGCAACGGCGTCATTCTCAAACTGATTATAGTTTCCTGGAGTTCTCTAATCACAGACGTTAAAGCCTGCTCCTGTTCTTTTAACGCATAATGAAGTTCGCGATCCCGTACCATCTTTTGGAGGCTTTTAAGCAAATATTCCAGCCCATTCTTCTGTAAAATAAGTTCCGAAGCTAAATCCATAAGGCGCTCAATTTTGTGCTTATCTACGCGAATACTTTCGCCCTTTAAACTCAATGCCGAAGAAATAACAGTTGTTGCTTTACCTGCACTAGTTGAAGTTTCGCAATGTTCTTCAGACATAGACCAGCTCTCATGTAGGTTAGAAGTGCCCATGCAAATCTGTTCAATCCCGCTTGCCTCTTCCTGCAAACACTCCCATATATCCCGGGCGGCTTCCCGGGGAGCAATAAGTTCAGCCACAGTCTCGTGGTTTGCATTCGCATATTCCAGTAGTAAAGCTCTAAAGTCTTCAATAAGCTGGTTTAAATTCTCTTTACCCCCATAAATCTGCCTAAACAAAGCCAGGAGCAAGACAACCTCACAAAAAAGCGATTTTTTTATAAACGGAAATCTATACATACTTAAGGCTAATGCTATAAAGTTGTCAATCCGCTGTTCCAGTCCCTCATCCGGTATCCTCCAGAAGGCTTCCTCAGCGAGCGCTCTAAGTCTTTGTCTCTCTTCCTCTGAGGGTAGTTGTATTTCCGCCAGGTCCGGTGAAAAAAGCTCAAAGATCGAGTCAATGTACCCCAGGTTTATATCGGCATCATCGGCCAGAAATTCCAGTTCGAACAGTAGCGTTTCTATTCTATCTATTTGAATTTGAAAGGCTAAGATAATGGGCAAATAACATTTTTCGGGATCAAACTCGTTAACAGAGGGTAACCTATCACCAAGAACTGTAAGGGATGCCACTCTTCCTCCTAAAGTCTCAATCCCTTGAAGGGCTAGTCTTAAAGGATCAAGCCCTCTTTCGAAAATGCCAGTGCCACAATTTATACCTAATACGTATAGTCGTTGCTTCTTACTTCCCAAATCCTGTTCTTTTACCCTCGATCTGCTGTCTCCCAACATATTCTTCAATACTGTAAGGCGGAAAGTCAATGGCAAAAGGTACAAACCCTCAAAGCTGGTTATTCTTTCACCCCCGGATTGGTTGGGCTGGTTCCCAGCAGAAAGGGCTCTTCCTGGTATACTTGTCCTAACTTCTTCCAGTAATTCCACCCATTGATCAAGGGGAGGTTCATAGCCTTTTTGTGCCAGGTATATAGCTATTTCTTTCAGAGCATCTGTACCTTTAAAAAAGAGGGTAACTAGGTCACTCGTGACCTCTAACTCATTTTTTCTAATTTTCTCAAGAAGATTTTCAAATTCGTGGGCTATGTTTTGAAAGGTTATCGCACCCGCTATGCCAGAAGACCCTTTTAAGGTATGGAAAGCTCGGAAGAGCTCGTGGATAAGTTCTGTATCTTGAGGATGCTTTTCCAACTCAAGTAATTTCTGTTCTATCACATCAAGGAGCTCCTGTGCTTCTTCCAGAAAGGAGGTAAGCAACGTTTTATCTATGTACTCCACTGGCCAGTTTCACCTCCCACTTTTATTTCCGGTAAACAAGGTGCCCACCTATGCGCTCCGGCCGGAAAATTGTAGAAAACTTGCCCATAAAATCTGCGTGACCAAAAAAAATATATCCTCCTGGTACAAGGACTTTATAGAGGTTTTTTAATACTCTTTCCCTGCTTACATCGTCAAAATATATAAGCACATTTCGGCAAAATACAACCTCGAAAGGGGCAAGATCTTCTGGTACGCCAGTTAAAAGGTTGGCCCAGGCAAAGTTAATTTTTTGTTTCAAAAAGGGCTTGACTTTATAAAACTCTCCGTCCACCCAAAGGTAACGATTTAAGTATTCCTTAGGTATTAAACGGATTGACCGGGTATCATACGTACCCTTTTTCGCCTTTTCTAACGCTAAAGTGTCAATGTCTATCCCCACTACCCTCCAGTCGAAGGCTTCCCCTTCGAGCATTTCGTTCATAATTATCCCCAGGGTATACGCTTCTTCTCCGGTTGCACAGCCTGCCGAAAGCACTTTAATAGTTTTGTCCAAACCGGTAGGACCTTCCTGTAGCATCATTGGTATTACCTTCTCAGCGAAAAGTTTAAGCTGTTCGTACTCGCGGAAGAAGTACGTTTCTTTTACCGTCAAGGCGTTAATGAATTGCTGTCTTTCAAAAGCATCAAACTGTAAAATACGTAAAAAACTTTTTATGTCCTCAATTTCTAGCACTTCCATACGTTCTCTTATCCTGCGTTCCAGGTAATACTTCTTATTAAAATCATAACGGAGCCCAGTGGTGCGGTAGATCAGGTCTGTAAGTTTCCTTAAGCTTTTATTGTCAAGGATAATATTTTTCACCCCTCGTTCACTGCTTTAACTATCTCTTGTGCGATACGGTAGGATGGAGTCACTATTGACGCACCGCCCCTGGCTATAGCTTCTCTGGGCATGCCCCATACGACTGCAGTTTCTTCGGCTTCGGCTATAGTGATACCTCCTGCGTCTTTTATCTTAACCATGGCGTCAGCACCATCGTCTCCCATACCGGTGAGCAGTACACCTACCAACCGTTGCCCGCCAAGGACTTTCAAGGCACTCTCCATAGTTACTTCTATAGATGGTTTGTACAGCGCATCCCGAGGTTCGTCGGTAAGTCTGACTCTTGCTTCGTTCTTACCTAACCTGCGCTCTATTTTTATATGGCTGTGCCCGGGTGCTACGAGTATCTTGCCTGGACTAACAGTTTCCCCATCCTGGGCTTCAGAAACTTCAAGCCGGCAGATGTTATTGAGTCTTTCGGCGAAGCCTTTGGTGAACCCTGCCGGCATGTGCTGGACTACTATTACAGGGGCGGGAAGGTCTGCAGGGAGCTCGGGCAATATTTCCGTCAAAGTTTTGGGTCCACCAGTGGACACTCCTATAATTACTAGTTTATTAAAAGGAGTTGAGACACCCCAGGGGGCGGGCTTAAAATTTGATCCCGCCCCCCTCTTTTTTATAACTCTCACAGCGGCTTTCATATTGGACTTCGCCGCTGCCTTGACCTTTCGCTTGATCTCATCAGCTATCTTTCTTATATCACTCGAAATTGCACCGCTGGGTTTAGCTATAACCTCCACTGCCCCTAGCGCCAATGCCTCATAAGTTAATAATTCACCTTTTTGGGTCAAGGAAGATATAATTACCACCGGAACAGGATTTTCATTCATTATGTACTGGAGAGCTGTGAGGCCATCCAGTTTAGGCATCTCCACGTCCATGGTAATGACATCGGGCCGTAGAGAAAAAGCAAGTTTCACCGCTTCTTCTCCGTCTCTGGCTATTCCTACTACTTCTATCTCAGGATCCTGTGCTAAAATCTCATTCAAGTATTTCCTAATAAAGGCCGAATCATCTGCTATCAATACTCTGATCCGTTTCCCCAAATTCATTATTGGGCTCCCTTCCTTCTGTTGTTTCCGTTTTTGCAGCTTCACTGTTTATGCTCTGCAAAACCCGCACTTCAAAACGGCTCAATAGTTTATGTAAATCTAGTACTAAAGCTACAGCTCCTTCTTGTCCCAGCTTTGCTATGCCTACCAGATACTCATAGTCCAGACCCACTGAAGTCAGGGCGCCTGTAGTCTCAATAGCAGCAAGCTGTATTCTCTTAACTTCTTTTACCACATCAACAATAAAGCCGGTCAGGCTGTTTCCGATGTCTACCACAATAATCCTGTTCTGATCTCCCCTGGCAAAACTACCCATTTCCAAGCGTTTGCGTAGGTCTATCACCGGGATAATATTCCCCCGAATATTTATTACCCCTTCTACAAAGGAAGGAGCTTGAGGGACGCGCGTTATTTCTGGAACGTTGAGTATTTCGCGCACGGAGGTTATCTCGGTAATAAAGTCCTGCTCACCAAGCCTGAAGAGGATATACTGGCCCTCACTGTTTTTGCCTGTTGCAGTTTCTTCTTTGACCTTACGACCCGCAGGGCCTATCCCCGAATTCACTACTTCCAGACCCGTGAGGCAAGCTGGATCTAAAATGTAGGTAAGCCGTTTTTCCCTGCTCGTGTCTGTTTTACAGATCCCCTTAAATCTGAGCTTTGCATCAACTTGAAGGTACTCCGGCATAGCTTCAATGGCATTTTCGTCTATTCTGAGTACCTCGGAAACGTTGTCTACCACAATCCCCAGAAGCCCCCGCTCATCGTTTAAGACAATTACCCTGCTCCTGCTGCGATCGACTTCTTCCCCCTTTAAGCACATTAGTTTTGCCAGGTTTATCACAGGAAGCAGTTGATCTCTCAGCACCATGATCCCTTCGGCATAATGAGGGAAAGTAGGTACACTACTTAATACTTCAGGGTAGGCAACTATTTCCTGGACATATGCAATATCAAGACCGTATTCTTCCCCCTGAACGTTGAAGGTAACAAACTGGCGCTCTGCTGCAACTGTCATCTGTTCACATCGTTCTCCATATCTTTTGTTCCCATATTCCTGTCGCCCGATTTCTTCTCTTCCTACACGGAAACTTTGCTTATGAGCAAGAAGCTTATGGGGGTCAAGGAGTATAATAACACTTTCCTGCATGCGCAGGAGCCCGGAGAAATATACTTGATTGGGGAGGTCCTGCGGGAGGGCTTCAATTTCCTCAGTGTCTACGGTAACTACACCTGTTACGGCGTCGACCATATAACCAACCCGATAGTCGCCCAGTGTGATTATTAAGACCCTGGTATCTTCGTCATATTCTTTATCAGGCAGTCCGAATTTCTTTCTGCCGCTGACTACTGAAATGGCAAGCCCGCGAAGGTTGGCCAAACCCTCTACATAATGGGGCGCCTGCGGAACCCTGGTTATGCGCGGGAGGCGTATGATTTCCTGCACCGCCTGTACGGGTACCCCGTATTGTTCTCCGGCAAGGCGGAACAATACATACTGCGTTGAAGCCATAACTGTTCACCCTTTCTCGGCCACGGTTACAAGTTCTGAAGCTCGTTCGCCATGGCTGCAATCTCTTCAATTGCCCGTGAGAGCTCATCCATACCCTGGGTCTGCTGGCGGGCGGCGCTAGCTGCCTGTTCGCAGGCAGAAGCGGCTTCCTGTGCAGCACTGGCAATATTCTCCACTGCTTTCCTGGCTTCCTCGGCTGCTTTCACGGCCTGTGCAGCATTCTCGTCAATCTCCTTTGCACCCCGGGCTATTGTTGTTATATCTTGATCCATTTTCTCCAGTTGACTCACAACGGTCTTCGCCTCTTCTACTTCACGCGCAACTTCCGATACTACGATTTGCACTTCCCTCATAACGAGAGCAATACGGTCCTGGATGGCGCGTACCAGATCTTTTATCTGGTCTGCATTCCGTGCACTCTCTTGGGCCAGATTACGGATATCCGACGCCACCACAGCAAAGCCTTTTCCGAATTCGCCGGAACGGGCTGCTTCTACAGCACCGGTTACTGCCAGCATGTTTGTTTGGATACCAACAGTGACTATGCTGTCAACTATCTTGTCTATCTTCCTGGCTTCCTGTTCAAGATCTCTCATTGCGGCCGCATTTTCCTGGACTGTCATCAAAGTTTCGTTTATACCGTATATCAAGCTTTCTATGAGTTCGCGGTTTTGTTTTAACAAATCTTGCATAACGTCTACCTGACTCAGGCTATTGGCGGAGGCCTGTCTTATCTCTTCCATCTGGCGCAGAACCTGGACGGCCACTACAAGTGATTTGTCGGCGGCCTGTGACTGTATTTGGGCTCCCCTGCTTATCTGCTCAATGGCGGTCATAATCTGTCTAGCTGCTGTATTAGCTTCTTCCAGCGCAGCAGAGATCTCTTCAGCAGACGCTGCGAGGGTTTCAGAAGCTTTTGTGGTATCCTGAGCACTCCTTACTGCATCTGCATTGGTCAAAAGGTCATTGACAGTGGTACCGATATCACCCAGAGCCTTAACCTGTTGTTCTATAGAAGAGAGGGCTTCGGCTACTGCACTGCTCTGTTCTTCAGCCGCCTGGGCTATTTGGGAGGCTCCTTGTTGAAACTCTTGGGTAGCCTGCGTCACTTGCTGGGAAAGATCTAACACCAACTCCGAACCTTTTCGTACTATAGTCATCTCCTGGGCCATCTTTCCCAATGCCATCGATACCTCACGGCCTTTATCGGCCTTGCCCTTAGCAGTCTCAGCCGCTTTATTTATTGCGGCGGCTATCTCTTTTACCCGCAACTGAATACCACTCACGACCTCGCGAATGTCCTCCGCTGCTTTCTCAGAAGTCTCAGCTAGGGTGCGCACCTCATCGGCTACTACCGCAAATCCCTTACCGTAGTCACCGGCCCGAGCAGCTTCAATTGCAGCATTCAGAGCCAGAAGGTTAGTCTGATCCGCTATTCTAACTACCGTGCGAACAATGCTTCCAATTTCCTCAGCCTGTTTTTCCAGTTCTACCACCGACCGTGCGGACTCTTCATTCCGTACCGCCGCGGCTATAACTCCATCCACCATTTTTTGGATGCTTTGCGAAGTCTCGCCAGACAGGGCTTGCAAAGCAATTACTTTATTTAATGACTCTTGAGCTCGTGTCACGCTTACCTGAGAGTTTCGGTTGATTTGCTCGATGCCGGCCAGAGACTCCTGAGTAGCGCTAGAGGCTTCTTCCGCGCCTTTGGCTATCTGTTCCATGGCAGCTTGAAGTTCATTAATTGCTGAAGAGGCTTCCTCTACTCCTGCCGACAATTCTTCTGTAGCACTTGCGATCCTCTCGGCCAGCTGCTGCCTTTTTGCAATAAGCCTTGCCTTACGCCGTTGGGCCTCCAGTTTTTTGGCTGTCTCATTGAGACGCTTGGTTTCTATCTCTTTCGTCCCAGTCTCTTGCGAAAGTTCCGGTAATGCAAGTTTTTTCTCCATAAACAATCGCCTCCAATCACACAATCTGTCAAGTTTCGGTTAACTCGAATTCCTTAATTATCAGGTCTTCTCACAAGTGTAATCATTTCACCTCCTTTGTACAATATAGTTAGCTCAATGATGTAATTAAGGGTCATTTAAAGTTTTTTTGACAACCACACAGGAATTCTGATAAAACTTAGCTAAATATTTCTCGTAGCGGCAGGGGACTTCGATCTACCTCCTTGGGAAGCTCTTTCGCTGTCCCGAAATTAAGAGTGAAGCCCCTCCTCTATGAGATGTCTCGAATGAGCACGTTGTGGATGTAGCTTGCTATATGCCTCGAGTTACGCGCAAGGTTGAGACTTATAGGGGATTGCGGGAACCCTGCCTAATTTCAATGAAAGCGAGGATGTAAATATGATCTATGGCGGTATTGATGTGGCTAAACATAGTCACGAAGTATGCCTCGTGAATGACGCCGGAGACATTGTTCTAAAGATGCATCTAGATAATAACCATAAAGGGATGAATAAGTTTTTGCAGGCATTGGAAAGGCTCGGTTTGAAGCCCGATGGTGTAAAGTTCTGCCTGGAAGCCACCGGACATTACTGGCTCCCTATCTACTGCTACCTCACTAAGCTGGGATTTGAACTTCATGTTATCAACCCCATTCAGTCGGATGCTTTGCGTAATCTCTATGTGCGTAAAACCAAAACCGATCAAAAAGATGCTCTGCTTCTTGCTGACTTGCTGCGATTAGGTAGAGCCCCTGAAACCAGGCTTCCTTCTGAAACAACCCTCAAATTGCAGTCGCTCTCCCGACTCCGCTTTGAGTTCGTTCGCCAGGTCGGTGGTCTTAAGAATAGGGTACTCGGTATCTTAGAT
>NZ_VNHO01000009.1:0-28254 GCF_008124715.1 Thermosediminibacter litoriperuensis | reverse complement strand
CGGCCGTATGAGCCGGATTATCAATGGTCTCCACCCAGCGGCAATGCGTGACCAGGATCTCTATGTGATTGTCAAGAACTTTTTGCTTTAGTCTATTGACTTTTCATAGCACGTCTCAATATGTTGTTAAAAGCAGTATAAAAATAGCTCTTTAATCTTCACCTAAGATTTGACAGCTATTAGTGTGAAGATGGGTCGTCAGTGTAAAAAAATAGTACCCCTGCCGGGTACCTTTGTCAAAAAGACAAAATACTTCAGTTTTTTATAAACTATATTTATCCCGGCAGCCCGGCAACCATAGCCTTCGGCCGTAGGTCCGCGGCTTTGCGCCCCCATCTTTCGATCAGGTTTGCCCTTTTCGGCTTTTTTATAATCGACAAAATTATATTTTTTTTATTTAAATACGACAAAAATTACTAAAATCCTCCATCAATTATTTTTTTTTTTTTTTTTTTTTTTTTTTTTTTTTTTTTTTTTTTTTTTTTTTTATTTTTTTTTTTTTTTTTTTTTTTTTTTTTTTTTTTTTTTTTTTTTTTTTTTTTTTTTTTTTTTTTTTTTTTTTTTTTAAATTTCATATTGTTTGGTTAAAACACCATCATTACACATGATTAATACCTCATAAATTTAACTATTACATGATATCTTAGAAAATAAAAAACCGGATAAGCCCTGTTTTTCCAATCGACGTTGACACTAAATAATAAACCCGGCAAGTGTCGGGTTCATATACCACCGTACGATTTTAATAGTGCATTTACTGGGAAACCACGCCTTTCGGCCGAAACCTGGTTAAATAAAACCCTTTCCTCAATACCCTTCCCGGGCTGGGCGCCGGTATGCTCGCCCTCCGTTATAACAGACAACCTGTTGACTATCACGTGAACTATTCCTTCGGGGTAGGTTTCGGGATTTTCATAAGTGGCCCTGTGCCGTAATTCCTAGGGTGAGGGTGCCACTCCTACAGGATACCGTAGGGAGCAAGAGCGCTTTGAGGGTTCCGTGTCCCGCCAGCATGGAGTAATTTATACTGGGATGCACCGATTTCACCGCCTCCAGATACTCCGCAATCGTGCTCCACTCCGCATCGATACCGTAAAAAACCCGGGCCGATCTTCTCTGTTCCTCATAAGCCTGCCCCAGAACCGGCGCCGCCGAATCGCCGCAATTGCCGACGACTTCGGTGGTAACACCTTGCCTTACCTTTCTCTCGCACCTGTAATTTATCATAGACTCCAGGTCCGAGTGACCGTGGATCTTGCCACTGCTATATCTGCATAAAACCGGGGGTTGCCGGTGCTGCCGACAACCCCGTCTTTCAGTATTATAATATCGTACAAACAAAACACCTCGATTATCGCCCGTAAAGGTGGCATGCAACCTTATGGCCTGGAGCGCATTCAACGAGTTCCGGTTCCTCCCGCCTGCATATATTCACTGCGTGGCGGCACCTGGTCCAGAACCGGCACCCCTCCGGCGGATTAAGGGGACTGGGCACATCCTCTTCCAACAGTATTTTTCGCCTGCGAACTTTCGGTTCCGGTATGGGTATTGCCGAAATTAGCGCCTGGGTATAGGGGTGGAGGGGGTTCCGGTAAATCTCGTCGCTTTCGGTTACCTCTATTATTTTCCCCAGGTACATGACCCCTACTCTGTGGGATATGTGTTTTACCACGTTAAGCCCGTGGGCTATGAAAAGATAGGATACCCCCAGGCGGGCCTGCAGATCCTCCAGGAGATTCAGAATCTGGCTCTGTATGGAGACATCCAGAGCCGAGACCGGCTCGTCGCACACTACGAGGTCCGGATTGGTGGCAAGAGCCCTGGCAATGCCTATCCTCTGCCTCTGCCCCCCGGAAAACTCGTGGGGAAACCGCCTCATGTGGTGGGGGGCCAGACCCACCATCTCCAGCAGGTGCTTTACCCTTTTCTCCAGTTCTTTACCCCTGGCGATACCGTGAAAGGCCAGTACTTCGCCTATTATCTCTTTAACTGTAAGCCTGGGGTTAAGGGAACTATATGGATCCTGGAATATCACCTGCATCCTGGGCCGTATCTTCCTGAGTTGTTCGCGGTTCAACCTCATTATATCCCTGCCGTTAAAAATGATACGGCCTTTTGTGGGCTCTATCAGCCTCAGCATGCACCTGGCGCTGGTGGTCTTGCCGCACCCGCTCTCTCCCACCAGCCCCAGGGTCTCTCCTCTTTTTATGCTGAAACTCACGCCGTCAACGGCTTTTATATAGCCCGCCACTTTCTGGAATACTCCGGCTTTTACCGGATACCACTTTACAAGCCCCTGCACTTCAATTATGTTCTTCTGCTGGTTCAAGCGTCTACACCTCCTCGGGGGGGGAACCCCTCGAAAAGCACCTCACCCTCCGTCCGTTCCCCATCTCCAGGAGGGCGGGAGACTTTTTCCTGCATATATCCGCAGCTTCGGGGCATCTGGGGTTGAACCTGCAGCCCGGCGGCAGGTTAAGGGGATTCGGCACCGATCCTTCGATCACGTTGAGACGGCCTTTTTCCCCTTCCAGCCTGGGTATGGATTTCAAAAGCCCCGCCGTGTAAGGGTGTAGCGGATTTTCAAAGAGGTCTTCACAGGAGGCTTCTTCAACCACCTGTCCCGCATACATCACCACAACTCTCCGGGCTGTTTCCGCTACGACACCCAGATCGTGGGTTATCAGCAGAACACTCATGCCCACCCGGTCCTTAAGCCGGTTCATCAAATCCAGTATCTGGGCCTGAATCGTCACATCCAGGGCTGTGGTGGGTTCGTCGGCAATCAATAGTTTCGGGTTGCACGAAAGGGCCATGGCTATCATCACCCTCTGGCGCATGCCTCCCGACATCTGGTGCGGATACTCGTGATACCTTTTTTCGGGATTGGGTATCCCCACGAGCCTGAGCATCTCGACGGCCCGTTCCACAGCCTCCTTTCCGGACAGCTTCTGATGGAGCATTATTGCCTCGGAAATCTGCCTGCCGACGGTGAATACCGGATTCAAAGAAGTCATCGGCTCCTGAAAGATCATCGAAATCCGGTTACCCCTTATCCGCCTCATTTCGGCCTCGGACTTTTGCAAAAGGTCCTCGCCCTCAAACAATATTTTTCCGGAGGTGATTCTGGCCGGAGGAGACGGCAAAAGGCGCATGATGGCTAGAGACGTCACCGATTTGCCGCAGCCGGACTCACCGACCATCCCCAGGGTCTCACCCCTCTTTATATCGAAGGACACACGGTCCACAGCAGTCACGACTCCGTCGTCGGTGAAGAACTTTACCGTGAGGTCCTTAACTTCGAGTAAACTCTTTTCTTCCACATATGCCACCCCCGGTTAAGGGATAATCCTGCGCGCTCCCAGGTACTTTTTGTCGAGAACCGGTGAATACTCAGGGTCCTTCAGATCGAAGCTGTTTACGGTAACACCGGAATTGCCCGCGTGAATGAACTTCATATCCCCTATATAAATCCCCACGTGCGAGGGTCCGGGTTTGTAGGTCTCAAAGAATACCAGATCTCCCGGTTTGAGGTCCTTTCTGTCCCGGACCGGTTCTCCCTGCTCGAACTGCATGTCGGCGTCCCTTTTCAAAAAGTACCCGCCCATCCTGAAGCAAAACTGCGTAAAGCCGGAGCAGTCGTAACCGTAGGCGGTGGTTCCGCCCCAGAGGTACGGCAGGCCTATATACTGTTTTGCCACGGCGATGACATAAGAAGCTCCCTTTTTCTCGGAATAAATCTTTTCCCTTGAGGGAAATTCCCTGATGTCTTCGGTCCTGACGTAAATCTCCCCTCCACCGGGCAGCATGAGCCGGGCCCAGTCCCCCTCCATCGAAATCAGGGGGAGTGTTGTGCCCTGCACCAGGTTTACGTTGAAAACCCTCCCGCCTACAATGCTTGAAAAAGGTACAGTTTTTTTGGAAACAACCAGAGCGAACCTCCCGGAAAGGTATCCTGAAAGGGAAGGCTCATCGGTGATCCACAATTTTGACCCGTCGGCCCATCCCAGGTAACCGTCTTCCATCCGTACCCGGTACCAGCCGCCCTTTTCTTCGAGAAGCATCACCACGTCACCCATCCTGGCCTGGGTGACGGTGCTTTTACCTTCGGCCCTGCCGGGCTCCCCTCCCAGATTCAGCACCGGCACCTTCACGACGCCGTAAACCCTGTCTTCCAGGGTCCGGGACGGTAAAAGTTCAATATTATCTTCAACCGTTACTCCTCTTATTTTGGAAAGCCTCGCTATCAGCTCATCCTTCACGCGCCCGTCGCTTACCCTGCCTTCCAGCACCAGTTTGCCGCCGCTTACCGTCCTCGTAACCTGAAAGACCGTTTCCCTGGAATCGAGTTTGAACTCTTTCTGAAATTCGGCTATAATTTCTTCCGCCTGCTGAACTATTTGTGCGTCACTCAAGACTTTTTCACCGCTCAATTTTACACCACACCCCCATATCGATACTGCCGCCATTGTCAAAAAGAGCGCCAGGGCGATTTTTTTATTACATAAAGCCACCCCACCCGTTCAGCGTTTGAGCCTGGGGTCCAGGGCGTCGCGAAGACCGTCCCCGAGCAGGTTAAACGAAAATACGGTTATCATTATGGCGATGCCGGGCCAGACGGAATACCATGGATTGGTCAGCATGTAACTGCGGGCGGCGTATATCATGTTCCCCCAGCTCGGCGTCGGCGGCTGAACTCCCAGGCCCAGGAACGAAAGGGATGCCTCGGCCAGTATGGCCCCGGGTATCCCCATTGTTACGGAAACGATGATGGGCCCCATACAGTTGGGTAGGATGTGCCTTAATATTATCCTGGCGTCGGATAAGCCCTGAGCTCTGGCAGCTTCCACGTATTCCATTTCCCTAAGGTACAGCACCTGGCTTCGGACCAATCTCGCCATGCCCGCCCAGCCTATCAGGGCCAGCGCTATAAAAACGTTGTAAATACTGGGCCCCAAGGCGAACATGACGCCGATATAAAACAGCAGGTCGGGAAACGCGAAGAGGATGTCGGCGATGCGCATTATAATCATGTCGACCTTCCCGCCGTAATAACCGGCAAGAGCGCCCATTGTTACTCCTATGGCGGTGACAAGCACCTGGGATATAATTCCAACGCTGAGGGATACTCTGGCCCCGAAAAGGATTCTGGAAAGGATATCCCTGCCGAACTCGTCGGATCCGAGGATATATACGCCGTTGCTGCATATTTCGGAAGGAGAACCGGGAGGCTTCAGCCTGTTAGAAAGGTCGGTCTTCAAGGGATCGGCTGGGGACAAAAGCGGCGCGATTATTGCGACGGCGCTGAATATTATTACCACCACGAGCCCGAACATGGCTGGCTTATTTTTCTCAAGCCGGAGCCACACATCCTTCCAGAACGAGGTCCCTCCGGGATTCCAACCTTGCGCCACGCTCATACCCCCTTAATGCAGCCTGACCCTGGGGTCCAGGAATGCGTAAGATATGTCCACTATCAGGTTTCCGATCACGAATATCACCGCTGTAAAAAGCACGATTCCCTGCACCAGCGGAAAATCTCTGTTTGAAAGGGCCCATATCGACAGCCGCCCCAGGCCGGGGATCGCGAAAATGGTTTCGGTAAGGAAAGAGCCGGTCAAAAGGCCGCTGATTTGCATGCCTATTACGGTTACAACTGGAATCAGGGCGTTCTTCAAGGCGTGGACGAATATGACCGCTCTTTCCGCCAGCCCCTTGGCCCTGGCCGTCCTGATATAGTCCTGCCTTATTACGTCCAGGAAAGTGCTTCTGGTGTAGCGGGCTATGGAAGCGGCGAATCTTATACCCAGCACTATCGCGGGCAGTATCATATGTTTCGGAGTAGAATAGCCGGATATCGGGAGCCATTTCAGGTGGAGGCCGAAAATCAGCTGGGCCACCACCGCCACCCAGAAAATGGGTGCACTGATCCCGGCCAGGGCGACTATCATTGAAGCATGGTCGAAGAATGAATACTGCTTGACAGCGGATATTACTCCAACAGTAAGGCCCACCGCGACAGCCACGAAAGCCGATGACAGGGCGAGCTTTACCGTCGTCGGGAAGGTGTCGAGGATCATCTTCGTTACGGGTTGTCCGGTCTTGAAGGACCTGCCCAGGTCCCCCCTGCAGGCGTTCCATAAAAATCTGCCGAACTGGACGTAAAGGGGGTCGTTGAGCCCGAGCTGGTTCCTGATCTTCTGTACGGCGTCCGGGTCCGCGTGCTTCCCCAGCATTTCCACCGCCGGGTCCCCAGGCACCACGTTCAGCAGTATGAAGGTGATTAAAGACACGCCAAGAAGCACCGGCACTGCGAAAATAAGCCTGCGTATGATGTAGTCTATCATCCTTCCCCCTCCTTAAATGGATGGAGATGCGCCGTACAGCGCATCTCCCCGCCTTGGAGTTACTGAATCTCCTTATAGGCATAAGTGTATATATTTATACCCGTCGGGTGCATTATAATCCCCTTGACGTTTTTCTGAGTGGCAAGCAGGCTCTTTATGTGGAAAAGGGGTATGACCGCCACGTCTTCTCGGACAATGGTGTCCTCGATCTTCCTGTAGAGCTCTTTTCTTTTCTCGGGATCGACTTCAGCCCTGGCCTTTTCAAGCAGGTCCTGTATCTCTTTGTTGTTGTAGCCTGAGGACATCTGGTTTGTCCTCGCGAAGAAGGTGTACAGGTAGTTGTCCGGGTCGGGGATATCCGCCCACCAGTTGCCATGGTTGGCCGGTATCTTGCCCTTGTTGCGGGCGTCGCTGAAGGCGGCCTTTTCCACGATGGTTATCTCCAGGTCAAGGCCGACTTCTTTAAGCATGGCCTGGATGGCCACGTTGGCGTCTGTGAGCCGGTCGCCGCCCCTCTGCCAGGCCTGAAGCTTGCCTATGTTGCCCAGTTCCCGGACGAGCTTTTTGGCTTCTTCGGGGTTATAGTCATAAGCCGGACCTGTTCCCTCCTCGTAAGCACCGGGTATGCCCGGGGTCACGAAACTCTTTGCGACGGTTCCTCGCGGGCCGTACAACGCCTGCACCAGTTTTTCTTTATCTATGGCCATAGCCACGGCCTTCCTGAGCCTCACGTCGGACCACATGGGATCGCTCATGTTCATGAGGAAGTAATAGGTATTAAGAGCCACTCCTTCAAGCACTTCGTATTTGCCCGAATCCTTTATCCTCTGGTATTCGTTGACGGGTATAATGCACACATCCAGGGTGCCGTTCTCAAATTCCATCAGGGCTGTGGTAGCGTCGGGCACTATCCTGTAGTGGATGCAGTCCAGATAAGGAAGCCCGGGCTCAAAATAATAGGGATTCTTCTCCAGCACTATTTCTGTGTTCGGCACGTAGCTCTTGAGCCTGAAAGGCCCGGTGCCGATGGGGTTGAGCCTCCAGTTGTCACCGGCGGCCTTTACCAGTTTTTCGGAATATATGGACGCGGCGGGGACCGCCAGGTTGTTGAGGAAGGGCGCATAGGGTTTTTCCAGTATTATCTGAAACCTGTAATCGTCTATCTTCTTAAATCCCTCTAGGGAAGCGGCCTTGCCCTCCATGAACTTCTTCGCACCAAGAATCGGCTCGAACAGCCACGTGCTCATCCCCTTGCCGTTTGGGTCCAGCATGCGTTCTATGGTGAACTTCACGTCGTCGGCCACCAACTCGGTTGTGCCGTCGTGGAACTTGACGCCCTTTTTGAGTTCGAAGGTGTAGGTCCTGCCGTCGGGAGAAACTTCGGGCATTTTGGCCAGCAATTCGGGCTCCAGTTCCAGCGTATCGCCCTTATACCTTAAAAGGGTGCTGTAAAGCTGGCGCGCCAGTGTGTACATAACGAGAAATGTATTTTCCTGCACATCAAAACCGTTGGGGTCGTCTTCCAGATAGTCGTTCAGAACCCCGCCCTTTTTAATCTCACTGCTCTCTGGGGGCTCTGCCTGATCGGCGGACCTGGAGCATCCGGCTATCGCCGGCGCCACCATCAAGATAATGAGCAGAAGAGCCAAAACTCGCTTTCTCACAGCGGAAATCCTCCTTTTAAATATTTGGGAATAAAATGATCTTTCTCCTCACCTCCAGATCTTAACGGAGCTTATCTGTTAAATAATATTCCTGTCGTGTTCTTCGTATGCCGCGCCTCGTTTTCCCCCGGAAAAAAATCCAGCCGTACATAGTCAGACAGTGCACGAGCTGGATTTTGCCGCCGTACAAGCTTCCTTATAACTTAAATTTCCACCTTTGACCGTCGGCCAAAAATGTGAAATAATAAACTAAAGAAGGAAATGTTAAACGGTTATTTCCTGAAAAATAATATTTATTTGTTTTTGATATTAGAAATTATTTCATCAGGGGGTCTTCAAATGGAGAGATGGGCAGAACTAAAAAATAAAATACTCGAATGGGGCGGTTCCGACGTGGGGTTTTCCAGAGTGGAAGACTTTTTGCCCGAAAGCCACAAACACCTGAAATGGGCCGTTACCGTGGTTTTCCGTCTGTCGGACCAGATAATGGATGATATTTCCGGTGGCCCCACCCATGCCTATTTTCACCATTACCAGACCGTGAACGCACTGCTCGACCAGATCGCCCTGCGTGCTTCTTCGCTCATCCAGGACTGGGGGTACAGGGCCATGCCGGTTCCTGCGTCTCAGATCATTGATAATAAGGAGTCAATCGGATTTTTCCAGCACAAGACAGCGGCCACCAGGGCCGGATTGGGTTGGATAGGAAAGAGCGCCCTGCTCGTCACCAAAAAATTCGGACCCAGGGTGAGGCTTGCGACGATCCTCACCGATATGCCCCTTCCCGAAGGAACGCCCGTTGAAGAGAGCGGGTGCGGCGGCTGTACGGTATGCGTAAAAAGCTGCCCGGCCGGTGCCATTAAAGGCGAAAACTGGTTCCCGGGCATAGAAAGGTCGAGACTGTTCGATCATGAGGCGTGCAGTGGTTGTATGAAGGAACAATTCGGCTACATAGGCGCGGGCAAGGTGTGCGGAATATGCGTCTCCCGCTGCCCCAGGGGAAGGTCTGGTCAGCAATAATAATCGGGCTTCCGCTTTTAACGGAAGCCCGATTCATTTACCGCATCCATGCCCTCTACCGCATTGTAAGAACTCCGGACCAGCGGACCCGATGCCACGTATTTGAATCCGAGGTCGTAGCCAATTTTTCGGTACCTCTCGAACTGTTCCGGGGTTACATATTCCGCCACCGCTATGTGGCTTGAGGAAGGCCTGAGGTACTGGCCTATCGTCATCATATCGCAGCCGACCCCGACCAGGTCCTTCATGAGGTCAACCACCTCTTCTTCCCTCTCACCCAGACCTACCATGATTCCCGACTTGGTGTAGATGGCCGGGTCGAGTTCCTTCACCTTTTTCAAAAGGAAAAGCGACCTTTCGTAATCGGCCATCGGCCTGACCGCCGGGTAAAGCCTCGGTACGGTCTCAAGGTTGTGGTTTATAACATCGGGTTTGGACTCAACCACCGTCCTTATGGCCTCTTCATCTCCACGGAAGTCCGATACCAGCACTTCTACGGTGAGGCCGGGGATTTTCTTAAGCTCCTTCACAGTCCTGGCGAAATGCGATGCGCCGCCGTCGGGCAGGTCGTCCCTGGTCACGCAGGTTATCACCGCATGTCTTAAGTTCAGTGCCCTGGCGGCTTCGGCCACCCTCCTGGGTTCATCCTCATCCGGGGGCGCCGGATGCCCCTTTTCCACAGCGCAAAACCTGCAGTTTCTCGTGCAGATATTCCCCATTATCATGATGGTGGCGGTTTTGCGGGAAAAGCACTCCCCCATGTTGGGACAGTGGGCGCTCTGACATACGGTGTTCAGTTTTACCGTTTTTAAAAATTCCTCCATGTGCTTTAATTCCGCCGGGTTTATCTTGACCTTCAGCCATTCGGGTTTATTCATCATGCAATCCTCCCGCCATCGATTCAAGCCTGTTCTCGTCGATTTCTTCAAACCTCACGCCGAACACTTCCTCGAATTTACCGATCAGCTTCTCCCTCACCCGCTCCGGGTCTTCTTTAATCCCCAGTTTCTCAAGGGAGGTGACGCCGAATTCCCTTATTCCGCAAGGGAAAATCCTTCCGAAATATGTTAGGTCGGTGTTAACGTTGAAGGCGATACCGTGCCAGGTTATCCAGCGCTTAACGGCAATGCCTATCGCGCATATCTTCTCGTCGCCCACCCAGACGCCGGTGTACTCCGGCTTCCTGCCGGCCCTTACGCCGTAACCGGCCAGCAGCCTTATCACGGCCTCTTCCAGCCTGTCCACAAAAAGGTGGACATCCTTCTCCCACCGGTTCAGGTTCACCACGGGATAGGCCACGATCTGGCCCGGCCCGTGAAAGGTGATATTGCCGCCCCGCTCTACCTCATGCACTTCAGCGATTTTCCTTAGCTCCTCCAGCGGCACCAGCAGGTTTTCGTAACCGCCGGCCCTACCTATGGTGTAAACCGGCGGGTGCTGCAGGGTTATCAGGATCATGTCGGCGAGCCCAGACTTTACGGCTTCCACAGCCTTGAGCTGCAGTTCCTTGCCTTCCAGGTACGGCACAAGTCCCTTTTTCATCAATAAAGCTTTCATCGGACGCTTCATCCTTCCCTGTACTCAAAAACCGGCACTTCTATAATCTTTTTAGGATTGGATTCATATAGATATTGGTCCAGTCTAAGCGCCGTCTCTGCATCGTAGTATTTTTCCTCACATTCCTCACATACAAGAGCCGGAACATTTTCTATGATAATTAATTTTTCATTGACCCACTTATCTACCCGCACTCTCTTTTTAACCAAATTACCTTCGCAGTATAAACATTTTCCTTTTAAAATAAGTTTTCTAATCATCCTTATATCGAGCTCTTTCACGATTTCTCAATCTCCTATACTCATTATAACATAAGATGAAATCTGCAGCATCTAGAAATAAAGCGGGCTTATACATTTTCTTAATTTATGATGTACTTCCCTATGCATAGAGTGAGAGCATGACTGCTCCCGCTCTCTATAGCGCTAAACACCCTCTAGCGATCCCGCCCGATCGAACTCACCAGCCAGCGCCCATCCACCTTTTCGAGTGTAAGCTGCTCGATATGGTAGCGGTCGTCGCCGTCCGGCTGCACTTTAACGTGCACAACCGCCCGACCCCTGCATGACTCCCAGCACCCTTGCGTCATAAACCTGCACGTTCAGCTTGAGATCCGGAAAAGCCCTTTTCTGATCTCGCTTTCAAGAGGTCCGTTCGCCATCTCTAACAGCGTCCGGCGGTCATTACTGTATTCGGCCTTTACAAAGGCTACACTCCTTGCTAATACGGTGCGCTGCAAATTCCATTGCCACCTGTGAGAAACACTTCCGTAAAGGAGCAAACGGGTGACGACGCCAGCCAAGAATACGATAAACGGCCGGAAATTACGCGGTGCCATCATAAAGCCTCTCCCCCTGCAGTCATTACCATTCAAAAATGATTAAAAAACCTAATAAGATACTAATTACTGCCGGGATACCGCCAGCCATTAAGAGAAAATTTCCATACTCAAAGTTCAGCATCTTATCAATTCATGTTCCGGACTTATATACACCTTAAAATACGACCTTCCGAAAATTAGAACTAAGATTAGGATTACTAAATAAAGGAGTGCCAAAAAAGGCGAAAATCTTTCGGCATAACCTTTCAACAAGTAAATCACCTTTTTTTAATTGCTTAAAGAGGGTGTAGTTACAGATTCCCGGAAATTATTTAAAAAATCACGATCAATGGGACCATCAAGAACTGTATATCTGTAGCCGCTTATTACTAGATCGCCATCGCTGAATTTACTAAAAGCAATAAATCCTCCTCTGCCATAATGGAAATTAATTATATAATCATTCCTATCTATTACTTTTTGCGATTTACTTTTTTTATACTTAATATTTTCTGAAAAAAGATATTAATTCTGTAATATTCTCTTTATCCTGGATTACTTTCGATTGATTGTTATAGATAATTTCCACCATATGGACTTTGTCAAGATTAAGGTCTACTGCTTCATCAATAGTTTTCACTCTTGAATCGTATAAATTTTTTATTATCGGAAGACCGAACCAAATTAGTATAAACAAGATAATAATTTTCATTTGCTTGCTCATTGCAATCACCTCCGCTTCACATTAAGCCAACAGCGGATTAAATTGACCACCGGCAGGAAGCTACACCGGCGGTGACAGCCGGTTAACACACCATCAAGTTTTATCGCCGCCTGAGCCTTCCCTTTTCGATTTACAGCAGTGAAATAACACCACCTCCGGAACTTAAAAAAATAAAAGCTATGAAGACCCATAGCTTTTTAAACAACAGTACATTTCCGGCACGCTTACGAGGTTAGCTGACGGGTTCGGGTTGAAGCAGTAAAAGAATCTAATATCAAACAATGTTATTACCTTTATTTAACATATGGCATATACCTACTGTTTTTTCGACTTCCAGCACAAATGCTATACCCTTGCCCGGTTTGTTAAGCTCTACAGCGTTTGAAACAGCCTCCAAAACCTTTCCTGTTTTAGTACTGTCAATCAAGGTTAAAACTATTTCTTTTTCAGGTTCTATGGGTATGCCGAACAGCTTTGCATTCTCATGTATTCCTGTTCCACGCCCGTCTATGATTGTACCACCCTCTGCTCCGGCCTTTTTAGCGGCTTCAACCACTTCTTCCGCAAAACCTTTATTTACAATCGTTACGATTAGGTCAAATTTAATATTGCAATCCTCTGTCATTTAAATTCCCCCCTGCATTCTCAACAGGTGAATAACCCCTGTGAGTCCTTTGATATTTATAACAAAGCCAATGCCGTTTCCAGGCTTATTCAGCTTTATCTCGTCGATAATCACCTGCAGGACATCATTCACCTTATCCTCTTTGACAAGGGTGAGTATTATTTCCTTCTCCGGCTCAAAATTTATCCCCAGTAAATCAAGAAAAGACCTTTTGGCCGTCCCCCTTCCTAAGAGGATCGTCCCTCCTTCGGCTCCAGCCCTTTTGCCAGCTGCAACCACCTTGCTTGCTTTACCCTTATTTACAATTGTTACAATTAGTTTAAAACTCTCGTCCACTGTAAATTCGCCTTTCATCACCGAGCTTCTCCTTCCTGCTGTACAAAACCCCAAGGATAAGAATTGAAATTATCGGTGTTAAAGCCACAAGGGAAACCATTCCAAACCCATCTATCAGAGGATTTCTGCCTTCAAGCTGCTTTGCCACTCCAACAGTCATCGATAATATAAACGTGACCGTCATCGGCCCCGTTGCCGCGCCTCCCGCATCAAAGGCGATGGCTACAAACTCGGAAGAAACATACTTTGTCATCAACAATGCTATTATATACCCCGGCACAATAAAATACCAGAGGGAAATTCCCGTAAGGACTCTAATCATCGACAGCGAAACAGAGAATGCTACGCCGACACATAAAGTATAAATCATTATTCTTTTATTAATATGCCCGCTGGAAGCTTTTTCAACTTCAATGGCTAGAACCTGTACTGCAGGCTCTGCCATAATAACTGCGAATCCCATCAGAAACCCAATAGGGATTAAAATCCAGTTATAGTCTAACGAGCCTATAGCCATACCCATCAGTTCGCCTACGGGTAAGAAACCAACGTGCACTCCCTGCAGGAATAAAGCCAGCCCTGCAAACGTCAGTATAATCCCTTTGACTATTTTTATTACCTGACGCTTCGGCAGTTTTAACATAAAAATTTGAAAAAAGACAAACAGCACGACGAGGGGGGACAATGCAATGGCAACATCCTTCAATGCGGCGGGAAAACCTTCAAACAGCGCGCTTATCATTTGTAAAACACCCCCAATAATAAAACTGCCAAAATCGGTCCTATGGATGCCAAGGCGATCAATCCAAAGCTATCGCTGGACGATGTCCTTTTCCCGGTAACCGAAGCCACACCCACCCCGAGGGCTAGTATAAACGGCACCGTCATGGGACCGGTGGTTACTCCTCCGGCATCGAAGGATACGGCTACGAATTCCGGAGAAGTAACCAGCGCCAGCAAAAATACCAAAGCGTATCCGATAACCAGCAAATAATTGATTGGGATTCTCAAGAATATGCGAAGCAGGGCTAAAGAAACGAAAATACCCACACCACAAGCCACCGCCGTTACGATGATAAACTTACTTATGGCTCCGCCCGAGACCGAATCGACCTGTCCCGCCAATACCTGAACATCGGGTTCAGCAACGGTCACGGCAGAACCTATTACAAACCCGAAAAATAATATGAGCCACAGTTTGCCCTTTGTGACCAGCGAAGAACCTACCATTTCTCCTACGGGCAAAAAACCCACCTTTGCACCGATTAGAAAAAGGGTAAGCCCCAGTATGACCAAAACAGCACCGCCGATGAAATTTATAAAAACATTGGTCGGAAGTTTAGCTACCGTAAGCTGCAATATCGTCACCAATACGGTAATCGGAACAACTGCGCTAAAAACTTCTTTTACCGTTTCTTTCATGTCAAATGGACCCCTCCTTTGATAGACGGCAATGATGTTCGCCGTTTAGAGATACATAAGATCCGTTATTATACGTGGTTTCTTTTGTATTTGCTCCCGTGGAAATAATGAGGAATGATTTTTCGGATGTATTTACGAGAATCGGAAAAGGCTGCGGTAAAAAAAGAGTTGGTTCGCGAAGTAGAGTCCATCTGAACTGTAAAACCGACATAAAATTCTCCCGGTATCAAAGGACATTCTATTTTCCGGCTATCTCCCAAAGAAAAAGCAATGGCCGCGTATGCGGATCTGATGGAAAAAATAAAGAGGTATTTATGAGGATGAACATCCGGGGGGTTCAAGTCTGAAAAGTTAGCAGGTATAAATTGAAATATTAAAAATATTGCGAGTATTATCGCCAATACATACTTTATTACCTTTAACGGCATTTAAACCTCCTTAAAACACATCTTTTTACTGCTTTTTATATAAAGTATATCATATTAAACCCATTTATAAAACCTTATTTAGATCAAGCTTAATGTGTTTACCCACCCCCGGAGCCGCCCGACTTTCCTCCGAGGTGGGATTCAAGGTAAAATCGGTAAGTTGCCGCCGCCAGAACGGCACCGTATAGGGGAGGCACTCCGGATAAGTCCAGGTTAACATCCATTCCGAAAATAATACCTCCGAGCCTGCCAGCAAGTTTTCCCGTCCCGGGGTTGAAAATAAGATTTACGTCGAATCCGTCGAAAACCCCGCCGCACCTGCCGGTTATTTTACCGTTGCTGCTGGAAAGCACTATATCGTTCCCTATCACATCGCCTCCCAGGCGGCCGCGGGCATAATCCCCGCCGATTTCTAGCCTCAGGTCTTTCCCGAAAACGGCACCGCCTATCCTGCCCTCGAGAAACATGCCCTTGGGGTCTTTCTTCAGATTTATATCGGCCCCTATTATTGGACCTCCCAGTCTACCGTAAATGCCGGTGTCGTCCATCCTGCATTCCAGACTGTATCCTCCTACCGGCCCTCCGATGCGGCCGTTTATGGTGTTCACATTTTTCCCCTCCATTACAGATTCCCAGCATATTTGATCCTCTTTGAAAATGCGTAACACCCCTCTCCGCGAAGGGGTGTTTACGGCTGAGAGTTAATTAATCTTACCGATAATACTGCCTAGGACTTTCACGAATTTCTCCTTCACTCTCTCGGATACTTCCAGAACTTCAGCGTGGGACAGGGGTTTATCCAGAATTCCTGCGGCCATATTGGTGATGCAGGATATTCCCATGACCCTTATTCCCATCTGTCTGGCGGCGATCACCTCCGGAACCGTAGACATGCCCACTGCATCGGCCCCGATTGCTTTCAGCATCCTTATCTCCGCCGGCGTCTCGTAGGAGGGGCCTTTCAGGAAGGCGTACACCCCCTCCCTGTACTCCAGTCCCGCCTTTGCAAAATCCTGCTTTGCCTTATTCCTGAGCTCCACGTCATAAGCGAAGGTCATGTCGAAAAACCTGGGCCCCAGTTCGGGGATTTCTTCCCCCGCTGCCGGGTTTTCCCCCGTCAGATTGATATGGTCCTTTATGATCATAAGGTCTCCCGGACGGAAGTTCTCATTAATCCCACCTGCGGCATTGGTCACTATCAGCGCCTTTATGCCCAGCAGTCCCAGAACCCTGGTGCCGAAAACCACCTTCTGTACAGGGTATCCTTCGTAAAGGTGAAACCTGCCCTGCATCACCGCCACAGTCCTGCCGCTTGCCCTGCCGAAGACCAGATTTCCCCTGTGCCCCTTTACCGTTGAAACCGGAAATCCCGGTATTTCTGCATAGGGTATCCCTATCCTGTCCTCCAGCCCGTCGGCAAAGTCCCCCAGGCCGCTGCCCAGAATTATTCCGATTTCCGGCTCCGGCACCGGGCGGGATTTTATATATTCCACGGCCTTCTTGAGTTCATCGTAGTAAGTCAAGATTTGACACCTCCCAGAAAGCTTCTATTTGGACCGGTGGGACTTGTTTTCCCCTTTATACCTCCATTGTTATGGATTTAAAGCTCTTTCCATTGGAGAGCTTCTCACACCCCAGGAGGTCCGCCACCGTCTGGCCTATATCCGAAAACGTGAAGAGCACGCCCAAATTTATACCTTGCCTCACCCTTTTGCCTGTAACCAGCACCGGCACGTACTCCCTCGAATGATCGGTACTCGGGGTAGTTGGATCGCACCCGTGGTCCGCCGTTATAATAAGTACATCGTCACTTTTGAGTTCTGCCAGGATCTCCGGCACCCGGCCGTCGAAATCCTCCAAGGCCTTTGCATACCCTGCCGGGTCGTTCCTGTGGCCGTAGAGCATGTCGTAATCCACCAGGTTTGCCATGATCAATCCCCGTTCCAGCTGCCGCATGGCAAGAAGGATCTTGTCGACTCCGTCCATATTTCCTTCGGTATGGTATTCCACGGTTATTCCCTGCCCGGCAAAGATGTCCCAAATCTTTCCTACAGCGTATACATCCATACCGGCTTTTTTCACCTTATCCAGCAGGGTCTCCTGCGGCGGTTTCAAGGAAAAATCCTTACGGTTGTAGGTCCTCACGAAGTTTCCGGGAGTGCCGACGAAGGGCCTTGCTATAACCCTTGACACCGCATGATCGCCCCGAAGTATTTCCCGGGCAATGGCGCATATCTCGTAGAGCCGTTCGGGCGGTATGACCTCTTCATGAGCGGCTATCTGGAAGACCGAATCCGCCGATGTGTAAACTATGGGGTAGCCGGTCCTCATGTGCTCTTCTCCGAGCTCTTCTATGATCTGGGTACCGGAAGCGGGCCGGTTCCCCAGCGTTTTCGTCCCTATCCTCTTTTCGAATTCTTCTATTACCTCAGGTGGAAAGCCTTCCGGGTAAACGGGAAAGGGTTTTTCCAGGATTATACCTGCTATCTCCCAGTGACCGGTTGTGGTGTCCTTCCCGGCGGACTTTTCCGCCGCCTTACCGTACGAAGCTTCCGGCTTTGGCACCGGTGGCACGCCCTGGATTTCAATTATATTCCCCAGGCCCATCCTCCGCAGGTTAGGCATGTTAAGGCCCCCAACCGCCTTCGCCGTATTGGCCAGGGTGTTGCTGCCCTCGTCGTCGTAGAGGGCCGCGTCGGGAAGTTCCCCGACGCCGACGCTGTCGAGCACGATAAGTATTACCCTCTCTGCCATCCTTCAGTACCTCGCTCTTCAAAACTCCTCTATATTTTCTGCAGTTACCCTGGCCCGTATAACCCTTCTTGTTTCCACCTTTTCCCGGGTGATTCGGAAAGCCCCCCTGACTTCTTCAGCGGCCCACTGGAGTTTTTCCTCATCGTTGGCGTATATTACCGCCA
Organism: Thermosediminibacter litoriperuensis; assembly: GCF_008124715.1. Lineage (GTDB taxonomy): Bacteria > Bacillota > Thermosediminibacteria > Thermosediminibacterales > Thermosediminibacteraceae > Thermosediminibacter > Thermosediminibacter litoriperuensis. Next base: position 10,393 of record NZ_VNHO01000009.1, on the reverse strand, counting down.
GCGGTTTGCCCTTTTCCACCCCGTCCCCGACCTTGCCGCAGAGCCATATGCCTACGGAATGGTCTATCGCATCATCCTTTTTCTGCCTGCCGGCACCCAGCTTCATGGCCGTGAGACCCAGCCTCAGCGCATCGATCTTCTCGATGCAGCCGTCTTCCCGGGCTTCAACTCCCCGGCTGAAGCGGGCTCGGGGCAGCAGGGAATAATCTTCCAGAGCGTCGGGGTCACCCCCCTGGCGCCTGACGATTTCTTTGAACTTTTCGAGGGCTTTACCGCTCCTTATGTTTTCGAGGAGTTTTTTTCGGGCCTTTTCTTTATCTTTCTCCACACCGGCCAGCAACATCATCTCGGATCCGAGTTCCAGGCACAGGTTCAGCAGGTCTTTATGGCCCCTTCCCTTCAACGTCTCCGCCGCTTCGATAACTTCTATACCGTTACCTATGGCAAGGCCCAGGGGCTGATCCATATCCGTCACGTAAGCCACCGTCTGCCTGCCGGCCAGTTTGCCGATGTTCACCATAATTCTCGCCAGCTCGAGGGCGTCCTCGTACCTCTTCATGAAGGCGCCGCCTCCGAATTTTACATCCAGCACGATCCTGTCGGCTCCGCCCGCTATCTTCTTGCTCATAATGGAAGCGGCTATAAGCGGAATGGAGTCAACGGTAGCCGTTACGTCCCTGAGTGCGTAAAGTTTTTTGTCCGCGGGCACCAGGTCCTTCGATTGGCCGGTGATGGCCGCGCCTGCCTCGTTGACAATCCTTACAAACTCGTCTTTGGAAAGTTCAGTCCTGAAACCCGGAATCGACTCCAGCTTGTCAATGGTTCCGCCCGTGTGGCCAAGGCCCCGGCCGGACAACTTGGCTATCTTTACTCCCGCCGAGGCGGCAAGGGGCAGCAGCACCAGAGTGGTGGTGTCGGCTATCCCGCCGCTGGAGTGCTTGTCGACCTTCACGCCCTCGATCGCCGAGAGGTCCACCATTTCCCCCGATCGGGCCATGGCCATGGTCAGCTCCGTTGTCTCCTCCTCGTCCATGCCCCTGAAGTACACGGCCATTAAGAAGGCCGACACCTGATAATCGGGGATTTCTCCCCTCACATAGCCTTCTATTAAATAGCGGATCTCCTCTCCGGAGAGCTTGCCGCCGTTTCGCTTTTTCTCTATGATCTCGGGGACGAAAAACATATAAGTTCGCCTCCCTTCAAAGCATCAGAGTTTAAACCCGTACGGTAATAGTTCCTCGGGGGTCGTCCGCATGACCCGGGAACCGTCCCTGTTGGAGAGCAGCACCACGGCACCGGACGCCAGCTCGAGAAGCACCTGCCGGCAGGCACCGCACGGCGAAACCGGTTCATCCACGCCGGCGGCCACAGCCAGGGCTACTATATCCCTTTTTCCTTCCGAGTATGCCTTGAATAGCGCCACCCTCTCGGCGCAGACGGTGAGTCCATAAGACGCATTTTCTATGTTGCAGCCGGCAAATTCGCTGCCGTCGGAGGCCAGCGCGCACGCTCCTACCCTGAACCGCGAATAAGGGACGTAGGCGTTCTCCATGGCCGCCACGGCCCTTTCTACCAGCCTTTTTTCGTCAATCATTCGATCCCCTCCCTAAATCCTCTTGCGCACTATATAGAATCTGAACTTTTCGGGGGAGAAGAAATTTGAGGAATAGAAAATAGGATTATGGTTTTCATCGTAGTGGAGCTGCTCTAAAAGCAGCACCACTGCGGACTTCGACCTGAAATTCAGCTTTTTGTACACTCCCGCAACTTCCGCCTTTACCGGCACTATATCCGATACAGCGTAGGAAATGTATATCCCCAGATCATCCTGCAGGTAGTCGAACAGCGACTCCTTCTCCAGCCTGAACTCCTTTTTCACGAACCTGGCGGGTATCCGGTCGATGCAGAAGAGAACGGGGATTCCGTCGGCTGTCCTGACCCTCTCGACCCTGTAAATCTCTTCGTCGTGGGAAAGCCCCATCATCGAGGCTTCCCGCTCGCTGGGGCGAACCCTGGTTATAACCACGTCTTTGGTTCCCGGCTTCATGCCCTGCCTTTCGATGAGCTTCGTTATGCTTGCCAGCTCCTCCATACCGCTCTTTATAACCGGAATTTTCGATACAAAGGTACCGACGCCGTGGTATCTCTTTATCAGCCCCTCGTCTTCCAGGATACGGAAGGCTTCCCGGAGTGTGGCCCGGCTCACGCCGAGCTTTCTTGAGAATTCTATTTCGGAGGGGAGCTTATCACCCTCCTTCAGCTCCCCGTTCATTACCATTTCCTTGATTCTTTGAACGACAATCTCGTATCTTGTGGGAAACAGCATCAGCGAAGCAACTCCTTTAGGCGGAAAGATTAGCTATATATCATTTCATCCCTCTCTCGTACGGTATGCCGTCCGCAGCGGGAGGCGTGGACTTTCTCACCACCCCGGCCAGCACCGCCAGGGTGAGGACATAGGGGATCATCTTGATGAACTGGTAGGGTATCGCGCCCCCCTCTACAACTCTAAAGCTCAGGGCTTCGGAAAAGCCGAACAGGAGCGCAGCCCACAGTGCTCCGGCGGGTTCCCAGTTCCCGAAAATCATGGCTGCCAGGGCAATGAAACCTTGACCCTGGGTCATGCCTTCCACGTACATACCGGTGTGTTCCAGGGCCAGATATGCCCCCGACAGTCCGGCCAGCATACCGCTCAGGAGCACGCCGGCGTATTTCATCCTGAATACGTTTATGCCCAGCGTATCCGCCGCCAGCGGATTTTCCCCCACCGACCGGAGCCTCAGCCCGAAAACCGTGCGGTTAATAACAAACCTCGTGAGGGGAACCAGCAGCAGAGCCAGAATTATAATCGGGGACACGCCGGAAACCAGGGGCTTTAAAAACTCGATACCTGCGAGTACCGGGATATCTATTTTGGGGAGGCCCGCTACGTGGGGACTGGTGGTAGCCATTTTAAAAATCGCCTGGCTAAGAAAACGGCAGCTTCCGTACGCCAGAATGTTTATAGCGACGCCGCTGACTATCTGATCCACCCTGAAAGTAACCGTGTTGACCGCGTGGATGAGGGCCAGAAACATACCCGCGGCCATCGCCAGGAGCAGGCCGAAATACGGCCCGTAATAATACGACCCTAGAGCCCCCCAGAAGGAACCTACGATCATCATGCCCTCAAGGCCTATGTTTACAACCCCCGCCCTCTCGGTGAACACGGCTCCCAGAGCTGTAAGAAGTATTGGAACGGCCATTCTCAAACTTGAAGCGAGGAGTTCTGAGAGGAACATACGCGCACATCCTCCTTTTTCTCCAGGCGCTTAATATAGTCGTTCATGACCTTGGTTATTACCACGATCGACATTATCATGACGGCCTGGAGGATGACTATTGTATCCATCGGCACATTGAGCAGGGTCTGAATACCCTCCGCACCCCTTTTCAGAAAACCGAAGAGCATCGCCGAAACGATTATGCCGAAGGGGTTGTTCTGGCCGATCAGAGCCACCGCTATACCGTCAAATCCGTAGTTTCTGGGAAAATCCAGGTCCATGTAGCCGAAATAGCTCAGCAGGTCCGAGAGCCCCACCAGCCCGGCCACGGCTCCGCTCAGTAAGAATCCAACCATGTATACCCGCTCGGGCTTTATCCCCGCCGTCCTGGCCGCCTCCTGGTTTTGGCCTACCGCCCTCAATTCAAAGCCGAAGGGCGTGTACATTAAAAGGTAATAGGTGAGGCCGGCCATCAGCAGCCCCAGCGGGAAAAACCAGTTCAGGTAAACGTGCCTCGGCAGTTCTATGCCGAACAGCCCCAAAAGCCCGTGCAATTTCGGCATCAATGCTGACGGGGGCAGCTTCGGCGTCCTTGCGAGCATGCTGCCCAAGCCGTCTAACAGCTTCTGCGTCCTGTCCATGAATACGTCGGCGATAAGGTAATGAATGAGAGAATAGGATATATAGTTGAGCATAATGGTGCTTATTACCTCATGAACGCCTCTTTTCACTTTAAGATATATAGGTATAAAAGACCATAACATTCCTCCCAGGGCGCCGCACAATATGACAAGGGGGAGATGGATGACGGCAGGCAGTCCTTTCAGAGTAAATCCGGCCAGGGCTGCAAAAAAAGCCCCTATTAGGTACTGGCCCTCCACGCCTATGTTGAACAGCCCCATGCGGAATCCCAGGGAAACGGCGAGACCAGAAAAGATAAGCGGCGTCGCGTTATAGAGGATGATGGCTACGCTGTCAAGCCTGCTCAAGCTGAACCGGAAGATAGTGTAAAACACCTGCCAGGGGCTCTTGCCGATGGCGAGAATCACTATGGAACTTATAAAGGCCGAAAGTACGATAGCCAGAACCGGCGCTAGAATCCTCATCACCGTTATGAGGTATTTTCTTTTCATGCTCCTTCACCTGCCTTTACTCCGCCTCCGAGCATGTACACTCCCACATCTTCGGGGGTCACTTCTTCGGGCCTGAATTCCGCCGTTATCCTCCCGTTGTACATCACACCTACCCGGTCGGAAAGCGAAAGCACTTCTTCCAGGTCGGCGGATATGAGGAGGATTGCCTTGCCCTCTTCCCTCTTTTTCAGCAGCTCTTCGTGGACGAATTCCGCAGCCCCCACGTCGAGTCCCCTGGTGGGCTGGGAGGCTATTATAACCCTGGGATCCCGGGAAAGTTCCCTGCCCAGTATGACCTTCTGCTGATTGCCGCCGGACAGTCCATCAATCGATTGGTCGATGGAGCTCAGCCTGACCGAATATTCCTTCACCCTCTTTTCCGTGAATTCCCGGGCGGTTTTCAGATTCAGGGACGGCTTTTTTAAAAACTCTTTTTTCCTGTGATAGCCCAGAATCATATTCTCCCACACTTTCATGGGCAGTACGAGCCCCTGGCGGTGCCTGTCTTCGGGGATGAAGGCCACGCCGAGATCCCGGATCTCCCTTATGGAGAGCCCTGTGGCCGTCCTGCCGCAAATGGTCACCTGTCCGGACGAGGTCTTTCTGAGGCCTATTATTGCTTCGGCCAGCTCCTTCTGGCCGTTTCCCTCGATGCCGGCGATGCCATAAATTTCACCGCCTCTGATTTCAAGGGAAACACCGTTTACAGCCGGCTTACCGGTATTCTCCCTCACCACCAGGTCCTTTACCGAAAGGAGCACGTCCCCGGCGGGGACCGGTGTTTTTTCCAGTTTCATAAAAACGGGCTTGCCTACCATCATCCTGGCCAGTTCTTCCTTGGTGACCCGGGACGGCACCACGGTGCCCACCACCCTGCCGCGCCTCAGCACGGTTATACGGTCGGCGATTTCCAGGACTTCGTCCAGTTTGTGGCTGATAAAAATTATGGTTTTCCCTTCCTCCTTCAACCTCCTCAGGTTGGCAAACAGCTCTTTCACTTCCTGGGGCGCCAGTACCGCCGTGGGTTCGTCCAGCACGAGAATATCGGCCCCCCTGTACAGCACTTTCAATATTTCCACCCTCTGGGCCTGGCCTACCGATATCTCTTCTACGCGGGCGTCCGGGTCCAGGGAAAAATTATAAAGGGACAGGAGCTCACCGATGACCTTACGGCACTTCTGCTCGTCAATGACCATACCGGCCCTCTTTTCGGCGCCCAGAATTATGTTTTCCAGCACCGTAAACCTGTTAACCAGCATAAAGTGCTGGTGGACCATGCCTATTTTAAGCTCGATTGCCCTGCCGGGAGAAGTTATCCTCTCCCTCTTTCCGAAAATATATATCTCGCCTTCATCGGGCTGGTAAATACCGGCAAGAATCTTCATAAGAGTGCTCTTACCGGCTCCGTTTTCACCCACAATGGCGTGGACTTCTCCCTTTTCGATTTCCAGGGTTATTCCGTCATTGGCCACTATTCCGGGAAAGCGTTTTGTAATTCCCCTCAAGACAACGGCTTTATCCAAGATCGCACCTCCGTTCGGGGATTGTAAAAACGGGGGTGACAAGGCTAATGCCACCCCCGAAGCTGTTACTTAAAAAGGCTCTTCTCAAATTCCTGGTATTCCTTTTTGTCAACCGGCACCTTTATTTCGCCTTTTATTATCTTGTCCTTAAGCTCGTCGAGCTTGGGCTGTATGTCCGATATCAGCTCTTTGTTGTAGTCGTTCACGGCATAGCTTACGCCGTTTTCGGCAAGGCCGAACACCGAGTATCCACCTTTGAAGTTACCCTCGACCAGCGATTTGATGGTCTCGTATACGGACACGTCGACACTTTTAAGCATGCTGGTGAGTATATACGGCCTCTGGTCTTCCTTGGCAGTCAGAGACTGATCGGAATCCACGCCTATGGCCAATTTCTTTTCGGCTGCAGCGGCTTCTATGACGCCTACACCAGAAGCGCCGGATGCGTGATAGACTACATCGGCACCGGCCTTAAACTGCTTCAGGGCCAGCTCCTTGCCCTTCACCGGGTCTTTGAAAGCCTCTCCGGTGGTACCTATGTAGTCCGACAGGATCTCAATATTCGGGTTGACGTATTTGGCGCCCGCCATGTAGCCTACCTCAAACCTCTCGATGAGAGGTGTCTTCATGCCGCCCACAAACCCTATCTTACCGGTTTTGGACTTCATGGCTGCGGCGGCTCCGACCAGGAAAGACCCTTCATGCTCTTTGAAGAGCAGGCAGGTCACGTTGGAATTCTCGTCAAGTCCGTCTATAAAACCGTCGATAAGCCCGAATTTCACATCTGGAAACTCCTGGGAAACTTTCTGGATGTGTTCCGTGAAAAGGAACCCTACACCGAAAATGAGGTCATAGCCGTTCTCAGCGAGAAGTCTTAAAAGCTGCTCCCTGTCCTGGCCGCCTCCCGAGGGCTCCCTGTACTCCACCTCTATCTTGTCAGCAAAATCTTCTGCGGCTCTTTCAAGACCAGCGTAAGCGCTGTCGTTGAAGGAAAGGTCGCCGCGCCCGCCCACGTCAAATACCAGGCCGACTTTTAGTTTCTCTGTCTCCGGTGCCTGCTGCCCCTGCTGTTGTTGCTGCTGGGGCTGCTGCTCCTGTTTGGAACATCCCACAAGCAAAGCTGCCACCAGCAGGAAAATCAGGCCCACCGCTAAAATTTTACGGACCTTCATAAAAAAAATCCCTCCCAACGGCTTTAGTGATTTAAACTTCCGAACCACGGATGCAGGTTTTTAATCCGCCCCGTCCCCCCTCTCCCTCCGGTTGCCCCTGATGTCTGACATCTGACCATTTTCATTTTAGCAATTTTCAGCAGAATGTGTCAAGGATTTTTATTAAGAAAGGAACCTCAATTCCTACTTGAATAAAATTACGAGGACCGGTTTCATTACCGGCCCTCGTATAAAAAGCTATTCCTGTATGTATGCTTTTGCCAGTTCTACGTACCCCTCGGTGTTCTTTTTTATTTTATCTATCTGTTCCGCCGTCAGCTCCCTTACCACTTTCGCCGGTATCCCTACGGCCAGGCTGTACGGAGGGATTTCCCTACCCTCGGGCACCAGCGAGCCGGCGCCTACCAGGGCTCCCTCACCTACCACGGCACCGTCAAGCACGATGGCGCCCATGCCGATGAGGGCGTTGTCTTTAATGGTGCACCCGTGAAGAATGGCATTATGCCCGACAGTCACATTGTTTCCGATCGTCACCGGGTGCCCATCGGCGACGTGGATTACGGTGCCGTCCTGGATATTGGAATTGGCCCCTATCTTTATGCTGTTGATGTCTCCCCTTAGTACCGCCCGGTGCCAAACGCTGGAGTTCTCCCCCACCGTAACATCCCCTATGATGTCAGCGGTGGGCGCAATGAAACAGCTTTCATGGATATAGGGTCTTTTTCCTTTAAAGTCCTGAATCACCTTTGAAAGTCCCCCTTAACTCTTGTTTTTTTAATCGAATATTTCTCCTAAATTCACTGAAAACCCTTCTAGGACAGCAGACTTGATCTCGCCCCCGCCGGGGCAAATTTCCGGTACCCCGTATTCTCCCTCGCTGTTGAGCCTGTATACCATTACGGTCCTGTTTTCCGGATTGGCTATCCAGTATTCCCTCACGCCGTGCCTTTCGTATAAATTCAGTTTTTTAATGTAATCCATCGATGCGGATGAATGTGATACTATTTCGATTATCAGATCCGGCGCCCCTCTGCATCCTTTTTTATCTAGTTTTGATCTATCGCAGACTACCAGTATATCGGGCTGGACTACCGTCCTTACGTCTTCGTCTTCTTCATCTCCTTCCGGCAACCTTACATCAAAAGGCGCGCTGAATACCTCGCAGTTTTTGCCCGTAAGAAAAAGATCAAGTCTTACAAGCATCTTCCTCAAAACTCTCTGATGCTCCAGCGAAGGGGAAGGGCTCATATCGTAGGCAATCCCGTCTATCAACTGCCACCTGCCGTCCCCGGTCCAGGATAGGTAATCCTTATAGGTGTATTTCCCTTTTCTATCCCCGACGGGTTTCATAAAAACACCCCTTCGTCCTGTAAAATGTGATAAATGTCATACATATTTTATCACAAATTGATAGAATATAGAAAAGAAATCGGATTATCCGGAGGTATATAAAATGGAAAACGCCAAAAACCTTATCAAAAACATAACCCATGCCGAAGTGCATGATATCGCGGACCTGGTGGAGTACCGGGAGGGCAGGGTCGAAAGCCGCACCCTGGCCCAGGGCAAAAATGTGAGCCTCACCCTGTTCGCCTTCGACAAAGGGGAGGAAATCAGTGCCCACTCCTCTCCCGGCGTCGCCCTGGTTCAGATCCTGGACGGCGAGGCCGAAATAACCATAGGAGACAGAAAGTTCCGCCTTAAGGCCGGCCAGATGATAGTGATGCCAGCTGGCATTCCCCATGCCCTTTATGCAGTGGAAAGATTTAAGATGTTCCTTGCGGTGGTTTTCAACCCTTAAGGGACCAGGCTTTAAAAGCGGTTACAGGAGGTGATCTGTGTGTCGGAACTCATACATAACCGGGAATATCGCATTAAAGCCCTGAAGGAACTGATAATGGACCTTCACAGGGGAAAAAGCGTGGATGAGGTGAAGCAGAGGTTCAAAGAGATCATCAAGGATGTATCCGCCGAAGAAGTCTCGGCCATGGAGCAGGCGCTCATACAGGAAGGCATGCCGGTGGAAGAGGTCCAGCGGCTCTGTGACGTGCACGCGGCCATATTCAAGGACGTCCTTGAGCAAAAGCCCGAGCCCCACGCCATCCCCGGCCACCCGCTCAATACTTTCTTTAAGGAAAACCGGGCTATCGAAAAGCTGATCGACACCGAGATAAACCCGCGGCTCGAAGGGTTAAAAAACGCTCCGGCCGAAAGCGAAAGAGAAGCCGCCCTGTCACTTCTGGAAAAGGTAAACCTCCTGTTTGACGTTGAAAAGCACTACAAGAGGAAGGAAGAACTCCTTTTCCCTTATCTTGAAAAATATGGTATTTACGGGCCTTCCAAGGTAATGTGGGGTGTGGACGACGAAATCAGAAACGACCTCAAACAGGTAAGGGATATGCTTTACAACTACCGCCCGGGCTCGAAGGCCGAGGTAGTGGAAAAGGTAACGGCCCTCACAAATAAGATCAAAGAAATGATCTTTAAAGAGGAAAAAATCCTCCTGCCCACGGCCGAACAGAAGCTGACCGAGGACGAATGGTACGAAATATATAGGTCCGAGGACGAGATCGGCTACTGCCTAGTGGAGCCCGAAGCCGAATGGAAACCCCAGAGGGTAGACCTCGATAAAATGGGCGAGACCATCGCCGATGACACTACAAAAGGGTTCGTTAAGTTTCCCACGGGCATGCTGACCCCAAAAGAAATCGAGCTCATTTTCAACCACCTGCCGGTAGATATAACCTTCGTGGACAAAGACGATACCGTCAGGTACTTCTCGGCCACCAAGGAACGCATCTTTACAAGACCTAAGACCATAATTGGCAGGAAAGTACAGAACTGCCATCCGCCCGCCAGCTACCACATCGTGGAGAAGATCCTCCGGAACTTCAAAGAGGGTAAAAAGGACGTGGAGGAATTCTGGATAAACCTCCATGGAAAGCTAGTTTACATCCGCTACTTTGCGGTCAGGGACGAGGCCGGAAACTACATGGGTACTATCGAAGTCACCCAGGAAATCAGCCGTATAAAGGAACTTCAGGGAGAAAAAAGACTGCTTGAAGACTGAAATAAAACAAGCTGCCCCTTATAAAGGGGCAGCCAGACTGTCGACAAAGTAACTGTCGACAGTCTTTTTTTGCAAAAGCTAGTACAAAAATCATCAGCTTTTTAGTAAAATTAAAGAAGATACAAAAATATTGTGGGGCGATGAAATGTTAACGAAGAAAAATCGAGAAATAATAGAGCAGGTAGAATTAGTAAGCATCGATAGCTTAGTACCTCAAGACCATCTCCTTAGG
>NZ_VNHO01000008.1 GCF_008124715.1 Thermosediminibacter litoriperuensis | reverse complement strand
CCGGAGTCGTTGAGGCCTATGACGGGCGCACCCATTTTCAAGGCCATGTCCATTATTTTGCAAATCTTGGCGGCGTGCATTTCACCCAGGGATCCGCCTATTACGGTGAAGTCCTGGGCGAAGACGAACACGAGCCTTCCGTTTATGGTGCCGTAGCCGGTGACGACGCCCTCTCCCGGCGCTTTCGTCTCCGCCATGTCGAAGTCTATGCAGCGGTGTTCCACGAAGGCGTCGATTTCCACGAAGCTCCCTTCATCCAGGAGTTTTTCGATCCTCTCCCGGGCGGTGAGTTTGCCGCTCTCGTGCTGTTTTTTGATCCTCTTTTCCCCTCCCCCTTGCCTTATTTCTTCCCTCTTTTGTCTTAGAATTTCAAGCTTTTGTTCCATCGTGTCCATATCTTTCCACTCCTTCTACCTTAAAACGCCGTTTTTCTTTGGATAGATGAAAACAATGAGGGCCCAAATAGATTCCTAATAATCTATCTAGGCCCTCACACATACACTCTCTCACTAAAGCCTTTTCAAATAAACTATAATTTTTTGAAAAATTGCACAATCAAATGTTCTCACGTATCGAAAATTTTTACTATACCTAAATGGCAATTACTATTTCACTATTTTCAATATAACATATTACCGGTTATATTGCAAGCATCTTTTTTAAGCTACGTTTTGAAAAGCAGGTAAGACCCATGTATATTTTATAAATGCATAATACCCAGTCCTACTCTTTCGTGATTTGTCATCATATGCATTGCAGAATGACCATATATTGCTACAGCCAGCCAGTCTTTATGTCTTACCACCGCAATCTTACCGGCAAAATGACCACCGCTAGGAGCACCTAGTAAAAGCCCTTCTTTTGCTTCAAGCGTGGCATGGATTACGGCGTGTATTTCCCTCGGGGTCTTACTTATAATATTGTTATTGAGGCAAGCTCCAATAACGGCCACATTAATCCGCTTTTTAAGTTCATCGCAATCACCACCAATACCTGTAACAGCACAAATATAATCGTTATCGGTAAACTCTTTTTTTAACGCCTCTTCCTCTTCACTAGTTGAAGTGATAGCCAGCAATAGAGCCCTTTTTCCTATATTTGTTTCGGGCGCTATTTCCATAATTAATATCCTCTCCTCTCGGCCTTTACGTTAAATAATACACATAATTTAATATTATATTATCAATCCTAATATTCTGCACCACCCTTTTTGGTCGGGGGTAAATATAAGTTGCGGTAAAAGTGCGAAAGGCGGGCCCAAAATCTTAACCGACGAATAATATATAGAAAGCTTCTTTTCAATTAGGGAGGTAGACAAAATGGCCAATGTTGCTGTCGCCGTCTCTGCCCACGGGTACGGCCACGAAGGCGCTTTCGATTACAGGGCGCTTAAAACCGGTCATCTGGTGATAAAACCACGTAACGGTAAGGAATTTTTAAGAATGCTATCCGATATTTCCAAAACCTCCGGTCCCATACACCTCATGAAAGTTTTCAGCCATTCTTACCCGAGGGGAATTATCATGACCAACTGGAGCGGTTTTTACGACGAGCCCGGCCCGAACGACACCGCTAAGGCCGCATACATAAGCGACCTGGCCGAGCTCATTAATAAACGGGAGATCTTGTTCTCTCCAAATCCTCAAATAATGCTGTTTGGCTGTAACCTGGCCGGCAATTTTGCCGAAAAACTTTCATTCGCGGTTTCCGGCACCGTAATAGCGCCCAGGGGCGACAGTTACCCCGAGATCCGGGGAAACCGGGAAACCGGGGTATTTATAGCCGTGTCGAGCTGGGAAGTTTATATAGGAGGAAGGTACGCTTACAGCGCCGGCAAGAGGCTCAGAGCCTGGTAACTCTGGAGGCGCTTTAAATATCCGATATTAAAATTGTCTGGCGGAAGGAGTTCCGGTGTATTATAATTAAATCTGTGACCATTAAGGTGCGGGGAGGAAGACTATGTTCTTTTTTGGTATCTTCGGAATCCAAAACAGGGAAAAGATTATCAAAGAATTCGACGCGGTAATATGTCCATCGTGCGGCAGGCTGTCCAGGGCGGAATTAGTAGAGGTTTTTACCTACTTTCATTTCTTTTTTATCCCCATTTTTCAGTGGAATAGGAGGTACTTTGTAAAGTACAGGTGCTGTCCCGCTGTTTACGCGGTAGAAAAGGACTATGCCGAGGAACTGAAAACCGGCGCAAGATTAGATGCAAGCCGGCTGCATAAAGTATTCGGCCACGGTAATTACTGCCCGGATTGCGGAAGTTACGCCGATCCCGCCTTTAATTTCTGCCCTTACTGTGGAAGAAAACTGAATTAGCTTTCCAGGATTTTTACCAGATCGGCCATCGTATAATACCCGGGAGCCTGGGTTATTATGAACCTGGCGGCTTTCAGGGCACCTGCCGCCAGCACCCTTCTGGAAGTTACCAGATGGCTTATTTCAATCGTTTCATCTTCTCCTCCGAAAATCACTCTGTGCTCACCTACAAGATTGCCGGCCCGGATGGAATGAATGCCTATTTCGTTTCTAACCCTCTTTTGCCTTTTGTCAGCCCTGCAGTAAACGTAATGGGCGTCGCTTCTCACTTCTTTTATGGCGTCGGCTATCATAAGGGCCGTGCCGCTGGGAGCGTCGATTTTCTGGTTGTGGTGCCTCTCGACTATCTCTACGTCGAAATCGCCCAGGATCCGGGCGGCCTGCTGAGCCAGCATCACGGTAAGAAACACACCTAAAGACATGTTGTGGGACACAAACACCGGTACATCCTTCGAAACCTCAACTAACATTTTCTTATGTGATTCTTCAAAGCCGGTAGTCCCGACCACCATCGGAATTTTGCGGGAAGAGGCGTAACTGCACAAATTTTCCAGTGCTCTAGGGTTAGAAAAATCCACGATCACATCGGCTTTTTCCTCTATTTTGAAAATGCTGTCGTATACGGGAAACTTCCCTGCTTCCGCCACAATGTCAACTCCCGCCACTATCCGCATGTCCTCTTCTCTTTCAACCAGTTCCGCTATGGTCTTTCCCATCTTCCCTCTAGCACCGTTCAGGATTATTTTTATCATAGAAATCCTCCTCACGGAAAAATATACATCATTTTAGTATATTCTATAGTTGTTCAAAAAGTTCCTGCAAAAAATAAAAGCCTTCCTCGATTAAGGAAAGCTTTTCTATCCTTTTATTTTATCATGTAGTAAAAAGCTTCGAGTTCTTCGCTATCCGCCCTCGGCAGTTTTACCTTTAATTCTCGTATAACCTCGTCGTCGACCCGCACAAATTTATCTCCCAGTATGCGGGAACAGATGTTGATACTCGCAAGGGAATTCTTGTGGTGGCTTACGAAATCCACTATTTCTTCTATCTGCTTCTGCCTGTCATCCACTACTGACACACCTCCACTATTATTTTTAACACCCGGGAGGTGATTTATGCCTTCAGCGAAACGTCCCCGCTCAGGATTCTCTCCACTTGGCCGCTTTCGCTTTTGACGAGCAGAGCGCCGTCGTCGTCCACGTCCAGGGCGATCCCTTCCACGGCAAAATTCTTGCCTACAACCCTGACTCGCCTGCCCAGGTTGCAGCTCAACAGCCTCCACTCTTCAAGAATCTTTTTGAACTCCCCTGCCTCGAGGTAGTTATAGCAGTCCTCAAAACGGGAGAGGAATCCCGTTAAAATATCCAGCCGGTCTACGGCCTCGCCCCGGGCAAGCTTCAGCGAAGTGGCGATTTCTTTCAGCTCGCCGGGAAAGTCCTCATTGTTTACATTGATGCCTATGCCCATTACAACGTAATTAATGCCGTCCATATCGGCGCTCATTTCTGTCAAAATGCCGGCCACCTTTCTGCCTTCCACCAGAATGTCGTTAGGCCATTTTATATGGCAGGTGACTCCCGTTCTTTCTCTTATGGCTTTTGCCGCAGCTACAGCGCCGGTCATGGTGATTCTGGGGGCTTCATAGGGCTGTATACCGGGCCTCAGGATGATCGACATCCATATTCCCACCCGCGGAGGAGAAATCCACACCCTTCCCATTCTTCCCTTTCCACCGGTCTGCTCTTCCGCTATCACCAGCGAGCCATGGAGGGCACCCTCTCCCGCGATTTTTTTCGCTTCTTCGTTGGTAGAACCCGTCGTCGGGTAATAATATATTCTGCGGCCGAGAAACGTAAGATTGATTTGGGCCATGATCTCTTCCGGCAAAAGAAGGTCCGGCGATTTTTTCAAACAATAACCAACCCTCGGCAAAGAATCTATTTCGTACCCAACCTGTCTCAAATGGTTTACCTGCTTCCATATCGCAGTACGGCTAACGCCGAATCTCGCGCTGATTTCCTCGCCGGATACGTACTGGCCTTTTTTCGAAAGGAGCAGTAATAAAAGCTCGTTTGGTGAACCATCCTTCGATATCATAGCGAAAATCCACCTTTTCACGAAACCGGTATTGGAGCTATATATAGTTTAATTTACCAGCTTATCGGTGTCAACGGCGAAAACATAAACTGCCGGAACAGTACTCCGGCAGTTTTACACCACATTATTTTTCAATAACCATCTCACCGGTTACGGGTACGCCCTGAAGGGTATCTTTGACAGGACACCTTTCCTGTATCAGGTTGTACAGTTTCTTCACGTTTTCTTCCGGGGAATCGGAAACTATGTGCATTTTATAGCGTATCTCGGAAAAGCCCTTTCTCACATTCGGGTTTTTCCCAAGGAAGCCGTCGGGATCGAGGTCTCCCTGAAGGTCCACGGAAAACCCCTTCAATTCTACGCCGCACATCGGAGCGAATGCGCTGGCTACAATGGCCATGCATCCCCCCAGAGAACACAGGAGCATCTCAACGGGGTTCATGGCGGTATCGGTTCCGCCGAGATTTTTGGGTTCGTCGACGGTAACCTTAAATCCCCTGGCGGTTCCTTCGGCTACCATTCCGCCCTTCCAGTCCACTTTGGCGTTGAAGGTCACTTTTGCCATAATGATACCCCCTATTCTAAGTTTATTTAATTGCACCGAGCAAATTACTGGTGCAATGTTATGGTCAGTATCCGGTATTTTACATACTATTGCTCCCCCATTGCATCGTCCGCATAATACTTGGGCCTTGTCTTTTCGTTGCCTAAATAGTGGAGATTGGCGTAAATGTTTACCGTATGGGCGTTTCTATTGTGCTGGATTTTTACGTCGCTCGGAACCGCGTCGTCCTGGTGGTAATTGAGGTACTGTTTCAGGATATCGTAAGCGTTTTCCTCGCTAAGGGTTTCATAAAAGGTCCGGTAAACCTTTTCGGGAATTTCCAGGATTATATTGTGCAGACCGTCTTTTACCGCCCTGGTCTCCCTTATGGAATTCAACACGTGCAAACAACCTCCCGCCTTATTCTTTTTCCTTTTTCTCTCGGTTCTTCACGGTGAGATTATTGGGCGGCGTCTTCATAGGATTCTTCAGCTCGAATTCCCCGGACAACTCGTATTTTTCCGGCCTTTCGTCGTCGACAAGCTCGCCCCTGAATCTCAGCCTATCCATATGGGGCACAAGTCTTTTTACACCGACCTTTTCTTTATCTTTATTCGCTCCATCCATACCCATTTCCTCCTTTGATCACATTTTTATTTTAGTATTTTCAAGGAAACCCTCAAGCATTCGGAAACATACCCCATTAATGTAAGCAATTAAAAAGGAGGCTTTTTTTAGATAAAAGCCTCCTTAAAAATTATCCTTCGAGATATTTAATGAAATCCCCGCTTATGTCCATAACCGTTATGTATATATCTTTTACGCCTCCCAGGATCTCCCTGTAAACCCGGGCCACATCTTTTTTGGGAACACCCCCAACACCGGTGGCCAAGGCCGGCAAGACCATGGATTTTACCCCCATTTGCCTGGCCTTCTCAAGCAGCGATTGGAGGCATTTTCTAACGATCTCTACACTGGACGGTTCTGCAGGTTTTTTCATCGTCACTGCATGAAAAACATACTTAGCTTTTAGACCGCCGGCAGTGGTGACGTAAACGTCGCCCGGCTGAGGGTCCATCTCCCTGCAGACTCTTACAGCCTCGTCTTCTATGACCTTGCCGCCGGCCTTTTTAATAGCGAGGGCGACCCCTCCACCCATGGGACCCAACCCGTTCGCAGCATTGACGATAACGTCAGCCTCCGCTTTGGTTATATCCCCTATAACGACCTTCACCTTATCACCTCCGATCGGATTAACAGCGGGAAACGCTGACGACCTCTTCTAATTTTTTCTTCCAGTAGTCGCGCTTGGCTTTCAGTTCTTTGATTATTTTAAGATCCTGTTCGATATGAAGGCCCTCTTCCACCCTGGTTTCGGCAATATGAATGGCCTCCTCAAAAGTGTCAAGAGCTCTTTTAAACAACTCTTCGGCATACACAGCTCTTTCCCTTTCGTGAGGCCATTGGGATTTTTTCGAATCTCTTATAATGGCTTTCAGAACATCGAAGAACTTTTCCCCTTCGGTGTAGAGGTTTATGCTGAACTCCAGATCTTTAATCATTATAACAACCTCCCGGCCGCTTTTACTATATAATTTCCACAAAACTTTCAAAATTCCTTCCCATTTTAAAAAAATACGTATTTTGGCCGGCTATAAGATTGCGCCTAAGCCAGATAAGGCCAGGATCAAAAGCCACACTTCCTTAGTGAGGGGCACGGTGTGGAATATAACCTGCAGCCCCGGTATGTATACAACCCCGAAAAGCATCGCCGCCGAACATACTACCGCCAGGGTCAGGTACAGGTTGGAAAAGGGGTTCTGTTCCCATACAGCGGCACTCTCCGACCTGCACTCGAAGGCAAAAATCAGCTGGGACATTATCAGGGTGCAGAAGGCAACGGTTCTGGAAAATGATAGATCTCCACGCCCGTAATACCTGGATATCAAGTACGCGGTTATTGTAGCCAGGCTTATCAAAAAACCCCTGTAAAATATCCTGCGCCCCATACCCCTTGAAAAAATGCTTTCGTTTTTTTGCCGTGGCCTGCGGCTCATGACATCCCTTTCCGGGGGGTCGGCTCCCAGGGCTATAGCCGGCAGGCCGTCGGTTATGAGGTTCATCCAGAGAACCTGTATGGGCAGCAGGGGTAGAGGAAGTCTCAAAAGCGACGCCCAAACCATTGTCAGAACTTCTCCGGTATTGCACGAGAGCAGATAACGTATGAATTTACGGATGTTGTCGTAAATTATGCGGCCCTCTTCCACAGCAGCGACGATGCTGGCGAAATTGTCGTCCATCAGTATCATGGCCGAGGCTTCCTTGGTTACATCGGTACCGCTCCTGCCCATCGATATGCCTATATCGGCTTCTTTCACCGCGGGCGCATCGTTTACTCCATCGCCGGTCATGGCCACCACGTGGCCTTTTTTCTTAAGAGCGCGCACTATCCTGAGCTTATGCCTCGGGGTCACCCGAGCGTATACGGAAACGTCGTCAACGCAGTTTAAAAACTCGGTTTCGGACATATCATCCAGCTCCTGCCCGGTGAGGATTCTACCCCCTTTGCCCATTATGTTGAGCTCCCGCGCCACCGCCCAGGCCGTAGCCCGGTGGTCGCCGGTGATCATTACGGGTCTGATACCCGCCGCAAAACACTTTTCGACAGCACCCACCACTTCAGGTCTTGGAGGGTCGATCATTCCCGTTAAACCTACAAATATCAGGTCTCGCTCAAGGTTGGCATCTGCAGCCTGCGACAGATTCACCTTTTTGTAAGCTACGGCGAGAACCCTGAGGGCTTCCCTGCCCATATCCTCGTTGATTTCCGTGATTTTCTTTTTGTCGGCATCGGTAATCTCTCTGAGCTTTCCGTTGACCTCAATTCTATCGCATAGGCCGAGCACCACATCAACGGCCCCTTTCGTAAAAAGGAACAATTCCCCCCTCCCTGATTTGACGAGCACCGACATGCACCTTCGTTCGGAATCAAAGGGGATTTCTCTGAACCTCTTATAGGACCTCTCCACGTCGCTTTTGCGTATATCTGCCTTGGCTGCGGCAACCAACAGTGCGACTTCCGTGGGGTCACCGGAAGGGATTACTTCCCTGGATTTTAAAAACTTTCCTAAAAGACCCGCTTTGGGTTCGTTCAGTTCCGCGTTGTTGCATGAAACCGATATTTCGAGCAGTTTTTTTAGTCCGGGCGGCAGGTCCCGGAGCAACCTGCCCTCCTGTGTCACAAAATCACCTTCGAGCCTGTAGCCGCTCCCCGTGACCGTCAGCACCCCGTCGTCAACGTATATTTTTCTTACGGTCATCCTGTTTTCGGTAAGGGTACCCGTTTTGTCGCTACAGATGACCGTAGCGCATCCGAGAGTCTCTACGGCCGTAAGCTTCCTGATTAGAACATTCTTTTTAACCATTCTCTGCACGCCCAGCGTGAGAACCATTGTCACCACAGCCGGGAGCCCCTCGGGAATCGCGGCTACGGCAAGACTCACTCCGAACAGGAACATGTCGTACAGGTTTTCCCCTCTTATAACCCCGAGCAGGGCGACTATAACGCATATGGCAAGGCATATTACTACAAGCTGTTTGCCCAGGTGATCCAGGCGCTTTTGAAGGGGCGTTTGTTCCTCTTCTATCCCTCCTATCATTCCGGCGATTTTACCCATTTCGGTACTCATACCTATTTGAGTCACCAGCATTTTGCCCCGGCCGCTTACTACCATAGTTCCCATAAACGCCAGGTTCGCCCTGTGAATTTTCAGACCTTCCTGATCCCGACTTTCCGCTGACTTCTCCACCGGCACCGATTCCCCGGTCAGCACCGACTCGTCTATTTTGAGATTTTCCGCTTCGAAAAGTTCTCCGTCGGCCGGTACTACATCCCCGCTCTCCAGCAACACTACGTCTCCGGGTACCACGTCTCTGGCCGGTATAACCTTGACTTCTCCATCCCTTAGAACCCTGGCGGCAGGCGCCGTCATTTCCCTGAGGGCCTTGAGGGATTTTTCGGTCCTGTACTCCTGGACGAAACCCATTATGCCGTTTAATATTACTATCGCCGTAATCGCGACGGCATCGGCTATTTCCCCCAGATAAACGGATATCAAAGTGGCACCTAGCAGCACCAAGGTGATGGTGTCCTTAAACTGGTTTAAGAAGATGGCAAGTGGCGGCGTTGTCCTGAATTCTTCCAATTGATTTTCTCCGAACAGTTTTTTCTTTAGAGGTATTTCCCGGCTGGATAAACCTCTGCGAAGATCTGTGCCCAAAGAATCCAGCATTTTTCACCCTCCACCAGGTAACTTATACATTTTAAAATTTATTCCCGAGTTTGGGGGTTTATGTCTTAATAATACATAAAGCTGTATTCCATATTGAATATCATCCGAACATCTTTTTGACTATGTACACCGATGCCACAAGGCTGGTAAAATCGGCAAACAGCCCCACGGGAATCGCATATCTAGTCTTTCGCACCCCCACGGAACCGAAGTACACGGCTATTATGTAAAAGGTGGTGTCGGTGGAACCGACCAGCGTCGATGCCAGCCTCCCCATAAAGGAATCCGGGCCATGGGCATCGAAGATCTCCAGCATCATTCCCAGTGCCGCCGGTCCCGAGAGGCTTCGCGCTATCGACAGAAAAAGGGCGTCAGCCGGAACTTCGAAGAAATCGACGATCGGGTGAAGCACTTTCACCATCAGATCTACGGCTCCTGACTCCCGAAATATGCCGACGGCTACGTATATGCCCACCAGGTAAGGAATGAGCTTAATGGCGATTAAAAAACCTTCCCGGGCTCCTTCCACAAAGACTTCAAATACCCTTACCTTCTTGATGAGCCCGTGAAGAAAAACCGCAGAAATAATAAAGGGAATTATCCATGAAAACCCCGGCATTTCAACCGTCACGCCTTTCACCTCCAAGAGCTTCTTTTCCGGTTTATAATTCTCATGACGTAATCTCCGGTAATTGCGGCAAGAGTGGAACACATAGTGGCGAAAAGGATCGCTCCTACTACTTCCGACGGATTCCTGGAACCTGCCGAAGCCCTCAGGGCAACTATTGTGGCGGGTACCAGGGTTACGCTGGAGGTGTTAATTGCAAGAAAGGTGCACATGGCTTCAGTAGCGGTGTCGGGGCGGGGGTTGAGTTTTTGCAGTTCTTTCATTGCTTTGAGACCGAAAGGGGTAGCCGCATTGCCGAATCCCAGTATGTTGGCGCTAAGATTCATCAAAATACAGCCCAAAGCCGGATGCCCTTTGGGTATTGATGGAAACAGCCAGGCGAAAAGTGGGGCTATAACCCGGCTCATCCGGTCTATCAGGCCGGACGCCTCGGCAACCCGGGCTACCCCAAGCCAGAGGCTGATAATACCCATGAGACTTATTGCCCTTTGAACGGCGCTGTTTGCCGCATCCATTGCAGCGGGAGTTATCGAATCCAGCTTTCCATTAAAAGCCCCCACAAATATGCCTCCCAGTATGAAAAAAGAAAAAACCCAGTTCACCGGCCTACCTCCTTTTAAATCAGTCGTGGATTATCACAAGGGTGCCTTCCGGGATGTTTTCGTAAAACCACTTGGCGTCTTCGTCCTTTAACCTTATGCAACCGTGGCTGGCAGGTATACCCAGCTTTTCGTATTCTTCCCCGATGATGTTCCAGTCCCTGTCCCTGGGCATCGAATGAAAAAGATAATTGTCTTTTATCCTGACCCAGTAAAATGCCCCCTGGCCGAACCTCTCAGACCAGAACCGGGCTCCCCTGTCCTTTATGGTAAAGTACCCCAGCGGTGTCTCCGTCTCGGGTCCAGGTCTGCCCCCCGAAGCCAGCATCGTCTTTACTATTTTGCCGCCCCTGTAAACCACCACCTTCTGAAGGCTCCTCAGGTTCACCTCAACCCATAATCTATCTCCCATATCCGCTGTGACAAATTTGAAATTATAGGGTTTCATCTTTTCACCGTACACCGACCTGCCCTGTACCGTGACTTCGTAACTTTTTCCCGGCAGGAAAACCGAATGGGGCTTAAACTCGGCGGTTTTGCCGTTCACCCTTACATCACCGGTCATATGGTTCACTTTTATGCTAACCTCCTGCATTTCCTGGTCAAAGTTCACAGTAAGAACTGTATACGGCATCACATTGTTCTCGCCGTCGCGGGGCGCGGTGGATACCACTTTAGGAATTTCAGCTACGTCGAACCACCGGTTAAAGCCGGTCATTGCGCTCCCGCCCCCTTCAAATCTTATTCCGTACCTCCTGCCGGGTTCCAGCGGCTCCCGTGGGATAACCTGCCACCAGCTGGTGTCCCTGAACAGCTTTCCTATTGCCAGCGGTATGTAATAGGGTCTCAAAGTAAAATCAAAATCGGCTTTGAGATATTTTGAAAGTTCCTCGCCGCTGACCGGGGTGCTGAAGCTCAAAACAACGGGACCTCTGCTGGGAACCGGCGAAGAAATCTCTGTTAAAAATGGGCGTATATTTACCCTGTAATAAACTTTCACGCTCTTGTAAACGCCGGGTATCGCGGTCTTCAGCGGCTCGATATAAAGCCTTGTCTTAAACCCCCGGGGAAGTCCCTTTTCCAGAGCATATATCTCCAGAGTTTTATCGTCTATCCAGCGGACGGTCTTTAAGAACTTCATCCCCGGCCTTTCGGATTCAAGGTGAATTTTGTTTTCGACATCCTTCTGTATTACGGGCACGTAGAAATTTACGGTTATCCTGACCAACCCGGTGTCGTTGAGCTGTTCTATTACAACGCCGTTTAACCGGGATATCATGACCCAGGCGGTGATCACCAGCAGGGCTGTCAGCAGGTAATATCGCCTTTTCATCCACCCACACCCCCTTCTTAAAACTATTTTTATGACGTAAAAAATGAATTTTGACCGGAACAAGCAAAAAAGGATGCCCGGATAAGGCATCCTTTGAAGGTTCATATTATTATGCTTTCTATATATCCCTGGAAGAAAAACTCTTCACTGCCATCCAGAGCATGAAAATCGGGTAGGCCGCTGAGTAGATCATCATTGCGATGCTGGGCTCATACCCTCCACTCAAAATATTATTGAACAGGAATTTTAACCCGTCCGTTGTAAATAAGAGCGAGTTCATCTTCCGGTACAGCACATCGGTGGGCAGTATCAGGCTCGATATTATACCCGCATTTATAAGCCCCTGGGCGCTCCCCCCGTTGCGGGAGAGCAAATACCCTATCTGCTCCATCCAACCCCCGATTAGCGCAAACCCGTAAAGCATAACCACCATAATGCCCGTATTGAGTGTCGACATCCGGGAACTTCCCCATAAAGAGAGCGAAAGCAGGATAATGGGACTTAAAATGAACAAAAGCGCGCTGTAAAAAAGATTTGAAGGCGAAAAAATCATCCTGGCTCCATAGAATTTATTTAAAAAGATTATAGCGAAGAAAAGGACAATACCGTATAGGGAGATCATAGCCCCTATCCCTAGGAATTTCCCCACAACTATTTCCCATCGCTTTACCGGTTTTACCAGCACCGCCTGCATTACACCGCTTTCGATATCGGCGGAAAGAGCCCCTACCGACGATAAAACTACCAGGAAAGCGATTATGAGTCCGGCGAAGTAGAGGCCTATGGAAATGAGTTGTGAAGACAGCGATACTGCAATAACAGGAGACCGGGGCAAATCTTTATACGCCTCCTTAAGCCCGTACCCGTAAAGGGTCAGGAAGACCAGGGTAAGAACTATTACTAGCAGCAGCGCCTTTTTATTAAACATCTCTTTAAACGAATACTTCATTACCGTTATCACCGGTCTTCCCTCCCCGCAGCAAATTCACAAAGAGTTCCTCCAGGGATCCCCCGACAACCTTCAGTTCGTACAAGGGTGTCCCCGATTCTACGATTATTCTGGCGATTGCCGGTATATCCTCCCTGTACTTCACCTTCAGCGATATAAACTCACCTTTCTGTTCGATCTCTTCGGCAGCAGCCGACAGAGCTTCAATGAGTCCTGCTGCAGGAGTTTCCGTTCTTATCAGCACCCGCGAACCCGAGTAGAGCATATCTTTGAGACTTCCCTGGATAATTATCCTGCCCTTGTTGATTACTGCCACTCTGTCGCACACCATTTCCACTTCGCTCAAGAGGTGACTGTTCAAAAAAACAGTTTTACCCCGGTTCTTCAGTTCCCTGATTATCTCGCGCACCTCTATCCTCCCGACAGGATCGAGGGCCGAAGTGGGCTCGTCGAGAAATACGAGTTCCGGGTCCGGCAGAAGGGCTACCGCAAGTCCCAACCTCTGCTGCATTCCCTTGCTGTAACCGGCCACCCTTTTTTTCTCGTGTCCGGCGAGCCCAACCAGTTCCAGCAGCTCTGTTATTCTCCTTTCTGGCCTTGACATTTTATAAAGTTCGGCGTGAAACCTCATAACTTCAAGCCCCGTCATCCAATCGTGGTACCTGAAATTTTCGGGCAGGTAGCCGATTCTACCTTTCACCTCTGTATCCCCCAGGGGTCTCCCGAGGATGCTGGCGGTGCCGGAGGTGGGGCGCAAAAGCCCCACCAGAGTTTTTACCAGTGTACTTTTACCGGCACCGTTCGGCCCCAGGAATCCAAAGATTTCCCCTCGCTCGACTTTGAGGTTTATATTGACGCACCCGCCCTTTCCGCCGTACTGTTTTGTCAGCCCTAAGGTTTCTATAGCCATGGCTTCACCTCAGAAAATTTGCTATTTGAAGGAGTTCCTGCGGTGACAGGTTACCCTCTATGTTGAATATTGTCTCACCATCGATCCATATAATGGCGTTGTCCCCCCACGATTTTTTCATCGAAAGACCGGGTTTGCCGTTAATGGTTATCTCTTCCGCGTCTACTTCTTCGGTAGGTATGGGCAGCGGCACGGTGGTCTTCCAGTCCTCGATACCGTAAAGCTGCTCCCTCAGGTTATCAGGCAGGAAAGGAAGCGCCAGCACCGCCTGCCTGACGGCCTCCAGGTCTACACCCTCCGGAACCTGTATATCGGGGGCTCCCATCTGGGTTAATGAAAAGGATCTAGCATCCTCGCGTTTATCACTATTCTGGATAAAGTTCTGCCGCACAGCGCCTTTGGTGTTTACGACTAAGGTTTTTCCATCCAGCTCCTCAGGTAACAGTTTGGTGCCTCCCAGCGCCGATATCAGCCTGTTCATGTTGACCACGTTTGGAGTAATTTCTATGCGCATGGGTTTCTCCAGGCCGGCGAAGGTTAATTCAAAGCCGCCGGGAGCCTTCAGCGGCCTGAAATTAAAGCCAACTTTCTCAGGAAGTAAACCTATGTCCTCAGGTTTGACTTTTTCGAATCCACCACCCGTGGCTTTAACTTTACCGTACTGTTTTAAATCTATATCTCTTATCCCTCTTCCATTTAACTGTTGCTTAATATGCTCCAGGTCTTCCAAGGTGATTTTAACAGCTTGAATCTTCGATACCCTGAATATGCTCAGAAAATCCGCCGCCGCATCCCTGACGGGAGCAAACCATAGCGTCGACGAAACCAACAACGCCGCCGCAAAACCGGCGACGGCCTTGCCGTACTTTCTCACCAAATCCGACACTCCCTTCCTCATCATTACATATTCGAAGCGCTTTTTGATGTGTTCCTCGCCGGGGTTAAAGTCTACGGCGAGTTTACTTCGGGCGAAATCGTTTAGATCCTTCAATTCTCCCACCAGTTGTGCACAGGTCGTACAGGTTTCCAGGTGGACTCTTATCTCATTTTCTTTTTCCCGACCTAATTCACCGTCTATAAATGCCTGCAATATTCCCTCATCATAACACACAGGTTACACCCCCTTTTCATACAGTTCTTTAAATCTCCTTTGAGCCCTAGCTATGAGGGTACCCACCGAAGTCTTTTTTACTCCCAGAACTCCTGCTATTTCCTCATAGCTGTAACCGGAAAGTTTCAGGATCAATATGGTCCTGTCTCTTTCATCCATCCTCTTCAGCACCTGCCGGACGTAGATCTGCTCTTCCTGCGCTTGTGGTGGAGAAATTACTTCTTTTCCCCTCAAAAGATATGCTTTTATCTCCCTATGTATCCGGTTGTTTTCATCTCTTATATGATTATAAGCTACATTTTTTGCCACCTGAAAAAGCCACGCTCCTATACATTCCTCTTTTTCGGGGGGATTCCGGTAAAATTTCAAAAATACCTCTTGCGCAAGATCTTCTGCAAGAAAAGGGTCGTTTAAGATGTATAGCAGCTGTTTATATACCTTACTGTAATAATTGGTAAATACCTCTACATAGTCCAGAAACAACACCCCCGTCCCGAGCTCGGGCTTCCATATATATAGACACAGCAAAAGCAAAAAATATGACAAAAAAACGTGGTTTACCCACGTTATTTTGCTCCGCCGGATTCTATTATCCCTTTTTCGAGCTCCGCCGGAAGCCCTTCCTGTACATCCCGGCTCTCCGTGTACAGCCTGTTCCCGTATTTGAAGTAAACGGGATCAATGGCGACTGTAACCTCATCCCCTACACCGGCTCCCGTCCCTGTGAGATCGACGGCGGTAAGCTGCAGTCCTATCCTTCCCAGAATCCGGAGGGGTCTACCGTCCATGAACACCAGCGGTACTGGATTTAAAAAGTCTCTAATCTCGTGATAGATATTCCTGAGAAGTCCTACTACTGTAAACGTGTTATTGCGCCGCTGAACTTTTAGGCCCTCAAAATAACCCACCGGGAGAATCCCTATTACCATATCCCCGGTTGTCCTGTAACTGCGGCCGTAGCCGATATAGGAACCCCGGGGCAGACTCTTCACGTCGATTATCCTGACCTTGAGGCGGGCCACCCTTTCAAGCCTGACCGACGGGTTTTTAAACATGGTTGCCCCGTACAGGGCGCTGCCTACCCTCACCATATCCAGCCGGGCCTCGGGGAAATCCATGGCAGCGACGGAATTGGCCGCATGCCTGATAGCCACGTTTATGCCGGACTGCTCAAGCCTTCCCAGTATCCTTTGAAAGACCGACAGCTGATAAAGGGTATAGTCAGGCCTTTTAGCAAAAGCTTCGGCGAAATGGGTGTAAGCTCCCTCGTAAATGAGGTGGGAAAAACTCCTTAGCCCATCTATGACGCGGTCCAGGTCTTCGTAAAGGAAACCGAATCGCCCCATGCCCGTATCGAACTTCAGGTGTACCCTGCATGAAACACCCCTTCGCGCGGCCGTTTTATTCAGTAGGTCAGCTCTGTCCAGGTTGTAAATAGTAGGAGTTACGTCTTTTTCAATAAAGATTTCGCAATCTTCCCGCGTTACCGGGCCGGTGAAGCACAGCACCCTGCCCTCAATACCTGCTTCCCGCAGCTCCACTGCCTCCTCCAGAAATTCAACGCCGAACCATTTCACCCCGGCTTCCTGAAGAGTCAGAGCCACCTCCTTTGCGCCGTGACCGTAGGCATCCCCCTTAACAACCGCCATAACCGGAACGCCGGCTTCCCGGCGTATTGTTTCATAATTTCGTCTTAATGCGCGCAAATCCACTTCCATGTATTTTTTATATGATTCCATCAATGCGCCCCCAGTTCAATTCTGCGTGTTACCGCGCGTATCATTGAATTTAGTTTTTTTCAGCTTCAGTGTAATTTTACGACGAATATTTCTAAAAACAGGCATGCCTTTCTGCCATACGGTGTACCAGAAAGGATTCAAGACCATGTCAAATTCTCCTATAAATTCTGTTAACTCTCCGTTAAATCCCTTTTTAAACCTGTACAGGCCGTACAGGGGGTTGTCGGGGTTCAGATCCCCCGACACACCCCGGAAGTCGTACAGGGTACAGCCTCTATCCTTCGCCCTTTTGATCATCTCCCACTGAAGCAGGTAGTTGGGCATAACATTTCTGTGTTCGTTGCTGCTGGCCCCGTAGAGGTACCAGCACTTGCTGCCGCAAAAAAGGCATATTATTCCAGCTATCGTTTTACCCTCGTATTCGGCCAGGGCCAGTTCCAGGTATCCCTGGGGTTGCAGGCTGTCGTACATCTTTTGGAAATACTCGAGGCTCCTTACTACAAACCCGTCCCTTAACCCTGTAATTTCCATGATCCTGTGGAATTCCTGCAGGTCTTCGCGCTTTCCCATTCTCACTTTTACGCCCTTTCTCTGGGCCAGCCGTATATTGTACCTAGTCTTCGGATGGAAACTCGCCAGGAGCTCGTCCAGAGACGGCGTAATATCCAGGCGGAACACGAAGCGCGGCTGTATACCTTCGAAATTCAGAGCTTCCATATTCTGTACAAATCCCAGCTTCTTTAAATTATCCGCCAAAATTTTGTCATTTATACTTATGTCGGGATCTATTTTTAACATTATGGCATCATGCTCGCGGGCCAGTTTCCGGACGTTATCCATCAAAAATTTCAGGGTGTCAAAATCGTGCATATCGCAGACAGGACCTCGGGGAGAATAGATCATATTTTTTCGGATAAAAGGAAGTTGTCTTAAAAGCAAAAGCATAGAAGCCTTTACAGCCCCTCCATCCTCCACCGTAACGTAAATGGGTCGCCAGTTGTCCTCTTTTACCGCGGCCCATTCCAGAGTCTGGAGCACGTGGCCTTTCGGATGGGTTTTCACAAAATTCGTATATTTATGGGGATCCCCGTTGATTATAAATTCCATCAGCGCTTCTCCTTTTACATGTAAAAGTAACTATTTTTCTCAGTACTTATTATCTTTTACGACAGGGTATACGTCAATGAAAATTTAAGGTAATTCTTTAAACATACATTAAAAAACCCGGCTTTTCAAAGCCGGGTCGACCAATTAGTCCTCAGGGTATATTTTTTCGCCGTCGGTCTTTATCAATTCTTTAAAGGCTTCCAAGAGCCGCCGTGTTATCGGTCCGGGCTTGCCGTCGCCGACAACCCTGCCGTCGACCTTCACTACGGGGATCGCTTCGGCGGCCGTACCGGTCAGAAAGCATTCGTCAGCCGCATATACTTCATAACGGGTGAACAGCTTTTCCTCCACCTTTATGCCGAGCTTTTGCGCCAGCTCGATTATAGCATTTCTTGTAATACCTATGAGTATTCCGGAGTAAGTCGGCGGAGTAACCAGGACACCGTCTTTTACTATAAAGATATTGTCTCCTGTACATTCGGCCACGTAGTCATCGGTGTTAAGCATAAGGGCTTCCATAACTCCCGCCAGATTCGCCTCGATCTTTGCCATTATATTATTTAAATAATTCAGGGTCTTCACCTGGGGATTAACACCTTCAGGCGTATTTCTGCGTGTGGCCGCGGTTATTATTTCAAGCCCTTCCTCGTACATTTTCTGGGGGTACAGCACAATCTTATCCGTTATGCACACGATAGTGGGCTTATGGCATTTTCTAGGGTCCAGCCCCAGATCCCCCTCCCCCCTTGAGACAACCAGCCTGATATACGCGTCCCTTAAACCATTCCGCCTCAGAGTCTCCAGCACCACCTCTACCATTTCATCTTTGGAAAGCGGTATATTAAGCATTATTGCTCTGGCTCCGCTGTAAAGTCTGTCGATATGCTGTCTTAAGCGAAATACTCTACCGTCGTAAGCCCGTATGCCCTCAAAAACACCATCGCCATAGAGGAAGCCGTGATCGAATACCGAAATTTTTGCTTCCTCCTTCGGAAAATAACTTCCATTGATGTAAACCTGGATGCTCATCTTTAAGACCCCCTGTGATTTTTTTATAAAAAATTAATCCCCTCAGCCCCGAGATACTGCCGTATCCCAGGGACGAGGGGAGTTTTCCACGCGGTACCACCCTGATTCACCCGAACCGTCCATTAAAGGCGGGTCTCGTTCATTTAACGCTTTAATGCGGCTCCGGACTAATCAGATTTCGCCCGGGCTGTTCCGGAGCGATGGGGAATCGATGACCCGGTACCGGCTTTCACCCTCCCCGGCTCTCTTTGACCGCGGTCATTAATCCCGTCTCCTTCATCACATTTCACGCTTTTCAATTATAAAAAAAACAGCGGTTTGTTCTCTTAGGAACTTGCCGCTGGAGCCTTTTATGCTCACGGTGTTCCGGGTTCCCCCGGATTGTACCGCTCGGTCGCTGACGCCTTATGGCCGGAACCCTGAGGTACACTTCCTAATTGTGCTCTAAACCAGCAAACTATTAAGGTTTAATATGTATTTTAACACCGACTTTTTGCTGTTGTCAAGGGGGCTTACATAAATTTTTTGTTACTTTACGTCAACTATACCCCTGTAAACCAAGCCCCTCTGACAGTCCACCGTGATTTCCTCGCTCGTCACCAGCCTTTCGGTAGCCCCTTCTGCTCCTACGATAACCGGGATCCCCAGTTCAAGGCCGACGATGGCGGCATGGGATGTGAGTCCGGCTTCTTCGGCAATTATTGCTGAGGCTTTCTGGATCACGGGCATGTAATCCCTATCCGTGGAGTTCACCACCAGTATATAACCCGCGGGCATGGCCATTGCCTCCCTCAGGGTTTTGGCTACATATGCGACTCCATGAACCGATTTTGTACCGATTCCTGTTCCCTTAAGGACCACGTCACCCACCACTTGGACGCGTATGAGGTTGGTCGTGCCGCTGACGTACAGGGGAACTCCGGCGGTGATGACCACCAGATCTCCCTTTTTTATTATTCCCGAACTCAGCGCACCGTTAACGGCTTCCTTGAACATCTCGTCGGTGGAATCGGTCTCATTAATTTTTATGGGAAAAACGCCCCAAACCACCTGCAGGGTCCTGGTTACCTTTTCCCGGGGCGTAACGGCTATTATAGGAGCAGACGGTCTAAATTTGGCCACCATGCGGGCTGTATATCCCGATTTGGTAGAGGTTATTATGGCGCTGGCTTCCAGATCCTTGGATATAGTATACGTGGCATGGCTTATGGCATCGGTGACCGTCCCTATACTGGCCTGCCTTTTGCTTGCCGTTATATCAAGGGAAACGGTTTCTTCGACCTTCTCGGCAATTCTAGCCATCATCCTGACGGCCTCCACCGGAAAATCGCCCGAAGCGGTTTCTCCGGACAGCATTATGGCATCGGTGCCGTCCAGGATCGCGTTGGCCACGTCGGTGGTCTCCGCCCGGGTCGGCCTGGGGTTTCTTATCATGGACTCCAGCATCTGGGTGGCTGTAATCACCGGCTTACCGGCCCGGTTGCACTTTTCGATAATCCTCTTCTGGACGATGGGGACCTCTTCAACGGGTATCTCCACTCCCAGGTCTCCCCGGGCCACCATTATTCCATCGGCGATTTTAATTATCTCATCCAGATTTTGTACTCCTTCTTGATTCTCGATCTTGGCTATAATATGTATATCCTGCCCCCCGTTATCTTCAAGGATTTTTCTTATCGCTATGACGTCGGAGGCCTTCCTTATAAAGGAAGCGGCTATGAGGTCCACTCCCATTTCGATGCCGAACAGGATATCTTCCACGTCCTTCTGGGTTACCGCCGGAAGGGGAATCGATTTCCCGGGGATGTTGACCCCTTTTTTGTCGCTCAGGTCTCCGTCGTTCATAACGGTGCACAGGATTTCCTTTGCTTTTACCTCTTTTACTTTAAGTTCTATGAGTCCGTCGGCCAGCAAAATCCTGTCACCCTCACCTACCACCCGGGGCAGGTCTTCGAAATTCACGAAAGCCCTGTTTTCATCGCCTTCAACCTGATATGTAGTAAGGGTAAGTTCCTGGCCTTTTTTAAGGTGGGCCTTCCCTCCGGCAAAGGTCCCCATTCTAATTTCAGGGCCCTTTGTGTCGAGCATAATCGCAACGGTGGCACCCAGCTCCTTTTCAACTTCACGAATCGTCAGAATTCTAGCCCTGTGTTCCTCATGACTGCCGTGAGAAAAGTTAAGCCTCGCTACATTCATTCCGGATTTAATCAATTCTCGCACGATCTCTTTTTTTTCGCTGGCAGGTCCAATGGTGCACACTATCTTAGTCTTTCGCATATTCAACACCTACCATCTTCATATAGAGAGGATATTCGCCAGTTCAAAGAGTTCTATATTAAAGACCTTATGAGCTGTAAGGATTTGTTCCAGATCCGTCACCAGCAGCTCTCCTTTAACCCATCCCACCATTTTGTTGCTCATACCGCTTTTCAGAAGTTCCACGGCTTTACCGCCCATCTGGCTGGCCAGTATGCGGTCAAAGGCTGTGGGCGTACCTCCCCTCTGGAGGTGTCCCAGAACTATTACCCTTGTCTCGAAGCCGGTTATATTCTTTATCTCCCGGCCCACGTCAAACCCGTGGCCTGCTCCTTCGGCCAGGATTATAACGCTATGCAGCTTCCCCCTCCGGTAGCCGCTCATTATTTTGTTGCATACATCGTTTATCGTAAATGGTATTTCGGGAACCAGAATGGTTTCGGCACCACAAGCGACACCCGAGTACAGGGCAATATTGCCGGATTCCCTGCCCATTACCTCGATTATGAAAGTCCTTTCGTGGGAAGTAGCCGTATCCCTTATCTTGTTCACTGCTTCTACCACGGTATTGACAGCGGTGTCAAAACCTATCGAATAATCGGTAAAAGGAATGTCGTTGTCGATGGTGCCCGGGATACCTATTGTGGCCACGCCTCTCTTAGATAGTTCGATAGCCCCCCTGAAGGAGCCGTCTCCACCTATAACGACAAGTCCTTCCAGGCCGAGGGCCTCGATGTTTTTTAACGCCTTTTCCATGCCCTCGGGAGTTTTAAATTCCTCAGAGCGGGCGGTCCTCAAAATAGTACCCCCGCGGTGGATTATATCGCCCACCGAGCCCAGGTCCATTTTCACAAAATCGCCGTTGATCAGTCCGGCGTAGCCTCTTTTGATACCGTAAACCTCCATGCCGTTGTATATGGCACTTCTGACCACCGCCCTTATTGCAGCATTCATTCCGGGCGCATCGCCACCGCTGGTGAGAATTCCAATCCTCTTCACATCCTTCTCCCCTTTTACAGATTCTTCTCCAGAATTATCTTTTGAGCTTCTTCCGCTTCGGATTCCGGTACGAGGATTTCTATATAGCATCCCCGCTTTTTGCTCTTCATGACTTCCTTCATTTTAACAAGAACCCCTTCGCTCTGCAGGGCATTTACCACTTTCTCCGCATTTTCTCTATCAGTAGCCATGTAAACTACAGTCCACACTTCCGGGGCCTCCTTTTAGGTTTTGTAATTTAATTTTTTTTTATGAAAACGCCCCCACTGCTGTTTCCAAATACAGGCAATTTTCAGCTCCAACCATGCTGCATATTTTCTCCAAAACTTGCTCCGAAAGGTTTATATAATAGTTTTTGTCGACCAGGAGGGCTTTTGGATTCTTTACAATATAAATTGTAACAGGAATGCTCCCCGGATGCAAAAGGAAAAATTCTTTGAGCTGCTCCAGAAGCTTGCCGGTGTCCTCTTGCCACCCATCCACCATAATGACGAGAACGCCCTCCTTTCTCTTCTCAAGGGGCTTGATCTCATCTGCTATTATTTTCGGCGCTTCCTCTTCTTTTAAATTTATCCTTCCCTTAATTAGGACCTTTTCATCCTGGTGCAGCTTGCCGGAGTACTTCTCATAAACGCTCGGAAAGACGATAACTTCCAGAACACCCGTCAGGTCCTCCAGCGTTATGAAGGCCATAAGTTTGTTATCTTTTGTGGACTTCAGCTTGACTTCTGATATGACGCCTCCCACTACCACGGCCGAGTTGTCTTCGATTTCAATTTCTTCCTCGGTTAAATTCTTACTGCTCAAAGTTGTCGTTTTTTCCAGGAGGTCTTTGTACTCCATCAAGGGATGACCGCTAAGGTAAAGCCCCAAAACCTCCTTTTCCATAGCCAGCAGCTCGTTTTCCGGGTATTCGGGAATGTCCGGCAGTTCGTCCTCAGCAACATCATCCACCTGGATTATCTCAAATAAAGAGAGCTGGTTTTTGCCCTGCTGTCTTTGCTTTTTCTGCACCCGGTTCAGCACGTCCTCATATACCTTCAAGAGCTGGGAACGCCTGGCGCCCAGTGAATTAAAGGCACCACTTTTTATCAGGCTTTCGACAGCTTTTTTGTTGATTTCCGCCTGATCCAATTTTTCGCAAAAATCGCTGAAGGAGACGAATCTACCCTTTTCTTCCCTGCATCTTATTATAGCTTTAGCCATACTTTCGCCTACATTTTTTACCGCCGTCAGCCCGAACCTGATTTTACCGCTGACAGCGGTGAAGACCTCATAACTCTCGTTGATATCCGGAGGTAGCACCTCAATGCCCATGTGCCTGCATTCGGCGATATACTGGGCTACCTTGTCGGTGTTGTGCCTAACGCTTGTAAGAAGAGCCGCCATGAATTCTACCGGAAAATGAGCTTTCAGGTAAGCCGTCTGGTATGCTATCATAGCATATGCCGCAGCGTGGGACTTGTTGAACCCGTAGCCGGCGAAATAAGATATTTCCTCGAAGATCTTTGCGGCGGTTTCCCCGTCGATGCCGTTTTCTACGCATCCACGGATAAAGGCGGTCCGTTGAGCCTCCATCACACCTTGCTGTTTTTTACCCATAGCCTTTCTCAGGATGTCGGCCTGGGCAAGACTGAATCCGGCCAGGTCCTGGGCTATCTTCATTACCTGCTCCTGGTAAAGTATGATGCCGTAAGTTTCTCCCAAGATCGGCTCAAGCCGGGGATGCAGGTATTTAATGCTTCCTTGGTTGTTCTTGTTTTTTATAAACTCGTCTGCGGCGCCGCTTCCCAGGGGACCAGGTCTGTAAAGACCTATAACCGCGATTATGTCTTCAAAGCGCTCCGGCCTCAATTCTCTGAGGAGGTTCCTCATACCGCTGCTTTCAAGCTGGAAGACGCCGGTGGTCTCCCCTCTGCTCAGCATTTCGTATACCTTCTCGTCATCGAGGGGAAGTTTGTCCAGGTCCACGGAAATACCCCGCGTCTGCTCTATCAACCGCAGCGCATCCCTTATTACCGTAAGGGTTCTAAGGCCCAGAAAGTCCATCTTCAAAAGGCCGAGTTCTTCCAGAGCAGTCATGGTAAACTGGGTGGAAACATTGGAATCGCCTACCCTGTGCAAAGGCACCAGTTCGACCAGCGGTTCGCGGGATATTACCACCCCGGCCGCATGGGTAGAAGCATGCCTGGGAAATCCTTCCAGAGCTTTGGCCGTATCTATTAACTTCTTAATCCTCTCGTTTTCGTCATACAGCTTTTTTAATTCCGGGTTGAGCACCAGGGCCTTTTCTATTGTCATACCCGGTTCCATAGGAACCATTTTGGCAACGGCGTCGACTTCACTGTAAGGGTAACCCAGAACCCTGCCCACATCTCTTATAGCCGCCCGGGCTGCCATTGTGCCAAAGGTGCCTATCTGGGCGACCCGGTCCTCACCGTATTTTCTAACGACATAATCGATGACCTCCTGCCGCCTCTCGTAACAAAAATCCACATCTATATCCGGCATCGTCACCCTTTCCGGGTTGAGGAACCGTTCAAAAAGGAGATTGTATTTCAGCGGGTCCACATTTGTTATATGAAGGCAGTAAGCTACCAGACTTCCTGCGGCGGAACCCCGGCCCGGACCGACCATTATGCCGTTTTTCCTGGCGAAATTGACGAAATCCCATACGATCAGAAAATAGCTGGAGTAGCCCATCCTCTTTATTACATCCAGCTCGTGGTCGAGCCGTGCTTTAACTGCAGGGGTTATCCGGCCGTACCGCTCTACGAGCCCTTCATAGCAGAGTTTTTCCAGGTACGAGTCCTGAGTAAAGCCCTGGGGCACTTCAAAATGGGGCAGATGGATCCTACCGAAATCGAGTTCTACGTTACACCTTTCTGCTATCATTACGGTATTTTCAAGGGCCTCGGGCAGGGGTGCGAAAAGCCCCCACATTTCTTCCTTGGGCTTCAGGTAAAGTTCGGCGGAATGAAACTTCAAACGGTCTTCATCTTTTACAGTCTTTCCGGTCTGAATACAGAGCATAGCATCATGGACCGGCTCGTCCGATTTCAATATATAGTGGACGTCGTTGGTGGCCACCAGGGGAATGCCGGTTTCTTTGCTTAATCGAACAAGCCCTGCGTTTACCCTTTTCTGCTCCGGAATCCCATGATCCTGAAGCTCCAGGAAGAAATTACCTTTACCGAATATATCGTTGAGTTCACAGGCCGCCTCTTTGGCCTTTTCGTATTCTCCCTTCTCGAGAAGGTAGGGTATCTCTCCGGCAAGGCACGCGCTCAGAGCTATGAGGCCTTCGCTGTGCTTTTTGAGCACCTCTTTGTCTATTCTAGGTTTATAGTAAAAGCCTTCCAGAAACCCCAGAGATACCAGTTTTACCAGGTTTTTATATCCGGTTTTATTTTCCGCCAGCAACACCAGGTGATACTGGTCGTCGTCTATACCGGATTCCCGGTCCGCCATGGACCTTTTTGCCATGTAGACTTCGCACCCTATTACAGGTTTTACGCCTTCAGCCTTCATGGCTTTATAAAAATCTATTATTCCGTACATAACGCCATGGTCTGTCATGGCCATGGCATTCATACCGAGTTCTCTTGCCTTTTTTGCGAGTTTTGCAATATCGCAGGCTCCGTCCAGCAGACTGTAATTTGTGTGAACGTGCAGGTGGACGAAATCGGCCATAGAGGTCACCTACCTGCCCAAAACTTTTACAGACATTATCGCCTTTGCCACCAGGTTGTCCTCGTGAAAAAGATTTATTTCCACTTTGCCGGATTTCCTGCCTATCTCAATAATATCCACGTTGATTTCTATCTCTTCTTCCAACTGCAC
Organism: Thermosediminibacter litoriperuensis; assembly: GCF_008124715.1. Classification (GTDB taxonomy): domain Bacteria; phylum Bacillota; class Thermosediminibacteria; order Thermosediminibacterales; family Thermosediminibacteraceae; genus Thermosediminibacter; species Thermosediminibacter litoriperuensis. Next base: position 73,499 of record NZ_VNHO01000008.1, on the reverse strand, counting down.
CGGCCTCGAAAAATATACGGTGAGGCTGTCCGGAATGATTTCCGGGCGCTTTTTGCTTCTGAATGCTTCAAAACCGGCATTAACCATAGCGGTTATGAGGGAGCCGTAGCTGGTTATTCCGTAAGGGTTCAGCATTATAGGCCCTGTCTTTCCGTGGAGCCTTACACCACTTTCAGTCTTTGACACGGAAAAATGACCCATAATGAGGTTATCGACGGTTTCAGCAATCTGAGGCTGGAAAATGAGGCTCCGGAATGCCCTGATTGCATCCTGACGGCTTATAACTCCTACCAGCTTCCGGTCCTCCACGACCGGTATGAGCTCGATACCTTCCCACACCATTAAGTGAGCGGCGTGGGCTACTGGGGTATCAGGGCCTACCATAATAGGGTCCTTTGTCATGATCTCTACTATCGGCAGCTCGTCCCTCAGGTCGGCGACATCTTTGGTGGTAACTATTCCGATTACTTCTCGTTCGCTGTTCACCACCGGGAACCTACTGTGCCGGGTTGCCCTCAGGAGCTTTCTCCAGTCGCCCACCGTTGACTCTGCGTCAAGATAGTAAGGGTTCTGAACCATTACATCTTTTACTCGGATTACATCTTTTCTGAGTAACCTGGTAAAAATGGCCCTGTTAATTATAGTAGCCACGGTATAGGTGTCGTAAGGCGATGTGATGAGGGGCATTTCTTTTTCATCAGCCAACCTCACCACATCGTCGTCGGCCTGGAATCCACCGGTAATCAGCACGGCTGCACCCATATTCAGCGCCAGTATCTGGGCTTCCTTTCTATTTCCGACAATTAGAAGGTCCCCCTGCTCCACGTATTGTTGCATGTCCCGAACTTCCATAGCTCCTATCAAAAATTTTTTAAGCGGTCTGTGAAGGCCTGTGATACCTCCCAGCACGCTGCCTTCGACTATATTGACAACTTCCGCATACGTCAGTTTCTCTATGTCTTCGCTATCGGCCTGCTCGATTCGTATGGTGCCTATCCTGGGTATTGTGGAGACAAGACCCTTCAACTGAGCATCCTTTATGGCCCTGTAGGCCGTACCCTCACTGACCTGCAGGTCCTGAGCCAGCTGCCTTACCGATATCCTGGACCCTACTTTTAAATCCTTAATGTATTTCAATATTTTCTCATGTTTAGTCATGACAACCCCCCGCCGGAGTCTGAAAAGCTCCAGTCGCGGCAGCCCTGGACTTTATTCCTCGCCGAATTTACTCTCTATCAGCTCCACCAGCGCCTCTACCGCTTCTTTTTCATCGTCTCCCTGAGCTGAAATAGTTACAGTGGTGCCCTGGCTTACTGCAAGCGACATTACGCCCATGATGCTCTTCGCATTAACTCTCTTCCCCTCTTTTTCAAGGAAGATCTCGGATTTAAACTTGTTGGCAGTCTGTACAAACATAGCCGCCGGTCTTGCGTGAAGCCCGGTTTTGTTTTTTACAAGGACTGTTTTTTCATACATTAAAATCTTCCTCCTTTTTATATTTGACTTTTTCTGCAATTGCCTCTAGCTTTTTTAACCGGTGATTCACACCGGATTTTCCTAAAGGAGGTGTCATCATTTGGCCCAGTTCTTTGAGGCTCAAGTCCGGGTGTTTCAGCCTTAATTCGGCCAACTGCCTCAACCCCGGGGACAAATGTTCGAAAACTCCGCTCTCCTTCAGCAAATTTATCATTTCAATCTGGCGGATGGCGGTATTAACCGTTTTGTTCAAGTTCGCGGTTTCGCAGTTTACCAGCCGGTTTACACTGTTTCTCATCTCTTTTAAGACCCGGATATCTTCAAACTTTAAAAGACTCTCGTTGGCGCCCATGAGGCCCAAGAGATCCCTGATATCGTCGCCGTTCTTCAGATATACCACAAAGGTGCCCTTTCTTACTGCCACTTTAGCGTTCAGGCCGAAACTGTTGATAAGCCTCGCCAAAGACTCAGCTTGTTCTTTACCTGCGGCGACGAATTCCATATGATAGGGTCCCTTAGGGTCGCTGATCGACCCGCTGCCCAAAAAAGCACCCCGCAGGTACGCCTTTCTGCAACAACGCTTTCTAATCAGCGCAGACTTGATAGTATCCTTTATGTGAAATCTGTCCCTGCTGACAAGCAGGACGCCAATTTTCTCGAGAAATTCGCCCATATCCGGGGAACTGGCGGTCACTACGTACAGATTGTGCTTTTTCAGTTTTTCCTTGGTGACAATTATCTCTACTTCGGCTTCGATGAATTTTTTTAGAAGCTGTATAAATCTCCTGGCGGTAGAAGCGCTTTCGGTGTGAACCTTGATGTTGATCGGGTTCCTACCGCCGGCTATGTGAATGCTGCCGCTCATCCTCAAAAGCGCGGCCAACTCCGCCAGTTCGCAATATCTTTCGGCTGATATTCGCGAGAGCTCCTCCTTTACCTCCGAAGAAAAGGACAAACCGGCCACCCGCTTTCGGTTAATGATCTTTGTTCTCTATTTTATTATATCCATTATTACTTTGGCAAGCTTTATCGGATCGTGCCGTATCACATCGGTGTGGCTCAAGAGCTCACCCAGTATCACATTATATCCCAATTTTTTTATTTTTTCACCATCGCACACCACAGGGTGCGCCCCATCGGAGAGATATTTTAACAGCAGGTGTTCGGGTATTTTTTCCACATTGATAACCACGCAGTCGATCAAATTGTCCCCTGCATGCTCCAGGATTGTCTTTACATGATCGTAAGCGGTATAGCCATCGGTTTCACCCGGCTGCGTCATCACATTGACAATAAAAATTTTCCTGGCCCTAGAGGCCTTTACTGCACCGGCCAGGTTTTTTATAAGCAGGTTGGGTAGTATGCTCGTATAAAGGCTTCCCGGCCCAAGAATGATGGCGTCAGCCTTTTCGATAGCTTCCACAGCCTCCGGCAGCGGCCTGGCATCCTCGGGGATGATCCCGATCCTTTTTATCCTGCGCCCGGCTCCGGGAATCCGTGACTCACCTTTTACTATAGTGCCGTCCTCGTATTCGGCCACCAGGATTACATCGCAGAGGGTTGAGGGCAGGACTTGTCCGCTTACTGCCAGCACTTTACTGGATTCTTTTATCGCCAGTTCAAAATCCCCCAGTATATCGGTCATGGCGGCCAGAAACAGGTTGCCGAAGCTGTGGCCTTTCAGCGAACCCGCATTGAACCTGTACTGAAAAAGTTTTTCCATAAGAGGTTCGGTATTGGCCAGGGCCAGAAGGCAGTTCCTTATATCACCCGGTGGTAAAATTTTGAGTTCGTCTCTGAGAATACCTGAACTTCCGCCGTCGTCAGCTACGGTAACTATGGCCGTGATATCCCTGGTGTAGTGCTTTAATCCCCGTAGCAGATTCGGAAGCCCCGTTCCACCTCCAATGGCTACAATTTTAGGGTTCACATTTCTCACCCCGGCTATCGTTTTCGTCCCTGTGATCTATTATTACTTTATACCCCTGATTCCTCAAGAGTGCTGTGAGTTCATTGGCCATTGCCACCGACCTGTGCCTTCCGCCGGTACAGCCTATGGCTATCACCAGTTGAGATTTGCCCTCGCGGATATAGCAGGGTATAAGAAATTGTATGAGGTCGAAAAGTTTATCCAGAAATTTCCGGCTCTCCGGCCACTTCATGACAAAATCTTTCACCTGCGGGTCGTTTCCGGACAGAGGCCGCAGTTCATCCACGTAAAACGGGTTGGGCAGGAATCTCACGTCAAAAACCAGGTCTGCATCCAGGGGAATGCCCAGTTTGAACCCAAAGGAAACGATGTTAATTAATAAGCCCGTTTCTTTTTCGGTTTCTATGAATCTCCTGACTATTTCTTCCTTCAGCTGGGCGGGGGTTCTATGGGAGGTATCTATTATGACATCCGAATTAGCCTTGAGGGGGTCGAGCTTCTTCCTCTCCAGGTTTATCCCCTCTATTATCCTCTTGTCCAGGGCCAGCGGATGGCGCCGCCGGCTCTCCTTATAGCGTTTTATTAGAACTTCGTCGGAGGCGTCGAGAAACAGGATCTCATAAGGGTATCCCATACTCTTAAGGGTTTTAAGGCTTTCAAAAAGGTGGTCGAAAAAGTCTCCTCCTCTTATATCTATGACTAGCGCGATCTTATTTATCCTCTTCCTGCTCTGGCTGCATAATTCCGCAAATTTCGGTATGAGCGCCGGCGGTAGATTGTCGACGCAGAAGTACCCGTGGTCTTCGAATACTCTGAGCGCGAGGGTCCTCCCTGCACCCGAAAGACCGGTTATTATTATAAACCTGATGTCTTCCTCCATAAGCTCTCCTCCTGATTCCTGCCGGCGTTTATAACATCTAGCTCACTGAGTCCGGCTTTAAGGGCTATTTCAATGCCTCTCTTTAGTTCTCCCACCTCTTCGGGGCTGTGGGCGTCGCTTCCTATGGCGAATTTTACGCCATAACTTTTTGCTATTTTCACGTATTCTTCGGTCATGTACCCGTGGCCCGCGTTTATTTCCATGGCCGTACGGCAGCCGGCCGCGGCCTCGGCTAATGCTGCGGTGTCTATGGGAAGGTGAAGTCCCGGGTGGGTTATTATGTGTACCCTATAGTTTTTTATGGCGTTGATCAGCGCCCGGGTATTTTGTTCCATGATTTTAGGTTTAAATTGCTGCAGGCACCTAGCTATAAAATTTTCAAAAAATATATGGTAGCCGTCTTTAAAGGTCTTGGTCCATACCAGCGGATGCAGCCCCACCATTACATAATCCAGCTCGTCCAGCACCCTTTCCGGTATATCCAGCTTTCCGTCAAGACTTATTACATTTGCTTCACACCCGAGCAATATGGTAATATTATTATATTCCTCTCTTAAACTCTCAATTTCCTCTTTCATTTTTTTAAAATCGTCCAGCCCGGGTCCCATTCCTATATTTGCCGGACCGTGTTCCGATATGCCAACCACCTTTAATCCTTTTCTAACCGCCGCTTCCACATTGTCCCTTATGGTACCCCTTCCGTGGCTGTAACGGGTATGGGTGTGAAAATCGGCCCATAATTTCATCGACTTAGCCTCCTCTGTAATAGTATAATATAATTTGTAAATGTGTCAAAATCTATTTTTTCACTACATAAATAAAGTTTTTGCAGTGAAGTAATTTTTAATTTATTAAAATCTAAAGCTACATAACAGGGGAGGAATTTAGATGAGAACCCTGCTCTTTGATCTGGACGGCACTCTGCTTCCGCTCGATACCGACGAATTCATCGGAAACTACATGAAAATGCTCTCCTATGAGCTTAAAGATTTGATACCACCCGAGCTTTTCGTAAAAAAGCTCATAGACTCCACTTACGCCATGATCCACAACCTGGACCCTTCAAAAACTAACAAGGAAGTCTTCTGGGAACATTTTTTTAAAAGCCTCGATTGCGACAAAACTGCGGTACTGTCCAGGGTGGATGAATTTTATATACGAAAATTCCCGGACCTCTGTAGAGTTGTTAAGAAAAACCCCTTACCCTACCGTATTTTAAAAGAGGCCGAAAGGCTGGGTTACGAACTGGTCATAGCCACCAACCCAATCTTTCCCGAAATAGCAATACGCGAAAGGCTTCGCTGGATAAATGCCGACAATATCCCCTACAGGCTTATCACGACGTACGAGAACATGCATTTCGCCAAACCCCATGTGGAATACTATGGAGAAATCCTGAACATTATCGGTGCAGACCCTCGGGAATGCGTAATGGTAGGCAACGATGTAGATGAGGACCTGATAGCGGCAGAGCTGGGCATAAAGACGTTCCTGGTTACCGACCACATGATAAACAGGAATAACCGGAAACCAAACCCCGATTATTCGGGCACTCTCGAGGATTTATTCTATTTCATAAAATCCCTGGAGGTGAATCACGGTGAACGTATACGACGCCGCTCATGAGCTGGCCCGGGCGCTGTCCGGCTCTCCGGAATACCTGGAATTCAAAAAGGCTAGAGAAGAGCTAAAAAAAGATCCCCAAGCGGAGGGGATGCTGAAGGATTTAAGGACAAAACAGCTGGAAGTGGAAGCCCTGAGGCTTTCGGGTAAACCCTCCGAAGAAGCAGAAAAAGAGCTTGAAAACCTTTATAATATCGTTTCCTGCCACTCGGGTATAAGGAAGTACCTTGAAGCGGAAAACCGCTTCCTGGTCCTCATGGCCGATATACAGAAGATCATCGCCAGAGCCGTGGACCTGGATCTGGAAAAATAAACTTAACTGGAGGTAATAACGAATTGACTAAAGTTATTTTGACCGCTAACCGCAGCAAGCGAATAGAAAAAGGGCATCCGTGGGTTTTCAGAACCGAAATCGAAAAAATTCAGGGTAATTTCAGCCCCGGAGACATTGTCGAAGTATACGATCACAGGGGGAAATTCCTGGGTAAAGGCTATATAAACCCGAGGTCCCAGATCACCGTAAGGTTTTTAACAAGGAATAAGGACGAGGCAATCGACAGGGATTTTTTTAAGAAGAGGATACTCGATGCCCTGTCGCACCGGGAAAAACTGGGTTTTACCGGGAGCTTCAGGCTGGTTTACGGCGAAGCCGATTTGCTGCCGGCACTTATCGTAGACAAATTTGAGGACGTATTTGTAATTCAAACTCTGGCCCTTGGCATGGAAAGGTTTAAAGGCGTTATAGTGGATATTCTCAAGGAAATTTTTGAACCACGCGGCATCTACGAGAGAAACGACGCCCCGGTACGAGAACTGGAAGGCCTTCCCCAGGTTAAGGGTTGCCTTTACGGAGAGGTGCCCGAAAGAATAATCATAGAAGAAAACGGCCTTAAACTGTACGTCGACGTCATTAACGGCCAGAAAACCGGATACTTTTTCGATCAAAAGGAAAACCGGCGGGCCATCGAACCTCTGGTGAAGGGAGCCGAGGTGCTGGAATGCTTTTGTTACACCGGCTCCTTCGCTCTTTCGGCCGCCCGCTACGGGGCTAAAAAAGTACTGGCCTTCGACTCGTCAAGAGACGCCGTAGAGCTTGCCAGAGAAAACGCTGTCTTAAACGGTCTCGACGATATTTGTGAGTTTCAGGAGGGAAACGCCTTCGACGTCCTGAGGCAGTTTTATAACAACGGGAAAAAATTTGACGTAGTTATACTGGATCCACCTGCCTTCGCTAAAAATAAGCAGGCACTGGAAAGCGCCATCAGGGGCTACAAGGAGATAAACCTGAGAAGTCTAAAACTCCTGAAGCCCGGTGGGTTCCTGATAACATCGTCCTGTTCCCATCATGTGGATGAAGCCTTATTCTGGAAAATAATAGAATCTGCAGCCTGGGATGCCCGGGTTAACCTGAGGATCATAGAAAGCCGCACCCAAGCGAAAGATCACCCGATTTTAGCGGCGTCGGAGGAAACCCGTTACCTGAAATTCCTAATGCTCCAGGTGATGTAAATAAACCCCCTTCCTCTTTTCGAGGCGAGGGGGGTTATTTACTCATAGCTTCAATATCCACAGGGCGGTGCTGAAATATACGAACAGCCCGATTATGTCGAGGAGGGTCGTCACGAAAGGACCCGAAGTTACAGCAGGGTCGCGCCCCAGTTTATTCCACATCAGCGGTATGAATGTGCCCAGAAGAGCGGCGATAGTCAGGTTCAATACCATGGATATGCCAACGACCAGTCCCAGGGCCGGCATGCCCTGCCATATATACGCTATAACCGCCACCATCGCACCGTTTATTAAGCCCAGCACCACCCCTACCCCGGTTTCCCGAAGTAGGTTTTTCCACAGGGCCTCCGGATTGACTTCACCTGTAGCAAGACCCCTGACGACTATCGCCGCCGACTGGGTGCCGACGTTGCCTCCCATATCCATCAGCAGCGGGATAAAAAAAGACAGGGCAACCAAAGCCTGAAGGGCTTCGGAGAAATTTTTTATAACATTTCCCGATATTATTTCACCGAAAAGGGCCACCAGTATCCAGGGCAGCCTCCTGCGGGCGCGGTACCAGGGTGAACTTCGCTCGGGATCTATTTCTTCTTCGGTACCCACCATCTTAAGGATATCCTCTGTAGCTTCTTCCTCCACCACATCCATGACATCGTCCACAGTTACTATACCTAAAAGGACACCCTCCTCATCCACCACCGGCAGAGCGAGAAATCCGTATTTCTCCATGAGTCTCGTTACTTCCTCCTGGTCCTGGCTAGCCAGTACCTTCTTTACATCGGTGTTCATTATCCCACCTAGAGGCGTATGCGGGGCGGAAAGCACCAGGTCCCTGAGGGAGACAACTCCCAACAGTTTACCCTTATGGTCTACCACATAGACGTAATATATCATCTCTGCATCGGGAGCCAGTTCCGCCAGTTTGTTCAGAGCCTCCTCGGCCTTCATGTCCTTTGGAAAGGCTATGAAGTCGGTGGTCATCCTGCCGCCGGCGCTGGTTTCTGGGTACGAAAGCAATGTCCTAATATCTTTCTGGTCCTGATTTTTCAAGAGGTACAGGAAATTCTGGCGGATGTTTTCGGGCAGCATGCCCAGGTAGTCGGCCACATCGTCGGAGGACATTTCCCGGATTAGTAGGGCTGCGTACTGGAGTTTAATGTTAGTCAGTATAAAGGTTATTTTTTCCGGGTCCAGTTCTTCCAGCACATCCCTGGCAGTGCTGAATTCAAGGCGTTTGAATACGCAAAGGTATTCCTGGGGATCCAGTTCGTTAAACAGCTCGGCAATGTCGACGGGGTGGCTGTCTTTCAGCAGTTCGGTCAGTTCGACAAAATTGCCCTTTTTTATTAATTGCCTGATTTCGTCCGCATGAAAGCCCATTGCCATTGGCGCGCCACCTCCTATACCGCTGTTCTCAGACCCAGGAACTTCATGGTAAGGGCAAAGTAAATCAAGAGTGCCGTAACATCTATTATTGTGGTTATAAATGGCCCAGAAGCTACGGCTGGATCAACGTTCATCCAATTGAACACCATCGGGATTAAGACCCCTACAAAGGCCGATATCATCAGAGCTATACCCATGGAAGACCCCACCACAAAACTCAGGTAAAAATCCTTCTGCCAAACGGCTGCGATCAAGGCAAGAATCACGCCGCAGGAAAGCCCCACCAGCATTCCGGCCATGGTTTCTCCGCTCAGAAATTTTATGACGTTCTTCCTGTTTATTTCACCCGTGGCGAGACCTCTTACGGACAGAGCAAGAGACTGGGTGCCCGCGTTTCCGCCGGTAGCCATGAGCACGGGTATGAAGAAGGCCACCGCCACCACACTTTCCAGCACCCTGGAGTAACCGTCTATCACTGCACCGGAGAGTAGATCTCCCAAAAGGCAAACTACCAACCATGGAAGCCGCTTTTTCACAGCTCCCCATATGGTTGTGGTGAGGAGTATATCTTCTTCGGGCGATATACCGGCCAGCTTGTGAATATCCTCGGTAGTTTCCTCTTCGAGAATGTCCAGCGCGTCGTCTACTGTAACGATACCCAGGAGGTGGTTTTCCCTGTCCACTACCGGCAGTGCCAGCAGCGAGTATTTGGATATGAGTTTGGCTACTTCTTCCTGGTCTTCATCCACCTGTACGGAAACTACCTTCTTGTGCATTATCTCGCCGATTTTTTTATGCCTTGGAGCTGCTATGAGCTCCCGCAGGGAGAGTACGCCGGTGAGGTGTTTCTCCTGGTCGACGACATACAGGTAATATATGGTTTCAGCTTCGCGGCCGAATTTCCTTACCACTTCTATAGCTTCGGCCACCGTTATGTCGTGAAAGAGGTAGACATAATCGGTGGTCATGATACCGCCGGCAGAATCTTCGGCTAATTTTATCAGAGATTTCAGCTCTTGGTAGTATTCCTCCGGTAGTTTGGCGATCACTTTCTCGACCTTTTCGTCCGGCATTTCCTGGAGGAGGTCGATGATTTCGTCTACGGACATGTTTTCCAGGATTTTTACAACCTGGGCTTCGGGTACGGCTTCGATATACGGTATCCTGTCTTCCGGCTCCAGCTCTTCCAAAACTTCCGTGGCTTTTTCCGAATCGAGCAGCTTGAAAAAGACCTTTTTATTCTCATCCTTTATCTCTTCAAGAATTTCCGCTATATCGGCGGGATGCAATCTTGAAAGTATATCCTTTATTTCGTCGGTCTTCCTGGCGAGAATCAACTGCTTTAACAGCACAATTTCCTTTTCATTTTTCATCCCCTTCCCTCCTTAAGAGGCCGGGGGTTATATCCTACCGCCGGAAACGGTAAGATGGTCCACCCGGCAAATTTTAAGTTTTAAACCAGAACACTTATTACTAGGATCGGCGTCCATCTTACCGCCCCCTTTCAAAAAAAAATCCCTTCCTAATGCGAAAGGGTATAATAAAAAGGATCATTCGCACGCTTTAGTCGTATTTACTCTTGCATTTCAATTATATTTTACTGAAAATATATGTCAAGAGCAAATACAAAAGAGAGGTTGCGGCACAACCTCTCTCGTAATCATCACTGTAGCCGCTGCTGGAGCTGCTGAAGCTGTTGCTGCTGTTGCTGCAGCTGCTGGATTTGCTGCTGAATCTGTCCCACCTGCTGTTGACCGGGCTGCTGCGCCAAAGTCTGCATGGACTGGACCTGGTGACCCATAGCTGCCACGAATTGCTGGTTCAACTGCTGGAGCTGTCTGTTGAACTGGTCGAGCAGCTGGTTCATCTGGTAGAAAACCTGGTTCGCCTGAATGCTCTGTTGAGCCTGGGTAAGAGCATTAATAGCCTGCTGGATAGCCTGACTTGCCTGGTTGTCGGTCAGCAGCTGCTGGCTTTGAGCCTGATTCTTCAACTGGTTAAGGAGCTGCTGGAACTGCTGGGCTGCCTGCTGCCCGCTCAACTGCTGCTGTTGCTGCTGACCATGGGGCTGGTTTTGCGCCTGGGGCCTGTCTAACCTATGCGATACTTCTTCGGAGACTTCCTCCTCTATTTTCTTCTCCTGGAGATACTCATTCAAATCCTTTTTATGAGTCATAACTATCCCCCTTTGAATTTATTTTCTTTTTTAATATTCCCGGGGGAATTTGTTTTAAACAAAAAAAAAATGGTTATTGCAGCACGTTATCGAGGGAGCTGCTAATCTGGCTAAATATTCTGTTCTGAGCAATATTTGCCTGGGCCGAATTAAGGGTATCAATGGCCTGTTGGATGGTCTGCTGAACTGACAGTACTGGATTCAGATCTAACTGGGATACTACTGTATACTGGTTATTCATGCCGTTTTTCAACCGGTTTTCTAAGTCTCTGAAAACGAGCGTCAGCTGCTGGGAAGAAGATGTAAAAGTTTCCGTTTCGCTTGTGAGGGTGTTGATAAGCTGTTCGATGGCGTTTTCAAGATTATTTAATTCCTCCAATATTACCATCCTTCGCTGGGATACTTGCTTCTGCTGTAATTTGGTGTTTGAGCCGGCCAGCCATTTGGAGAGCAGGCTTTGGTTCTGGGATAGTTCCAGCTCCAACTCTTTTAAACTGTTTTCCACATCGATTTTTATCTGCCGCAGATTATCCTGGATATCCTTTAATATGTTGGTTGAATTTGTAAAATTTTCCTGTATTTGTTTAACAAAGTTTTCGAGCTTTCTGTTGTTCTCCGAAAACGCCTCAGGTATTCCCTGGATGCCGTCCAAAAAATTCACCTCCTACGGCTTATCATCCGGTTCTATTTATACGGCATTGGGATGTAATGAACCGGCGCAGCATCTCCCGTAGTAATATTCTTGCCAGCTCTAGCACCTTTTCTTCATCCATATTTTGCCTTAAATTTTTATAAAACGTGATCCATGACCTGGTTTATAGCTTTCTCAGCCACATCGGCCAGCTCGACCCATTTCATATTTTTGCGCAATATTCGTCGTTCACTTTATCCTGCAGGTATATCCCGGAATAATCCCCGGGGTCGGCGGTTCTATAAGCCCTGTGGCCTTCATCGATGCACCTGGCGCAGGCATCCCGGGGTATGGTAACCGCCAGGATCGAATAACCCAGATCGCACTCGGATTTTATAGTAATGAGCCCCGAACACGCCGGACATACTTTTATAGTCTCTTCTTGTTCTTCCATAACCGCTATTGTATCGTAATATATCCGCTTTTTGCGCACCACGCGGTCCTTTCCCTCAAACATCTTTTTTGCAGCGTCCTCTTTTGACACCCATCGCCGGTAGATCTCTTCACAGAGCCTCTTTAAGTATTCAGCAATCCAGTCTGGCTGTCTGATTTTTTCCGGATCATAGTCGGGCTCTTTTACATGGGAGTAATCGAGACCAGCCAGGGCCAGGATTATGCCTAGATTCACATAGGGGAGAGCACCTTCGATGGAATAGCCGCCTTCAAGCACCGCAATATCGGGATTTAACCGCTGGGTCATCTTGGCGTAACCCTGCGCGGTAAAGTTCATGTTGGTTATCGGATCTGTATAATGGTTGTCCTGCCCGGCCGAGTTTACGATGAGATCCGGGCTGTAATCCTTTATTATCGGGAGTACCAGGTTTTCAATCACGTAGAGGAAACCTTCCTCTCCGGTCTGGGGAGGAAGAGGTATGTTGATTGTATAGCCGAAAGCACCGGGACCCCCGAACTCTTCCGGAAACCCCGTGCCCGGGTACAGAGTCCGGCCATCCTGGTGTATTGAGATAAAAAGAGTATCCCTGTCGTTCCAATAGATATCCTGGGTGCCGTCGCCGTGGTGGCAGTCGGTATCAACGATGACTACCCTCCTGGGGCCGTACGTCCGCCTTACGTATTCGAGCATGACCGCCTCGACATTTATTATGCAGAACCCCCTGTCGCCGTAAATCACCCTGTGGGCGTGATGCCCGGGGGGTCTGACCACAGCAAAGGCTTTGCGCACCTCACCCTCCATTACAGCGCGGGCTGCCGTAATCGCTCCGCCCGCTGACACCATATGGGATTCGGTAACAAGGGACGATATGTCCGGAACGCAAAAATGTACCCTTTCTATATCCTTTTTTTCAGCTACGGACGGGTTGTAAAATCTGACCCCCTCAATATCGGCTACACCTTCCTCCTGTACCTGGTCCAGAGTATAAAGCAGCCTTTCCTCTCTTTCGGGGTGTGTAGGGCTTATGGCCCAGTCGAAGGCCGGAAAGAATACGAGCCCCAATTTATTTACGGCCTTCAGCATCTATCTCCCTCCCTTCCCCGCCATAACCGGTTAGGCCGGGTTTTACCTGGGCTTTTACCCGTATATTTTTTCCGACGGTGTAAAAACCTCTGACCATGTTAAAACAGCTTTCTTCTATTATTTCGGCCTCTATATCCTCCGGCGATGCTCCCAGAATCGCCGCCCTTTCCTCTACAAGCTTCAGGGCCATTGACCTTGCCCGTTTTAGCGTAAAACTGCCGTCTATTTTTTGGCGGATTCCCAGCTCCGGAACCGTAATATACCCTCGTGCCGTATCGGCGATGAGGGTTATCTCCGCCGTAGTCCTGCTGAGGGCCGCCCCGATGGCATTGGCCGCCTGGTAATTATCGGGGACCACACATGGAATTTTGAGCTTTCGCTCGATTACGGGAGCCAGGGCCTTGGCAGGGCCTCCTATAATCCTGACTTCCCTAGGTTCTATTCTCTTACCGTAAAGGAGTTCCCGGACGGTATATACCGGCCTGCTGTTCAGCTCCATCAGAAGCCCGTCCACGGCATTCTTGATCATATCCCCCATTTTCTCCAGTATTATTTCAGCAACGACCTCCGGTTCCATTTTCAGAACAAAGCCCAGTTCTTTCATAGCAAGGTAAGCCCTTTCCCTGCTGCCGAAATCAAGCAACCCTTTTACTATCATGGCATCGCTGGGGGTGGGCTCGGGACCGCCCAGAGCTGCGGGGGGTCCTTCCCGGCGGGGGCCTATAACGACCCGGCCGTCTGCGACCTTTACGGCGCTGTCACCGCCCAGAGCTATGGAAAAAGAAAAAATGGCCCTCACCAGCGTGGGGTACGCCCCAATCCTTATCCCCTGCTTTTCCAGGAGCGGTACGCCCCCGGCGAGGAAAGAGATGTCGGTGGTAGTACCTCCTACGTCCATGATCACGGCATCTTCGGAAGCGGGTGAAAGGATACAGCACCCCATCACGCTGGCGGCGGGGCCGGAAAGAATGGTATGTACCGGAAGAGAAATCGCCTGTTTAAGGCTCATCGTCCCCCCGTCGGCCTTCAGTACATTAATAGGGGCTTTTATGCCCATGTCCTCAAAAGCCCGCCTGATGGCCGAAGCAAATGAAGTAAAGCGTTCGTAAACGGCCGAATTCAGATAAGCAGTAAAAACCCTCCTAGGAAAATTGAGCTTCCCGGAAAGAGCATGTCCCATTGTTACCGGATAAAAATCGCCGTCCAGTAGTTCCTTAACCCTTATCTCATGGGAAGGATTTCTGACGGAAAACTTGGTTACAACGCCGACGGCCGAAATCCCCTTTTCTTTGAATCGCCTGGAAGCTTCGTGAACCAGAGCTTCCCTGAACGGGGCTACTTCGTGCCCCCGGTGATCTATATAACCGTCCAGAAAAAAGTTTTCTTTACCGCACGCTACAAAAGAAGGATCAACGCCCGGCCCGCTCTCAAGGATCATCCCTACCGGTGATGTCCTGCCTTCCAGTACGGCGTTCGTGGAGATGGTGGTGCTCAAATTAACCCTTTCAATCCGGGAAAGATCCCTTTTTTGGGTCAACTTATTGATTACCTCGCAAATGCCCTCCAGGATAGTCGACGGATTATATGGGATCTTAACGACTTCAAGGACATGTCCCCCGCGTAATAAAACGGCATCTATATGAGTACCGCCGACATCGAGTCCAATTATCATTCCTTGACCCTCCTACTCCTCGCCAACCACCTTTATTTCGGGCTCAAGTACAATTCCGAATTCTTCCTTTACCCTTTGCTGGATAATCCCGATAAGCTGGAGCACGTCTTCGGCAGTGGCATTTCCGGTATTCACTATAAACCCGGCGTGGAGCTCGGAAACCATTGCGCCGCCCACCCTGAATCCTTTTAGCCCTGCCTTTTCTATCAAAGAACCGGCGTAATTTCCGGTGGGACGCTTAAAAGCGCTGCCGGCGCTGGGCATATTGAGAGGCTGTTTCATCCTGCGCTTCGCAGAAAGTTCCTCCATTTTCCTCCTTATATCCTCGTAATCCCCGGGCTTCAGCTCGAGTTCGGCCTCCAGAACGACTTTGCCTCCTTTCTGCAGATTGCACCAGCGATATCCGAACCCCAGCTCCTCTTTTTTCATCGAAAAAATCTCTCCGTTAAAGTCCATCACCACTACCTCTTTTATCACATCGGCCATTTCTCCGCCGTAGGCCCCTGCGTTCATGATTATTGCACCGCCTACCGTTCCGGGAATACCGGCGGCAAATTCCAGGCCGCTGAGATGGTTCTCCAGAGCTGTTCGGGCGACCGCCGACAGAAATACACCAGCCTTGGATCTTATGGTATTCCCCTTTACTTCGACATCGTTGAAGTTCTGGGCGACTTTAATCACGACGCCCCGTATGCCTTTATCCCTGACCAGCAGGTTGGTACCGTTTCCCATTATAAAAACAGGGATATCATTTTGTTTGCACAGCCTCAAGATTTTTTTGATTTCTTCAGCGCTCTGGGGCAATACCATAATATCCGCCGGCCCGCCTATGCGGAAGGACGTATGGTACTTCATGGACTCGTTTATTCTCACTCTATTTGGAGGTATTATCTTGCACATATCTTTGTAAAAAGACAATATGTCCATACTATCTTTCCTTTCTGCCAGATGCTTATTTATTTCTGCATATTCGCTCATATTTCCTGCCGGATGTTAAAGCTCCTACAAATATTATACATTAAACTCCTATATAGTACTTTTACGTCAGCGGAAAAATATTAATGATTTCACTTTAAAACTTTCTCAAGTGAGAGACGCGGCGGAATGCCGCGTCCCTTTAGTTTTTTAGCGCATCTTCCGCCCGGAAATTTTCCTTTAGCGCATATATACCCACTACGTCCTCTTTGTCCATAATAATCACGGCCTGCGGGACTATATTTCCCAAAAATATCAAACTATTTTTTACGGTAAAACCACCTATAGTCACATCGATAACGGGTATGAAGGTAAAACCCTTGTGAGATACGGGAGAACCTACGACCACCAGGCTGTTAAATTCTGCGGGTCTTATGTTCAAATCCTTCACTCTCCGAGACCTTTAAATCCATAATTACCGGTTCGGTATTAGAATCCCCAATTTTATGGGAGATTCTGCATGGTACCCTCCTGCAGTTTCCTGATCTCCTCCGCTGCATCATCAAGAGCCTGGTCGGGAGTCTTTCTGCCGAGAATTGCCTGGCGTACCTGGCTCGTTATAATTTCATCCACTCTGGTGAAATTCCGTATTTTAGGAAGAATCTCGGCATTATCGAGTATTTCTTTCATGCGCTTCATGTGCCTATCCTCGCTCACCTTTTCCTGAAGATCCTTAATAGCCGGAAAAACTCCGTAATTCATGAGTTCTTCCTGTTCCCTTTCCGATGTAATAAACTTTAAAAACTCGGCGCACATAGCCCTTTTCTCCGGGTCTTGCTGCTTGAAGATAGCATAGCCGGCAACGGTGGCAACTGGCCTCGCTTTACTCGAGCCCGAAGGATAATGGGCTATTTCGAATTCAAAGCCCTTGCCTTCCCGCTGCTTTTCCGCAAGAATGTTTATAGCCCACGGTCCTGCCGGATATACGGCTATCTTTTTTGTTTCTATGAAATCACCCCACACCTGTTTTTCGTCGCTCGTACCAAAGTCTGCGGGCACCACCCTGTACTTTGCCAAAAGGTCCACAATTTTAGCTAGGGCCGATTTCCCTTCAGGGCTGTTAAGTACGAAGCGCCCGTTTTCATCGAAAATTCTCGCCCCATCCATGGTAAGAAAGCCCCACAACTGGTAGCTACCCGGATACAGTAAGCTGTTGAAGCCGAAATAGTCTGGTTTGCCGTCCCGATTTTTATCATATGTTAGTTTTTGAAGAGCCTCTACAAATTCCTGATAACTCCATACTCCCTCAGGGGGAATCCGGGCGTTCCTGGCACGAAAGGCGTCAGCGTTTAAATACAAGCCGTATGTGGTAATAAACCACGGAAACCCATAGAGCCGGCCGTTGTAGCTCAAGGCTTGCAAAACTCTTTCATCGTACCTTTTGAGCTCTTCCGGTGTAAAAAACTCGTCGACGGGCTCCAGATAACCCTGCAGGATAAAATCGATATCACCTGCCACGGGAGCTATATCGGGGTTCGTCCCCGTAGCAGCCGCAGCTTTCAGCTCTACCATCCCGTACTCCCATTTTAATTTTCTAAGGTGTATGAATACTCCCGGATGCGATTTTTCAAATTCAGCGATTTTCCTCTCAATCCACCCGTAACTGCTGCCGTTTTTATCCTTCCATCTGGGGAAATCCCACAGGGTTATAACTCCCTGCCAGGTTTTCTGTTCTCCTTCATCGCGCCCCCGTGAGTCTCTTTTTGTATCACATCCCGCCAAAGAAAGCACCAACACCGTAGCGAGAAAAAGGCAAAAAAATCGGGTAAAAGGTCGCCAGCACATATTTCGCCCTCCCATGACCTTTTACCCTATCTATATTACACCGCGTCGCAATTTATTCGATTTGGATCCTTGATATCGTTCGTTACTGGTCAACGGTTTCTGTGAGTTTCCCGAACTCCTCGATAATGTCCCTGGTCATCTCGCCGGGAACCCCGTCACCTATCATCTTGCCGTCAACCTTTACGATTGGCATTACCTCAGTCATGGTTCCGGTGAGAAAAGCCTCGTCGGCATCGAAAAGTCTATCCAGGGAAAAAGTCTCTTCCACCACATTGAAGCCTAGCTTTTCAGCGATTTCAAGCACCACGCTTCTCGTTATACCGTGTAGAATCAGGTTGTTTGCCGGGTGGGTGATCAGCTTTTTATCTTTGATTATGAATACATTGCTGCTGGATGCTTCCGTGACTATCCCACCCCTGTGGAATACGGCTTCGTACGCTCCTGCCCTCCTGGCTTTTTCTTTGGCTATACAGTTCGCTATAAGCTGCACGGTCTTTATATTGCAGCGAGTCCAGCGTTCATCAGGGACGGTGATAACGTTGACACCGTTTTCGTAAAATTGGCTGGGCTGAGGTTTGGCTTCACGCGCTATCACGACCCAAGTGCAGGAGCTTTTCTCAGGGAAGACGTGCTGGCGGGGCGCTGCACCCCGGGTAACCTGGATATAAACGGAAGCATCTTTAAAACCGCCCTCTGCCACCGCTTTTTTGCATATATCCTTTAACTTGTCGAGGCCGAAATCGAGCTCCATGTATATCTCATCAGCACCCTTCTGCAACCTCTTCAGATGGCGGTCCAAATAAAAGAACCTTCCGCCGTATACCCGGACGACTTCGTAAAGGCCGTCGCCGAACTGGAACCCGCGATCTTCTACGGATACTCTTGCATCCGCATAGTCAACCCTTTCTCCGTTTAAATAAACCACTGCCTCCATCAAAATTCCCCCCTGATTACATTTTTGAACTTGAGTCCTGTTTTGGTAGTAACTCTCTCCCCTTGGACTTCAAATAAGCTATCACTTTCTCCGCCGAGGTATTTAAAATGTTTTCCTCGGGAAGGCCGGCTTCCCGGATGATGCGTAGGGCTTTATCGAAATTGCCCACATCAAAGCAGATATGTGCGTCACTGCCGACAACTATTTTTGCCCCGAAACCGGCCGCTTTCCTGGCTATAAGCATACAGTTTTCTTCACTTCCGCGCCGGCTTACCGTAAAGGAACTGTTGTTTATCTCAAGATGCACCCCGTATTCCACGGAAGCTTTCACGACTTTATCGATGTCTATCGGAAACTCCGGATTTCCCGGGTGCACCAGTATATCGACGTACGGGTTTTTCATGGCATTTATAGCCGCCCGGGTGTTTTCTTCCACATTACCTCCCCGGTAACAATAAGTATGAAAACCGGCTAGAACTATATCCAGGTTCCGCAGGTAGGCTTCCGGCAGGTCGAGGGTACCGTCATAATCCAGGATGTTAGCCTCCACACCCCTCAGGATGTACACGCCCTCGATCTGCCTCGGTAAAACCTTCAAGTTGCCGAAGTGGTAAAGGTGAGGACCTCCCGGCATAGAAGGCCCGTGGTCCGTTATGGCGATCATCCTCAGGCCTTTTTGGGCTGCGGCTTTCGCGTTTTCGATAACCGTGCTGTAGGCGTGGCCGCTGGCGACCGTGTGGCAGTGGGTATCCACTTCCAGTTTCAAAGGGATCACTCCTTCAAGGTATTACCCCTTCATCCTCTCTTTCAATATATTGATGAAGTCTATTTCCGTCGGGTCTTTTTCGTTCAATACCGCCAGGTAAGCACTTACGTAATCCCCGTAAATCACGTGATACATGATCCTCTCCAGCCGGGAGTCTCCGGCGGGCCAGACTTCGCTGATTCCCGACACCTTATCGCGGATCAAGGCCGAAGTGATTTCGATCCTCTTTTTCACCCGGTCGTTTTCTTCGGGCGACCTCAATATCACTATTTCCACTTCTTTTAGGAGCCCGGGGTCGCCCTCAAACCCCATTATCTCGTTGTGATTCAGTTCCGGAAACACGTTGAAAAAGGCCGGGTGCTTTCCGTTCTCGTTTATCTGGCCCTTCCAGCGAACCGCCAGTGCATCGGTAACTCCCTGAGAACCGTATATTACCGGCAGTTTGCCGTGTATTTTTCTTGCAAGGGCTTTGGCCGGGTTCTTTTCTTCGGGGACCTCCGGGGCGAGTTCATCCCTCACCTCTCTCATCAGCTCGATGGCTCCGGGGATCTGAACTGTGCAGTTATGTATAATGCCCAGTTCTTCGAGAAGCACCAGCAGCGGGAAAAAGGAATACCCGATGGCCGCGCGCGGCGGCAGGCCGGGCGGTATTGTTATCACCGGAATTTCATCCGCCATCGCCTTTTTCTTGAGTTCGCCGCCGGTGGTTATGGCCACAATTCGGGCCTTTTTCTTCACAGCCTCATCGTAGGCCGCAAGGGTTTCTTCGGTGTTACCGGAATAACTGGACGCTATCACCAGCGTCTTCTCATCCACAAACGAGGGCAGGCTGTAATCCCTGTTTACCATAATGGGCAGGGCAGCCGTGTCGCCGGCCAGCATCCTCACCAGGTCACCGCCTATGGCGGAACCTCCCAGGCCGGTAATAACAACGTTGACGATGTTGTAAAACCTAAGGCCCTTTACCGATTCCCGGGCTATTTTAACCGCCTCTTCGCACTGGTCGGCAAGGCCGTAAATAAGATCGAACATGCCGCTTTTATCCAGTTGCCTTATATTTTCCAGTTTATCCAGCACAATTTTCCCCCCTTGTATTCAATCATTTTTTTCTTCCTGTATTTTGCTGAATAACTTCTGAGTGAATAATAGCGCCGCATTGTGGCCCATAGCCTTTAACCTGTGGTCCATGGCCGCTACCTCTATAATGGCGGCGAGATTTCTTCCTGGTCTTATCGGAATGGTCTTTTTTGGGATGGAGGATTCAAGAATAGTAATTCTTTCCTCCTGAAGGCCCAGCCGGTCTCCTTCTTTATATTTTTCCCACTCCACTAGCTCGACCACCATATCTATTCTTATATCGTCCTTGACCGCGCCGGCTCCGAATACCGTCTTGACGTCTATTATGCCCAGGCCTCTTACTTCCAGGTAATAGCGTATGATTTCCGGGGCCATACCTATGAGGACGTTTTTTGCCACCTGCTTTATTTCAACCGCGTCGTCGGCTACCAGCCGGTGGCCGCGCTTTATCAGTTCTATAGCGGTCTCGCTTTTCCCGATGCCGCTTTCCCCCAGGAGCAGCACCCCCACCCCGTATATGTCCATGAGCACTCCGTGGACGGTGGTCCTGGGAGCCATTTCACTCTCGAGAAAATCGGTTAACCTGCTTATGAGCCTCGTAGTGGCCTCAGGGGTCCTTAATATACACCGGCCGTACTTTTCAGCCAAGTCCAGCAGTTCCTCCGGCGGGTTCAAGTTCCTCGTGATTATAATGCAGGGCAAATCGTAGGAAAGCAGTCTCTCCAGACGTTCGCGCCTCAAGTTTTGAGCCAGGCTTTCCAAAAAGGAAATTTCGGTCATGCCAAGGATCTGTATTCTCTCAAAGGCGAAATAATCAAAGAAACCGGCAAGCTCAAGTCCCGGGCGGTTAAGATCGATCACGTAGATGTCGGGTAAATTATCCACCTTGACGAGAATTTCCATATCAAATTTATCAATGACCCTGCTTAGATTTATTTTACGCAAAGCTAGCACCCCGTAGAATAAATTCTACAAAAAAGAGTGAATTCCTCCCTGGTGGAAATACTAGTTAGTAGAAAACTTTATTATGGAGGTGATTTTATGCCCAACCTCAAATGCAATGTCACCACATGTAAATACAATAACAACCGGGAATGCTGTGCAGAAAACGTTATGGTCAACGCCATCAGGCCCACCTGTACCTCAAAGGAGGGCACCTATTGCGACGCGTATACCAGAAAAGACGATCAGGCGGGCGGAACCTGTATAACCACCGACGGCAAATCGTGCTGGGATTAATAAATCCGGATCATGGGTTAGGGTTAAAGCCTTAGCCCTTTTTTTGATTTTAATATATCAGTCTTGTCCGCAAAGGATAGAATCTGTTAAAATATCGTAGTTGCTGTAAAAACAGGAGGAGGTATGACGCCATGAAAAAAGCCTTTAGGAACAAACCCGTAATCATTCTGCTTTTATTGGCCATCATCGCTGCAGCCTTCCTGCCTGGGTGTGCCGTCGAAATCGGCCTTGATCAGGAAGGATCTGGCACTTCCAGCGGAGTTTTGGAGGTGAATTTCCTGGACGTAGGCCAGGCCGACAGCATCTTTATAATATTCCCCGGGGGCAGTACCATGCTCGTAGATGCCGGGAATAACGACGATGCAAAAACGGTTATAAATTACATAAAGAAAAAAGGCGTAAAAAGGATCGACGCCGTCGTGGCCACCCATCCCCACGAGGACCATATCGGGGCTATAGACGACGTCATCCATACTTTTGACATAGGCAAAATATACATGCCCAGGGTCACTACGACCACAAAGACCTTCAGAGATCTCATGCAGGCCGTTTCCGACAAAAAACTCAAAATTACTACCGTAAAGGGGGGGATGACTATACCGCTGGAAGCCGGTATCGATATCCGGGTTCTGGCTCCCAACAATACCCGTTACGATGAATTGAACAACTACAGCGCAGTGCTTAAAATAACGTACAAAAACAACTCCTTTCTCCTGACCGGTGACGCTGAAAAGCTCTCCGAACGGGAAATGCTGGAGAAAAAATACGACCTGAAGGCCGACGTATTGAAGGTGGGCCATCACGGCAGCAGTTCCAGCACTTCCACGGAATTTCTAAAATCAGTGTGGCCCCGTTATGCGGTGATCAGCTTCGGGAAGGACAACGACTACGGCCACCCGCACAGGGAAACATTGGAAAGGCTGCGGAAGCATAATGTAAAAGTGTACACAACCGCCGGAAACGGCCATGTGATAATGGAAAGCGACGGCGCCGGAATAAAAGTAAGAACTTCCAGGTAACCGGAGGTGAAAATGGTCGTGGGCAAAAAGGGAGTTATAGACCGCTTTGAGGGCGAATTTGCCGTCATTGAAACCACGGACGGAAAGATTATAAATATAAAAAAACATCTCCTTCCCGAAAGAGCCAGGGAAGGAGATGTAATAGATCTTGAAAACCTAACCATCGACGAACCGGAAACCCGGCGTCGCAAAAGAGAAATCGAAGAAATGGCGAGGTACCTGTTCGAGGATTAGACGAGGTTTTCGGGATTGAGACCCTGCAATTCCTTGGGCACAAAAAGCCCGTCCTTTCTGACGAGTACGTCGTCGAACCAGATTTCTCCGCCACCGTATTCCGGCCTCTGGATGTACACCAGATCCCAGTGAATGGCTGACTCGTTACCGTTGTTGCATTCCTCGTAAGCCCTTCCTGGAGTAAAGTGGATGCTTCCCGCTATTTTCTCATCAAAAAGGGTGTCCTTCATGGGCTTCAGTATATAGGGATTTATACCGATGGCAAACTCACCGATATACCTTGCCCCTTCGTCGGTATCAAGGATCTTGTTCAGTCGTTCGGTATCGTTCGCGGTGGCTTTTACGATCTTACCGTCCTTGAACTCGAATCTTATATTGTCAAAAGTGTATCCCTGATAAATGGCCGGAGCGTTGTACGTTATGTACCCGTTGACCGAATTCCTGACCGGAGCCGTGTATATTTCGCCGTCCGGGATATTTCTCTTGCCGTCGCATTTCACTGCATTAATGCCTTCTATGGAAAATTCAAGGTCCGTCCCAGGGCCGACTATGCGAACCTTTTTAGTCCTGTTCATGAGCTCCACCAGCGGATCCATGGCTCTGGACATCTTTTCGTAATCCAGGCAGCACACCTTAAAATAAAAATCCTCGAAGGCTTCCGTACTGGTGTCAGCCAGCTGGGCCATGGAAGCATTGGGGTATCTTAAAACGCACCATTTGGTATGGGGAACCCTTATATCCCCGTGAACGGGTTTTACGTAAAGCTGCATGTAAAGGGATTTTTTATCATGGGGTACGTCGGAAAGCTCCGCCACATTGTCCCCTCCGCGGATGCCTATATAGGCGTTCATATCTTTCATCCGCTCGGAATCGTAGCGGGCCATCATCCTGGCAGCCTCTTCGCTCAAATTCATCAGTATCTCCCTCTGAATTTCCTGCACGGCCAGGGATACGAAGGGCCTGCCTCCTACCCTGTAAGCCTCCCGCACCAGTTCTTTTACGAGTGGAGCTTCTCCGGGGCCGGCCTCAATCAGAATGTTTTCCCCCTCTTTTAACTCCACCGAATAGTGGATCAGGATCCGGGCAAGCTTTTCATATCTGGGATCTCGCATTAAAAACCCTCCTATTATTATTTTTTATTTTATGGAATTCCTTCCAGGTCGAAATCCGGTACGTACTTTACTGAATTCGACCCTTCCTCCTGGGCGAATCCGTTTTCAAGGCCCAGTTCGAAAAAATACTCTATTACCTCCTCGTATTCCCCTGTCGAAAGAACCCTGTTGATTTCGGGAAATTCCCCGGCTCTATAACAGGGCATATACTGACTCATGAGGCTGATGTAAACACCCCGGGGTAAATTTGATTTTATCCATTCTAGTATTTTCTTTGAATCTTCTTTCAACCCGGGCAGAACCAGGTGCCTGATAATAAGGCCCCTTTTTATGATACCTTTATAGTCAAATACCGGCTCCCCTACCTGCCGGTACATCTCCAGCACCGCCGGTGCCGCACGATCGAAATAATCACCTGCTCTGGAATACCTCCGGGCGGCGGCGCCGTCGAAATACTTGATGTCCGGCAGGTATACGTCCACAAGCCCTTCCAGCATCTTAAGAGCTTCCGGATTTTCATAGGAATTGGAATTCCATACCACTGGTATAAAAAGCCCTTTACTTCTGGCTTTTTTCAGTGCTTCGGCCACCTGCGGGGTATATATTGTCGGCGTAACCAGGTTGATGTTGTGCACTCCTTTTGCCTGGAGTCTGAGAAAAATCTCCACAAGATCGTCTTCGCCTACGGCCCTGCCGAACCACTCCTGGCTTATCCTGTAATTCTGGCAAAAAACGCACCTCAGGTTGCAGCCCGAGAAAAACACGGTCCCTGACCCGCTGTCCCCGCTTATGCACGGTTCTTCCCAACGGTGGGCGAAAGCCTTTGCCACCACCACCCTGTCCGCAGCGCCGCAGAACCCGCTCTCACCCTTTAGGCGGTTAACTCCGCAGCGCCTCGGGCACAGCCGGCAGTTTATCAGCATATCAAGCATGGCCAAAGTTTTTTAACCCTCCCCAGGGTTTCTAATCCTGATCTCTATTTGTCCTTCTTCGAAGCCTTTCAACGGGGAAAGCACCCCTTTGACAACCGATACCACCATGTTTCTGACAAAGGGAACCATATCCAGCTTCTTACCATTTATTTTAATCTCAACGGGGTCGTTTTGGGAACCTTTGCAATCTTTCCTGGATGCCCGGCCTTTCAATATATCCGCTGCCATGCCGTAGCAATCCCTTCCGCAAAGGCCGCATCCTCCCCCCTCGATGCCGGGCAACTTTTCATAGACCCTTTCTTCTATAAGGTCCACCAGGCGTTTAACATCTTTAACCTCTATGAAGGGAACGCCCTCGCAGAAAGGGGGAGCCTTTACAAAATGGCCTGTAACGGCAAATACCAGGTCATCGGTAAAATCTCTGAGATTTTCTTCCCTCTCCACCCATAGAATTTTGGGGGCCGCTACTTTTTCAAAACCCTCCAGTATTACGTAGTCCTGTCTATATAAACGGAGAAGTTCCTCCAGCGAAAACCCGCCGCCTATGTAAATTGCGGTACATTCAGGGCTTGCGCGGGATACTGTTTCAAAGGGGCCAGCTTCTACGCCAGCATCATCCCCGGCGTTAATAAGTCCAACGGTATAGCCTCGTTTTTTCAGTTCCCCGGCTATTCCAACCGTTACCGGAAAGCTTTTTATAGATCTTGTCGGAGAGTAAATGGCAAAAACTCTCATAAAGCAACTCCCCCGATACTCGGTGGATTCCCACCGGCTGTATTCCACGTCGACACTTTTTTATTTTATCACATTTAATGGCCGCTTTCATCCTTTGCCATGAGTACCGGTTTTCAGTTGGCCAGGATGTCCGAACTTAACGACGCAACGATACTGCGACAAACACAAGAAGCAGAAGCGAAGGTCGCAGGACGAGAGACGGAGGACGGCGGCAGAGAGGGGATCGATGCGAGATGGAGGAAAGATTCTTACGAGAGCATCCGCTATGTGTTGAGTGTCAAAGAGAAGGAAAGCTGACACCGACAGCGGTGGTGGATCATATCACACCACACAAAGGAAATTATGAATCATTTTGGTATGAGAACAATTGGCAGCCGCTGTGCAAGTATCATCATGATGCAAACACGCAAAGGAGGCCGGTGGCTTCGGGAATGGATAAAGAAGATAAGAAAAAGCTTGTTAATAATTTAATTATATGTGTATTCAAATTAGGCGAGGAGTTACTGGACAAACCTGTTAATACTGCCCGAGAGAAAGAATTTCTTGAAGCGTTAGATAAAGCAATTGATATAATCAAGGAATAGGGGGGTTAAATCTTGGGGCCTTTGCCGCCCAACATAAAAATTATAAATGACAGCTACCGCCCTGAATCGTTGCATCAAATATAATATCGCCGGATATGCCGGTATTTGAATTAGCAGGACGTATTACTACTCTGGAGTTAGGTGCAATTGCTGCAGCAGTAGGAAGATCTATTCTAGTTGCCCAGGTCGGCGGATCCTGAGCAGTCGGAAACAACTGATTGCCAAATCCTCCAATGTCAGGAATATAAATTTCACCCACATAGATATCAAAATTGCCAAATGCGGAAGGTTGGGGGAGGGTTGCTAAAAAGCTCACTGCTTGACCTCCTTGAGGAGCAAAATTAACAAAAGCTACTGCTCCTGCTCCAAAGGGCAAACGAAATTGAGGTACGGGCCTTAGAACAATACAACAGGGGTAAGGAATAAGACCTGGCACGCAAAGGACATCACCAGGGTTTATAATATTGGGATCTATGATATGAGGGTTATTTACAGCAAGGGCCTCTAAGCGCGTTCTGAACATCTGAGCTATATTGAAAAAGGTATCACCGGGCTGAACGATATATCGTCCTTGAAATCCTGGAGGACAGGACCGAGGAACTCTACGGGGTTGCTGATTAGACATAACTAAACCTCCATTTATATTATTTAGTCCATTAAATATATTTGCAATAACATAATATGCGGCCCATCACGGGCGAGTGAAAACACCCCATTGCGGCAGGCCAGGGGCGGGGCAAAACTATTCCAGCCACAACGGTGCATCATATTTATCCGGTTGAACAGTATCCGCAGTGGCGACTGTAGTCTTGGAACCTCTTCAGTCTATGCGTGGCATGTGCAAACGCAATGTACGACCGGAACACGGGAGAGTTGACAGAGCTGGGGTAACTATACGGCAAAAAAAAATACCCAGAAAACTGGGTATTCAAATACATAATAATGTCCGGGTTTATTTTTTCACTTCGGCGATCCCCCTCATCAGGGCCTTTTCGTTTATTTCAATCATGTTCTTCCTGTGTTCGGGGAGAAAATAGTCTATCGACTTGAGCACAGTCTCCGGCTTCACGATCCCGGTTCTGCCCACCAGGACTCCTAACGCCACCATATTCGCGACCTTCATATTACCCAGCTCATCGGCTATACCGCTGGCGTCTACTTCTATGATCTCTATATCCTGTCTTGCCGGTTTTTCGTCTATAAGGGCTCTGTTGAGGATCACAATTCCGCCGGATTTCACCGTTGGGGTAAATTTGTCCATAGAAGGTTTGTTCATTGCAACAAGTATATCCGGTGAAGATATTATAGGCGAGGGGATCCTCTTATCGGAGATAACCACCATACAGTTGGCGGTACCACCCCTCATTTCAGGGCCGTAAGAAGGTATCCAGGAAACTTCCCGCCCTTCGAGCATGGCACTGTGGGCCAGGATTTCGCCCATCAACATGATCCCCTGGCCTCCGAAACCTGCCATAATTACTTCCATCTTCATACATTACCCTCCTTCGGTTCCTTGAATACACCCGGCGGAAATACCTTCACCATTTCTTTCCTTACCCAGTCAACGGCATCCACAGGCCTCATGCCCCAGTTGGTCGGACACGGGGACAGGATCTCCACCAGAGAGAACCCCTTTCCAGCCAGCTGGATCTCAAAAGCCTTCTTAAGATAACTTTTTGCCCTGTTTATATTTTTTACGTCCGTGAGCTCAACCCTCGCTAGGAACGAAGGACCATCTAGTGTTGCCAGCATTTCACAAACCCTTATCGGATATCCTGCCAATTTGGGATCGCGCCCATAGGGGCTGGTTTCCGTGCGCTGGCCTATCAGGGTCGTCGGCGCCATCTGACCACCGGTCATTCCGTATATGGCGTTATTTACGAAAACCACCGTTATATTCTCGCTCCTGGCTGCGGCATGAATAATTTCTGCGGTACCGATGGCTGCCAGGTCCCCGTCACCCTGATAGGTAAATACAACCCGGTCGGGCAGAGCCCGCTTTATGCCCGTAGCTACGGCGGGAGCCCGGCCGTGGGCAGCTTGCTGCATGTCGCAGTCGAAGTAATTGTAAGCCAGAACCGCACACCCTACGGGAGCAACGCCTATAGTCTTTTCTTTTATATTAAGTTCGTCCATCACCTCGGCCACAAGCCTGTGTATCGTACCATGACCGCATCCCGGGCAGTAATGGGTCTTTGTTAGCTGCAGGGATTTCGGCCTTTCGAAAACCAGCTTCATTAGGAATGCCCCCTCATTTTCGTTATTTCCCTGAAAATCTCCTCGGCGGTCGGTACCATACCACCCGTTCTTCCGTAGAAATACACCGGTGCCCTGCCGTCTACCGACAGTTTCACATCTTCCACCATCTGACCGCAGGACAATTCAACGGTTAGGAATGCTTTGGCTCTCGAAAGAACCTCTTCGAAGGCCTTTTTAGGATAAGGCCACAGGGTTATGGGTCGTATAAGTCCTACTTTTATGCCTTCCTGCCTTGCCATTTCAACGGCCGCATGGGCAATACGGGCACAGATACCGTAGGCCACAACGAAGTATTCGGCGTCGTCACCGTTCAGGATCTCCCACCTGGCCTCTTTTTCCTCTATCTCCTGGTATTTTCTTTGGAGCTTGCGGTTGTGCTCTTCAAGCTGCACGGGGTCGAGATACAGGGAATTTATCACATTGGGCTTCTGCCTGCCCATTTTGCCGGTAGTAGCCCAGGTCTTGGGCGGCAGTTCCCTCGCAGGCCTTTCCTTGAATACGACCGGCTCCATCATCTGGCCCAGTATTCCATCGCCCAGGATGAGCACCGGGTTCCTGTACATATCCGCCAGATCGAAGGCATCGTAGACTAAATCAACCAGTTCCTGTACCGACGCCGGTGCCAGTACTATCGTCCTGTAGTCGCCGTGGCCTCCACCGCGGGTAGCCTGAAAGTAGTCCGACTGGGCGGGCTGGATATCTCCCAGTCCGGGGCCTCCCCTCATAATATTTACTATTACGCAGGGGAGTTCCGCGCCGCACAGGTATGATATGCCTTCCTGCTTTAAGCTAATACCGGGACTGGACGAGGATGTCATAACACGGGCACCCGCTCCCGCGGCGCCGTAAACTATATTTATAGCTGCAACTTCACTTTCCGCCTGTAAAAAAACTCCCCCCCTTTTGGGCATCTCCCTGGCGAGGTATGCCGGCAGTTCGCTCTGGGGTGTTATAGGGTAACCGAAGAAACACTGGCACCCGGCCCTTATTGCAGCCTCGGCCAGGGCTTCGTTGCCTTTCATCAGTATCTTTTCCAATTTATTTCCCCCCTTTTTCCTCTTTGTATATTGTAAATACCACATCGGGACACACCGTGGCGCAGAAACCGCAGGCAATGCATCCTTCCTTTGCCTTTACAGGATGATAGCCCAGCGCATTGACCACGTCATCGTCAAAACACAGAACTTTTTTCGGGCATACTTCGATGCAGAGGCCGCAGCCCTTGCATCTATCCTTATCGATGATAATCCTGTTCAACTCCGGACCTCCTATCCTTTAAATTTGCTTAAAAATACTCCTTCGGCTTTTCCTGGCCGGTTAGAACCCTCAATGCGCCTTCAGCGAGAGCCCTGAGTTCGTCTTCTCCGGGGAAGACGTGAACGGGGGCTATGAAAGAAACCCGTTTCTTTATCCAGTCCACCAGCATCTCATCATGAGCGAGCCCGCCCGTAAGAACCACCGCATCCACCTGTCCGCAAAGAACCGCAGCGCATGCTCCTATTTCCCTGGCCACCTGGTATGCCATGGCTTCGTATACCAGCTTTACTTCCTCACTGCCCTCTTCTATCATCTTCTTTATTACCCGGGCGTCGTTTACCCCGAAGTGGGCCACCAGGCCGCCTTTGCCGGCTATCATTTTCTTTATTTCCTGAATGGTCAGATTTTTGGAAAAAATAAGTTTCGCAAAATCCATTGCCGGCAACTGCCCTGCCCTTTCCGGCGAGAACGGACCTTCGCCGTCCAGGCCGTTGTTTACATCGACCACCCTGCCCTTTTTATGGGCACCAACAGTGATTCCTCCGCCCAGGTGGGCAACGATCAAGTTAAGCTCTTCGTAACTTCTGCCCAGAGTTTTTGCCACTCTTCTGGCCACGGCTTTCTGGTTCAAAGCGTGGAATATGCTGCGCCTTTTTATTTCTGGCAACCCGGTAATCCTGGCGACGGGTTCCAGCTCGTCTACCACCACCGGATCGACTATGAAAGCAGGCACGCCCAGCTCCCGGCCTATCTCGTAAGCCAGGATTCCTCCCAGGTTGGAGGCGTGTTCACCCTGCACACCCCTTTTGAGGTCTTCCAGCATCCGTTCGTTGACGGTGTAGGTCCCACCCTCCAGAGGCTTCAACAGGCCTCCGCGGCCGACAACAGCTTTAAGCCTACTCAAATTATAACCCTTTTGATCTATTACTTCAAGAATTAACTTCTTCCTGAACAGGTACTGAGCTAATATGCTGTCGTACTTTGAAAGTTCCTCGGTAGAATGGCTGATTTTCTCCTCAAATATTAGTTCTTCGTTTTCAAAAACGGCGATTTTCGTGGATGTTGAACCCGGATTTATCGCCAGTATTCCGTAAACCGTCACCGGCATTTCCTCCAATCCATTGAAATTCGAAAAATGTTTATGGTAGGGAATAAACTGATTTTCGCAGTGAAACTATATTTAACAGTATTGACTGCAGGGGCAGGACCCCATCGCTTCCTGCCCCTGCCGTTCAGTTCCCGGACGCCGGGATTTTTGATTTCGAACGTTATTTTTTCATGAAGATCTTTTCGGCGATTATGTCGGCGGCCCTTGCTGTAGTGATTCCTTCTTTCTCGGCGAACTGGAATACTTCCTTCAATCTCCTGGGAATTATCTGGAGTTTTTCATTGACGAGTTCTCTGCTGTAGGGCTGTCCGGATACCTCTATAGAGACGTTGATCACGCCACCGCCGTTGATGACGTAGTCAGGCGCATACAGGATGCCCTTCTGGGCCAGTTCTTCCGCAAAACTCTCGTCTTTGAGCTGGTTATTGGCGCAACCGGCCACTATCTTGCACTTCAGCCTGTCTACGGTGTTTTCATTTATAACGGCACCGAGGGCGCACGGAGCAAAAATATCGCAGGGAACTTCATAAATCTTTTCAGGTTCGACCACCTGGACACCGTATTTCTCTTTAGCTTCATTGATCCGGTCGGAATATATATCTGTTACGACTAGTTTGGCTCCGGCTTCAGTCAACAGCCTCACAAGTTCCATGCCTACATGGCCCAGCCCCTGAAGCGCAACGGTCTTTTCCTTCAGGTCGTCACTGCCGTAAACCCACTCGCAGCAGGCTTTTATGCCGAGAAACACACCCAGCGCGGTAATAGGGGATGGATCACCGCTCTTTCCATCAAGGCCGGCTACATAGGAGGTCTCCTGAACAACGATTTTCATGTCCTCCGGGCAGGTTCCCACGTCTTCGGCAGTAATATATTTTCCACCCAGGCTGTTGACGAATTTCCCAAAAGCTCTGAAAAGCTTTTCCGACTTATCCTTGCGGGGATCGCCTATAATTACGGATTTTCCTCCGCCGAGGGGCAGGTTCATCATGGCGTTTTTATAGGTCATACCCCTGGAGAGGCGCAGAACGTCACTGATTGCGTCTTCCTCGGAAGCGTAGTTCCACATACGGCAGCCGCCCAGAGCGGGGCCCAGATTTGTGTTGTGAACCGCGATTATAGCCTTCAGTCCTGATTCGGGATCGTTACAGAATACCACCTCTTCATGACCCATCCCGCCGATCAGTTTAAAAAGTTCCATGATTTTCCCCTCCATTTAAATTTTTTTAAGATAGCTAAAACCAGCCATCAAAAAGCCCTTTTTCAAAACTTTTGCTTTCAGCCAAATCCTAGCCCATCAGCACGCTCAGGGCTATTGAATAGGTTTTGCTCTCGTCGGAATCGGCGCGGGAAGTGAGCACCACAGGTACCTCCGCACCGGCCACAATGCCGGCCACCTTAGCCCTGGCGAAGTATACCAGCGATTTGTATAAGATGTTACCGCTTATCAGATCGGGCACCAGCAGGATGTCGGCCTCGCCACCCACTGGAGAATCGATGCCCTTATGTATACAGGCATCTTTTGACACAGCATTGTCCAGCGCCAGCGGACCGTCCACCACGGCTTCCAATCGCTCCCGCTGGGCCATTTTTGATATAATAGCCGCATCCATCGTCGAGGGAATCGATGGGTTGACCACTTCTACGGCAGACAAAACTGCCACCCTGGGATTCTTGATTTGGAGACTCCGGGCTACCGACAGGCTGTTTTTCATTATTTGGTACTTCTGGGATAAATCGGGTGAAATATTCATAGCAGCATCGGTCACCAGCATAAGCCTTTCCATATGCGGCACCTGAAAAACCGCCACATGGCTCAACAGCCGGCCGCCCGTGAGGGATTTGTCGCCTGAAACTATACCCTTCAGAAAATCCTTGGTTTGTATAAGCCCCTTCATCAGGGCCTGTACCTCACCTTTTTTGGCTAGTTCCACCGCGGAAGCTACAGCCTGCGAGGTGTCCTGTTCATCTACGATTTCAAGATTGGTCTTTTCCATTCCGAGCTTATCCATTATCGACTCGATCTTCTTTTTGTCGCCAATCAGCACACCTTTTACAAGCCCTAGCTCTTGAGAGGTCTTGACAGCCTTTAAAACATCGTCATCCTCGGCTTTTACCACCGCAATCACTTTTGGTTTTGCGCTGCGGGCCTTTTCTAGCAGTTCCTGAAGTGACTTCACGCGACCACCTCCAGATAAAATAATAGAGCAAAAATCGTACCACATCATAAATCTAAAAAGACCTCAATTTTCGGCTTTTTTCGACCGAATTTAGATGCAAAAAATTGCATTTGATGCAAAGGATTACATGAAATATTTTGCAGTCTATAATTTCAAAGATTGAACTTTTTCAGCTTGTAAAACAGGTTTCTCACAGAAATTCCGAGAATCCTCGCGGCTTCATTCCGGTTGCCGCCCACTTTTTCAAGGACGCTTTTTATCGTCTGCCTCTCGACGTCTTCCAGTATTTCCTTCAAGGGCTTTGAAGGCTGGGTTATGCTTATGGTTTCGGATTTGTCCTCGTTTTGATGGAGATAGAGCCTGGGCAAGTGTTCTTTACTGATTACGTTTTCGCCGAACTTCATGTTTATAATCGCCCGGCTTATAACATTCTCCAGTTCTCTTATATTCCCCGGCCAATCGTATTCCATAAGAATCTCTAAAGCTTCTTCGTCAATGGATTCTACGGCCCTGCCGTATTCCTGGTTGTACTTCCTGATAAAATGGTCCGTCAGGAGCGGGATATCTTCTTTACGTTCCCTCAGCGGGGGGATGTGTATCGGCACCACATTGAGCCTGTAATAAAGGTCCTTCCGGAAGCGCCCTTCCTCAACGGCTTTCTCCAGATTTATATTTGTCGCGGCAATAACCCTGACATCTACGGGTACCGGCTTACTTTCTCCCACCCTAATAATTTCTTTTTCGTTCAGCACTCTGAGCAGCATGGCCTGGTGGTTTAGCCCTATTTCTCCTATTTCGTCCAGGAAGATCGTGCCGCCGTTAGCTTCTTCGAAAAGCCCTTTGCGCCCGCCCCGCCGGGCTCCGGTAAAGGCGCCGTCCGCATAGCCGAAAAGCTCGCTGCCCAGGAGACTGTCGGTCAAAGCCGAACAGTTCACCCTGATGAACTGATTGTGCCTTCTTTCGCTGCCGTTGTGGATGGCATGGGCGAAGAGCTCTTTGCCCGTGCCGCTCTCGCCTCTAAGCAGCACGGTGACGTTGGTTCTCGCCGCATTTTTTGCAGCCTCTATGGCATCCCTTATTGCACTGCTCTTCCCCAAAATGTCGTCAAAGGAGTATTTGGCTTCCAGATGTCTCATTCTCCGCTTTATGAAATCCAGTTCTTCGGTAAGTCTTTTTATCTCGGATACATCGTGTACTACGGCCACGCTGCCCTTCAACTTACCCCCTACTATTATCGGCGCGGCGTGAACTACTACCTCCTTCTTGTTCGGGCCGACCTTCATCGGCACACCCTTGATGGGCTCGCCCGTCCTCAACACCTGGTAATGCACGCTCTCACCCTCGGCTATATCCACGGTGGCGGGTTTGCCTATCACATCCTCCTTGGTTAGCCCCACTATCCTGGTGTAGGCTTTATTTACGAGGATACCCCTGCCCTCGGCATCAACCACCGATATGGCATCCTGGGTGGAATTTATGATTGCTTCCAAAAGGCTATGGAGCTCCCGCAGGTTAGTCACCTCTTCGGCCAGGTGCTTTACCTCGGTTATGTCCCTGAAAACCGCCACCGCCCCCGTTATTTTTCCCCTGCTGTCGAAAACCGGCATCCGGTTCGTTACTATGGTGGTATCCTCCAGCTGTTGAAACTGGTTGAGTTCCGCCCTCCCCGTCTTGAGCACGACCGGGAGCCTGGTATTGGGAACCACATCTCCCACGCTCTTACCCAGGGCCGCGTTTCTGTCAATTTTAAGCAACTTTTCGGCGGAGCGGTTAATTATAATTATACGTTCTTCCGGGTCCACGGCTATAATGCCGTCGTGGATGGAATCAATTATAGCCCTGAAGACATCCATTGAAAGCATAAAATTCCACCTTTTCTTAATATTGCGTACACTTTAAATCCCAGGGCAATCTACTCAACGCCGCTCAACCTCACGGCCAGCAGCATACCCCGCTTAACCTTTACCACAGCCCTGTCTTCGGTTAAGACGTTGCTGATCCCCCTGGACGCCCCCATTGGAATAATCTCACCCTTGAGAGGGTAGTACAATCCGGCAGTCTCAATACCACTTACTTCAGGAGTGAGCGGTATCAAGGAAAGGATCTGACCTTTTTCGCCCTCGATTTCACTTGCGCCGTCTATCACAAACATCTCCCAGTTCTCCCCGGCCAGCATCAGGTCCATTCCCTTTTTTTTATAGTTGACCATGAGAAAAATATTTGCCAGGCTGTGATCGGGTCTATCGCCCAATCCGGCCAGCAGCACCGTCTTTTTCGCCCCTTTTTCCAGAGCCGCTTCCACGGCGAGTTCGGTATCGGTAAAATCCTTTTCCTTCGGGAATGTACGTAATTCTGCTTTATATTCGCATATTTTGTCCCAGTCTTTTTCGGTTATGGAATCCATATCTCCGACTACCAAATGGGGTATAACCCCCATCTTCAGGGCGTGATATACGCCGCGGTCAGCGCATATGATTAAATCCGCCTGTTTTACGTATTTTTTAAGAGGTTCGTAATCCTCGATACGCCCTCCGGTAAAAATAACGGCCCTCATAAGCTCCTCCGCCGGTGAAAAGTAGCATTTTGTTTTTATTATAACATATTTTCAAATCCTACCGCAAAATTTCGGTAAAAAGGACCGCATGACGCGGTCCTCAGGATTAAGAGTAAATCTCTACGGCGCCCCGGGATTCGTTTTTATCTTCCAACTTCAGCGCCGTCACCGGGCAGGATGAAATGCACACTCCGCATTTCAGGCAATCAGGATCTTCAACTATCCCCACATCCCTGAAAGAATGTACGGGAATTTCTAAAGGGCAGTTTCGGGCACATATACCGCAGAGCCTGCACTCACTCGATTTTATAACCAGGGGAACCTTCGCGCCCCTTCCTGCTATCATCGCCAGAGTGCCCATCGGGCAAATTTTACACCAACTGCGCGGCGCAAAGAGATACCCCAGCAATACGCCGAAGACTGTGGTTATAATTACCATTTTAAACAGAACTGCACCTATACCATAGATACTCTTTTCTGCTATATAAAGGTTGAAACCCATATACGTCATCAGCGAAATAAAAATGATCCACCGCATCCATGTCTTTTTAAGAAGCTGCGGTATGCGCCGATTTCTGTCACCCAACCTGGCCAGCACATGGTCAAAAAAACTCCCCCTGGGGCAGAATCTTCCGCACCACATCCTGCCCTTAAAAAAGGCCGTAAGCACCGGGGCAATCATACACGCTACAGCCAGCAATCCGAATGTAGAATTGTACGCCCCAAGAGTGATGAAAATTATCAGCACCGGCCAGTATCTTCTGTTGTAATTGTTTATTTTCATAACTGCATCCTCCTTGGACAACTTTCTCGTAACTTTGGTTGGTTAGAGCATATTTTAATTATACTTATATTATTTTTCGCCGTCAATAATATAAAGCGAAATTATCGACCGCACAATCCCGCCTTTTCTTGTGAGAATCCGGATAAAATGGTATAATTTTGATATTGGGAGGTTTGATTGTTTTGAGAAGCATAAAATTACAGGCAGCTTCCCTCTGCAACGAGATAAATAGAAACCGCCTGTCGCTTCACTTCGGCATAAACAAAAAATACCAGTGTGACGAACCTCTGGTGCTGTCCCAGGAGCAACTCAAAGGTATTGTCCGGATGCCCGAGGGCAAATCCGCTTATATATTTTCTTTCGGCTCCATGGTCTTTTTAAATTTCGAACACCACGAGATAATGGACCTGCTGGAATATCTGAAGGATACAGAAAAAAATCTTCCTCCCGTAACCTCCCTTGATTACACCGACGATTACACGCTAATGATAAATCCCGGGAAAGAGCTCTCGGTCAGCCACGAGTACACTGTCATCCCGGAAATTAGGGAAATGTATCTGGAAATAATAGCTACAGTACTGGCTAAATCCGTAGCCCTGGCCAGAATTGAAGACCAAATTGACGATTTAATGGATGCCGTCGAAGATATAATAAATTACCTGGAAACGGGTAGACTGAACATATCGGACGAAAAACTCGCCAGGATGTCCGGCAAGATTCTGGGCTTCAAATACAACACCCTCTCTTATATAATGCTGCTGGATAAACCAGAAATAACCTGGATCAACGAGGAAAGTGAAAACCTTTACATACAGCTGGTAGAACAGTTTGAACTGGGCGACCGGTACGAGAAAATCCGGCATAAGACCGAAACCCTGCTGGATATTACGGAGGTTTTTACAAGCCTGGTCCACGCCAAGCGGGGTACAAGGCTGGAGTGGATGATCATATTTCTCATAGCCTTCGAGATACTCCTTACCATAATCATGTGGGCGCTGGGAATACACTATTAATATTCAGGGAGGTGGGTCCCATGAAAAGGTTGAATTCCAATATTTTCAGACAGTACGACATAAGGGGCGTCGTGGGTGAAGAGCTCGACGATGAAGTGGCCCAAACCCTCGGGCGGGCTTTCGGAACGTTCGCTCTGAGAAACGGCGAGAAAAAGGTTGTGGTGGGCAGCGACAACCGGTCTTCCTCGCCTTCTCTAAAACAGGCTTTGATCGAAGGGCTGATGTCCACCGGGTGTGATGTAGTGGACCTTGGCACGGTGGTAACCCCCATATTTTATTTTTCCAGAATCCATTACGGTATCAATCCGGGGATCATGGTAACCGCCAGCCACAACCCCCCGCAGTACAACGGTTTTAAGATAGCCTTCGGGCACGCCACGCTCTACGGCGACGACATCCAGAAAATAAGGACCATGATGGAAAAGGGGGACTTTGAATCCGGAAAAGGCTCACTGTCTCATATAGACCCCAGCGAAGATTACATCTCAACCATATGCGATAAAATCAAGTTGTCCAAATCCCTGAGGGTCGGGATAGACTGCGGCAACGGTACTGCATCTCTTTTCGCCGAAAAGTTGTTCAAACGGCTGGGAGTTGAAACATACCCGCTCTACTGCGAGTCGGATCCCTCCTTCCCCAATCACTTCCCCGACCCGGTGAAGCCCGAAAATCTAAAAGACCTCCGGGAGCTGGTATTGAGGCAAAACCTGGATCTGGGCATCGGTTTTGACGGCGACGGCGACCGCATAGGTGTGGTAGACGACATCGGAAACGTCATATATGGGGATATGCTCATGATCCTCTTCTGGCGGGAAATCCTGCCTGAACACCCCGGCGCCACTGCCATCGTTGAAGTAAAGTGCTCTCAGGCCCTGGTGGAGGAGATAGAAAAGCTTGGCGGCAAGCCCATGTTTTACAAAACAGGCCATTCGCTGATAAAAGCCAAGATGAAGGAAATCGGCGCCGTTTTCACCGGCGAGATGTCGGGCCACATGTTTTTCGCCGATGAGTATTACGGTTTTGACGACGCCCTTTATGCAGCCGCCCGGCTGTTAAGGATCCTTTCCAGAACCGGCAGAAAATTATCGGAACTACTTTCTGACGTGCCGAAGTATTATTCGACGCCGGAAATACGGGTGGCCTGCCCCGACGACGAAAAATTCGCAAAGGTGGAGTCGATCAAGAAGTACTTCAGGGAAAGATACCCAATGATAGACGTAGACGGCGCCAGGGTGCTCTTTCCCGACGGGTGGGGTCTTGTCAGGGCCTCCAATACCGGACCCGAGCTCATCGTGCGCTGCGAGGCCAAAACCCCTGAAGGCCTGGAGAGTATAAAAGAAGAGATGCAGAAGGCCTTAAGCCCTCTCAAGGCATTTTAAAAAGCCGCTTCGTTCCGGAGCGGCCTTTTTTAATACCTGAAGTTCATATAGCTCCACGTAAGTGGATCGGGCACCGGCAACTGCAGATACCCATTGTAGCGCAGCAGCGCGACCATTGAATTAAAATTGGCCTTCTTATGGTGAAAATGCCCTGGTAGCAGAAAGGAATTTACAGTACACAGCTTGCCGCGGCCCATAATGCCGTAATAACACATGTCGCAGGTCGGCGAACTTTTTTTCTTATTTACCAGCATAAAAAACTCCATCAAACCGCCTTCTCTGTAAGTACCGGGACATACCATTGTGAGCTTCAGGCTGAAAAGGGTTATACGGTCCTTTCTCTCCCTTATAAAACAGTTGTCCGCCATTTTCAATATTTTTCCAGTAAGCGGGCCCCTCGTGAAATCGAGGATGTTCCCGTCATACCTGTAATAATACATAACCGCCCACTCCTTCTCAAATATAGAGTAGGCGGTTTTTCCAAAAAGTATACGGACAAAAACCTAAAAGCCGAGTTTATCCTTCAGATATTCCTTGATATTGTCTATTCCTATCCGGTCCTGAAGCATGGTATCCCTGTTTCTAACTGTCACCTTGTGGTCATCGAGGCTGTCGAAATCCACGGTTATTGCCAACGGGGTTCCGATCTCGTCCTGACGGCGGTAGCGCTTGCCTATGCTGCCCGTATTGTCGTATTCCACCACATAACATTTTTTAAGGTCCCGGTAGATCTTCCTCGCCAGTTCTTCCAGCGGCTCTTTCTTGAAAAGCGGAAATACGGCGCATTTGATGGGAGCCACATCAGGGTGAAAGCCGAGCACTACCCTGGTCTCGCCATCCACCTCTTCCTCCCTGTAAGCATCGCAGAGGATGGCCAGCATCGCCCTGTCGACGCCCAGCGAAGGTTCTATTACATAGGGAACGATATGCCTGTTTTCCTCCTGGTCGAAATAGGTCAGGCTTTTTCCGGAATGCTCTATATGCCGCGAAAGGTCGTAGTCGGTCCTGTTGGCGACTCCCCAGAGTTCACCCCATCCGAAGGGGAAATTGTATTCCAGGTCTGTGGTGGCCTTGGAATAATGGGAAAGTTCTTCCGGCGAATGATCCCGGAGGCGCAGGTTTTCTTTTTTCACCCCCAGCGACAAGAAGAAGTCCATGGTGAACTGCCTCCAGTAATCGAAC
The DNA here is from genome assembly GCF_008124715.1 of Thermosediminibacter litoriperuensis. Taxonomy (GTDB): domain Bacteria; phylum Bacillota; class Thermosediminibacteria; order Thermosediminibacterales; family Thermosediminibacteraceae; genus Thermosediminibacter; species Thermosediminibacter litoriperuensis. The sequence goes on along the minus strand of NZ_VNHO01000008.1, from coordinate 33,574 downwards.
CATTCCATATCTTCTCCGGGTTTTACAAAGAATTCCAGTTCCATCTGTTCGAATTCCCGGGTTCTGAAGATAAAGTTCCCTGGGGTAATTTCATTTCTGAAAGCTTTGCCTATCTGCGCGATTCCAAAGGGAAGTTTAACGCGGCTGCTATCCAGTACGTTTTTGAAGTTCACGAATATGCCCTGGGCGGTCTCCGGTCTCAGGTACACTACTGAACTGGAATCTTCAGTAACCCCCTGGTGGGTCTTGAACATCAGGTTGAATATCCTGGCATCGGTCCAGGCAACGTCGCCGCATACCGGGCATTTTATACTGTTGCCGTGGATTATCTCCGTAAGTTCCTGGACACTCTTGCCTTCCACATGCATGCCCAGGGTCTCTTCGATGAGGTGGTCGGCCCTGAACCTGGACTTGCACTGCTTGCAGTCTACCAGGGCGTCGTTAAAGCCGGCGACGTGCCCCGAAGCCTCCCAAACCCTCGGGTGCATCAAAATGGCGCTGTCAAGGCCTACCACGTCATCCCTCTCATAGACGACCTTTTTCCACCATATTCTCTTTATATTCTGTTTCAGCTCGACCCCCAGCGGGCCGTAGTCCCACGTATTCGCAAGGCCTCCGTATATTTCGGACCCCTGGAACACAAAACCTCTTCTTTTGCACAGGGAAACTATTTTGTTCATTAGCTTTTCTCCGCTCTCGGCCATTTACGTCTCTCCTTTCTGCCAAAAAAATTGCAAAATTAAAAACCCCTAGACCGGTCAAACAGTCTAGGGGTCCTGACAGCGGACGGTTCCACCCTAGTTGCAGGCCATAGCCTGCCGCTTTTAAAAGAACATGTAAAATTTTATTATGCTATCCCTCCGGCTGCCACATGCCTTCTGTGCCGCGGAGCTCACACCATCCTCCGCTCGCTGCAGGCAGGGAGAAAGCACTCTTCCGAAGGTATATGTTTAAATTTTTTATATATTATAGCACAGCGGCTCACACTATACAAGTTTATTTCCTATCAAAGAAAATATTTTTGCCGGTTGCAGACAGCGGGATACCGACCACAACTTCCCCGTCTATAAGGCCCATCTTCCTGGCTATAACGCCTATGCGGTACATTATGCGGTTGTCCACATTCAGTATGCTGGCGGTTTTTACCGCTGACCCTACGGCAATCCCCAGATCGAGCAACTTCCATGCACATACCGGTCCGGCAAATTCCGGCCCGTTTACCGATGCCGGAATCCTTGAGCATTCTGGATAACCGCAGGCACCGCAGTTCAGCCCCATCGGTTTGGCTCCGTGTAATGAGATGAGTAGCACCGCATCGGAATCTTCGACGTTTTTTCCGTCCCTGTCAAAATTGATCTTCTGCGTCTTTTCTCCGTAAGCGTACATCTCACCGGCTATTTTTTTCAGATCCTCGCCCTCGATTATCCTTATCTCGATGTTGTCCCTGCCGCCGGCTTTGGGGGCCGTCCTGGCCGAAAGAGCCATCAGCTGGGCAGCCATTTTGATGGCGTCTTTCATAATTTAACACCTCCACAGCCTTTTATTCGACTTTTATATAATTTTTATTTGATCCCCCCGCACCTTTAACATCTTCGACAATATACGATTTAAGCGCCTTTTTATTTCTTCTATTTCGGTTCTATCGTGCTCCCCCAGGAGTCTTTTTTTGCTGTAGACCAGTTCCAGAGCCTGTCGAGCCGTTCGGGCCGCATTCTCGTAATCCCTCTTCCTGTGCTCGTAAAACTTTGAAAGTTCCAACAGTGCAAAGAGCAGGTAAATTCCTTCCCTGGCCATTTGTATCCATATTTTTTCAGCTTCGTCCCACCGGCCCATCCTTTTATAGAGCAAAGACAACTGCCGATAAGCCCTGTCCCTCACGCCCGGCACGTCAAGGGCCCTCCTGTAACATTCGATGCTCTCTTTAAACATCCCCATATCCTCGTACAGGCGTCCAAGGCAGTAGTAATCCTGGCCGCAGCAGGCATCTGATTGAAATGGATCGCCCAGGGCCTGACCTATTTTGACCAGAAGGCTCACCAGCGAGAGGATGTCCATTCGATTGTGGTGCAGCACGGGTTTCAGGGGGAGCGGGTCCTTTTCCCTGAGATATTTGAAATATATTGAAGGAATTTCAAAACCGGGTACGTCATCCTCCCTGGCCATATAAAAAAGGGACTGTTCCAGGGACGACAGGCTAACGCTCTGAAGTCGCTCACGGAATATGCGCCTGGCGGTATGGAGCAGGTCGAGATGAGCCAGGGATTCCAGGGGATTTCCCATCCTGTTTATGAGAAATCTGGCGGAAAGGAGCGGTATATCGTAGGCTTTTCCGTTAAAACTCACCACGCTCCGAAAATTGCCGAGCAGGTCCCTCAGGCTGTGAAGCACTGCGGGCTCCCTGTCGAAATCGCTCATAAAATACTGCACCAGTTTGAACGAGTCCCCCTCGAAATAACCGATTCCTATTAAAAAGGCATAGGTCCCCGAACCTCCGGCAAGGCCCGTTGTCTCCGTATCAATAAAAGCCGTCTTTTTAAAATCAAGCTCCGCAAAATCGGTGTTTTTGGCGGCGAGCTTTATTATTTCCGGGGAAATTTCCAGGACAGAGCGCAGCATTACACCGGCGTGGCAAAAATGCCCTTCAAAAACCCTCTCTACGGCTATGTGCCTCCCGTAAGGAGTTACCAAAAGCTCACCGCCGAGCACGCGAGAGATACGGTTCAGTTCATCACTGTCTTCTCCCGCTGCAGGATAACATGAATCCTTTTTGTCCTTTCCGGCAACGAAGACTTTCAATTTCTCCGAGAGGTTCAATCGGAAAGCACCCCTTGAATTAGTTTTAAGGCGGAAGCTTTGCTGCCGGGACCTACTTCTTCCAGGGGCCCCACACATGAGGGACACCCGTCGTCGCAGCCGCATTCGAGGATGATCTGACGGGCGGCTTTTAAAAGTTGCACATCCATCTGATAAAGCCTTTCGGCAAAGCCCACTCCCCCTGGATAGGCGTCGTAGATGAAAATCGTCGGTTTCCGGGTAAAGGGCGACCTGACCTGGATGACGCCGCGGATATCCCTGGGGTCGCACATCAGGTAAAGGGGAGCGATGTTGACCAGCACGTTGCACAAACCCGCAAGCCCTGATCTTAAATCTTCTGCCGTGAGGCCGCAGATAGTTTCCGGAACCGTAAACCAGAAAGCCGTGGTATGCATCTCTTCCGGCGGCAGGTGTATGGGGCCGGAACCCACGTTTTCATGGGTAAAAAATTTAATTTTCTTAAACATGGTAGCGAGCGACGTAACCAGAACCTCTCCGAAGTACCTGGCGGTATCTTCCCGCCGGGGCTGTTCTTTTAACACATCCAGTACCTTTATTTCCACCGCCAGGTTCGCATCGGTATAGTAATCCACATCGACCTTCCTAACGTAGGCTTTTTTCTCCTCGTAATCCAGCTTTTCCACTTGGTACTGCTGACCGCCGTGTATGTAAATGGCCTCTTCATGGATGAGCATCGGGGCGCTGACCCTGTCCACCTCTCCGATAACCCTGGGCTCTTCGGTGATGTCCACTACTACAAAATTCTCGGTCGAAGCACTGCGCAGACTGATCTCTTCGGCCGGGAAGGCGTCAGCCATCCAGTGCCACCTGCCCCCCACATGGCGCAGGATTTTCTCGCTCTCCAAAAATGAAAGTATCTCTTCGGTGGTCTCCACGCCGAATTTTTCACCGTCTTCAAAGGGCAGCTCGAAAGCCGCACACTTTATATGGCTGACCAGTATGTACAGGTTGTCGGGGTTTATCAGGCCGCTTTCGGGCGGTGAACCGAAGAAATAGTCCGGGTGGTTTATTATATACTGGTCAAGGGGACTGCTGGAGGCCACGAGTATAGAAGCCGATACCGACGAACGCCTTCCGGCCCGGCCCGCCTGCTGCCAGGTGCTTGCTATGGAACCCGGATAGCCGGTTATTATGCTGGCATCCAGTCCTCCTATATCTATACCCAGCTCCAGGGCATTGGTGCTGACAACCCCGAGAATCCGGTTCTCCCTCAGGCCTTTCTCTATCTCGCGCCTTTCCCGGGGCAGATATCCGCCCCTGTAGCCTCTTATGGAATCGGAACCATAAAGGGCGTTTTTCATTCCCTCCTTAAGATACGTGAGCATTACCTCTACGCCTAACCGGCTCCTGGCGAATACTATCGTCTTAATGCCGTTTTTTAAAAACTCAAGGGCCAGGTCTTTCGCCTCCAGAAGGCTGCTCTTCCTGATACCGAGCTGCCGGTTTACGACCGGGGGATTGTAAAAAATCACGTTTTTTTCGCCGGAAGGCGCCCCGCTCCTGTCGATGAGTACCATCTGCCTGCCGGTGAGTTTTTCGGCCAGTTCCTTCGGATTGGCTATGGTGGCCGAACAGCATATGAATACCGGATTTGAGCCGTAAAACCTGCATATCCTGTGGAGGCGCCTGATAACGTTGGCGGTATGGCTGCCGAAGACCCCCCGGTAAGTATGGACTTCGTCTATTACCACGTATTTCAAATTGGAAAAAAGTTTTATCCACTTGGTGTGGTGGGGCAATATACCGGTGTGCAGCATATCGGGATTGGTCACAACTATGTGACCGTCCTTGCGTATGGCCACCCTGGCTGAAGGCGGGGTGTCGCCGTCGTAAGTAAAGGTCTTTATATCCTCTCCCATAGTCTCTACCGTTTCCATGAGTTCGGCCACCTGATCCTGGGAAAGGGCCTTCGTAGGAAAGAGGTAGATGGCTCTGCTGTTTTTATCCTGCATAATGGCGTTGAGGACAGGCAGGTTATAGCATAGGGTCTTCCCGGAAGCGGTAGGAGTCACGACCACCACGCAGTTGCCTTTCGTGACCTCCTCCAGAGCTCTCGCCTGATGAGAATAAAGACTGTGAATGCCCTTTTTGTTCAGGGCAAAAATGAGTCTTTTATCGAGATAGTCGGGAAAGGGTTCGTATTCCGCCGTTTTCGGAGGAATGACCTCCCACCGGGTTACGCATCTTTTAAAACGGTCCGAATTCTTTAGTTTCACCAAAAGCTGTTCGAGATTCATGTTATCGACCCTCTCCCCTCCCGAATGGTTCATTTCTTTTTATTGTAACAAAAGCCCTTTTTATTTACAATATCGCCCAAATATGAAACGGCCCCCGCCGGGGGCTGTTAAACCTGAGCTCACCCGAACTTCGAGCCCCCGGAGCAACCGCAGGAGCCCGGCGTTCCAGAACTCCCGCTGCTTATGCCGGTCCCGAAGGCCGATACCTCCCTGCGAGTGTTTCCGCTTCTGCAGCCGGGGCATTCGATGGGTTCGTCCCTTTCCTGTAACTTCCTGAGTACTTCAAATCGGTGTCCGCAGTCTTCACATTTGTATTCGTAAACGGGCATTTTCTATCCTCCTTTCACACCTTTAATCCGATTATTGACTCATACTTGAATTATATTATACAACTGTTTGGTCGAAATGTTAATCCGGCTAAAATTTTAATATTTTATCTAAAATTGCCCCACAATAATATCAGAGTTAAAAAAGCCCGAACAGGAGTGAAAAAATGGTAAGTAAAATGCAACTTCACGCGGTGGGAGAAGCCTGCCCCGGATATACCTACATCGGCGATGATGCGGTAGCCAGCTCTTTTGATAACGCGGAAAAGGCGGTTAGCTGCGAGACCTGCATACACTGGGTCAGGGGGAGGTGCGATATAGACCTCTTCGATAAGGTACTGTCCAGCCTGGACCAAACATGAGGAGGGATTGTTTTGTCTTTGAAGAAAAAGCTGTTTGCCCGTAAAAAGACCTTTGCCCGTACCGAGATAGGATCAAATATATACAAACCTGCGGGCAGGCCCAGTCCACGGGAAGTCAAATCACAGAAAGCCCAGCTGGAGAGCAACCAGCCGGGCACGCGGAAAGATGTCAAGCTGAAGATGCATAACAAGCAGAATTGAAAGATAAAGAAAGGTGAAACGTCTCGTTTCACCTTTCTCCTCATTGCGCTGCTTTCGTAACAGCGGCGAATGCCCTTACTTATTCCGTTAACTACTGCTTCACCAGAATGATCTTGTGGTCGAGGAGCTTGATTTCCTTAATCCTGGCCTCCACCGTTATTTCTCTCCCGAGAAGGTCGCACAAGAAGATACTGCCATTTCGGGGCTCTAGGTAAATGACATTTTCCATTAGTTCCTTTTCCCGGCCGTCTTCAAGCAGAACTGCCCTGGATTCGCACATACTCTTCACCTCACTCTCTTCATGAACCCGATTGCGTTCTACTTCTTCATAACACCCGGAAAAAGCCTTATATCGGTGTGGGGCAGAAAACAGGCCCCTACGAACTCTTCCATGTAACCGGGGAAGGCGCTGAGTTCCACATAGGTCATTGATTCCGCTATATGTTTTGCTTTTTCTCTCGCCCCCCTGCTGATGAGGCAAAGATAGGACCCAATGAGGGAACTGTTGCCGATGTAAACGAACTTTTCTTCTTCCAATTCCGGCAGCAAGCCTATGTTTATGGAATTTTTAATATTCAGGTCTCTGCCTATGCCGCCGGCTATTATTATTTTATTTATGTCCGTGACATTCATATCAAGGGTTTTAAGCAGCGTCCTTATCCCGGCGTAGACCGCACCTTTTGCCCTGATGAAATTGTCCAAGTCTATCTCATTTATGGTTATCTCGCGGCCGTCTTCAGTCTCGTTCTGAGATGCTATTACGTATTCGTGGACGCCCAGGTTATCGTCGAATCTTATTCTTTCGGATTTCAAACCGGCGTTTATCTTTCCCTTCGGGTCTATAATCCCCGTCATAAACATGGCGGCTACGAGGTCTATCAAACCGGAACCGCATATCCCGCGGGGTTTGGTACCTCCTACCACGCTGTAGCAGGGCTCTAAAGTCCTTCCGTCTATCGTTACTTCGTCTATGGCTCCCCGCATAGCCCTCATGCCGCAGCTTATTTCTCCACCTTCAAAAGCAGGGCCTGCCGAACACGCGCAGGCAACCATGACTTCCCGGTTTCCGCATACTAACTCACCGTTGGTACCAAGATCGAGAAACAGCACATTCTCGTCGCTGTCCCAAATGCCGGCCGCCAGGACCCCCGCAACAATATCCCCACCGACATAACTCGCCACACCCGGCACTATAAACACCGGCGCGTCGGGATTTATACGAATTCCCACATCCCTAGCCTTAAGCGGTGGATGGTTCCTAAAAGCTGGTATATAGGGTTCCAGCCGTATGTTTTCCGCTTCAACTCCAAGAAGAAGATGAGCCATTGTGGTGTTGCCCGCAAAAACCCCAAAGATTATATCCTCCGGGTATATATTAAGCCTCGCGGTCATCTCTTCAACCAGCCGGTTTATTGTACCCTCGACGACTGCATGTTTGAGGGCGGCAAGACCGCCTTCACCGGTCGAATAAATGATCCGGCTTATAACATCGGCGCCGTACTGCATCTGGAGATTTCCGGCGCTCGCCGACTCCTTTATCTTTCCTGTTTCAAGCTCCACCAGATTTGCCGCTACGGTGGTTGTCCCCACGTCAACACATATCCCGTAAAGGGGTTTATCCGCACAGGAACCCCTAACGTCTATTATCTCACAATCGCCATGTTCTCTTGCCAGTATTACGTTTATATCAAACCCATTCCCTCTAAGAGTTCCCGGCAGCCTTTTCAACACATCCAGGGAACACCGGGGGGATTGGGGGCCGCACTTTGTCGCAAGTCCCCCGCAAAGGCGTTCCCAATCCGGGATATTATCGTCCAAGGTTGGAGGGTCGAGGGCGAGCCTTATTTTTTCTAACCCGCTTTTAATTTCTATCCCCGAATCTTCCATCATCCTTCGAGCCTTTTTGATCCACCCCTTTTCTTCTTCGCCGGGATCCACATCCTCTACCAGCACCTCGTTTGTCACCTTAATTTCCAGGGGCTCTACGACCATGTCGCTCAGTGCATAAGTGAGGCACGCCAGACGTATCCCTTTTTCAAAATCCGCATCGGGAAGAACGAGAGATTTCTCAAACCTGTAATCTCCCTCGAGTATCCTTATCCTGCATTTCCCACAATGACCACTGCCGCCGCAGGGCGCGTCGATGAAAACCCCGGCCTTGCGGGCGGCTTCCAATAGGCTGGTGCCTTCTTTCACTTTTATGATCCTGTTTTGGGGTTTAAACAGTATAGTGCATCCATCCATGTTTTCACCTTTTCTTTAACAATACATAAATCCTCTTCAAAAGCAGCGAAAGTTTTTAAACGTATAAACATTCGCTCCAGGGTCGTTGAAGGCGAATTTGAAGCAAGAAAGCCGGACCCTGGAGCGCCGGATAATCATGAAGTTGGGGAGTATTTTACCGGTAACCGGGATTTACTTGAGTAACTTTGAATATTCGACGCCATCCAGCAGTTCTTCCAACTCGGATGGGTCGCTCATTTTCACCTTAATCATCCAGCCCTTTTCATACGGGGACTCGTTCACGAGCTCCGGGCTGTCTGCCAGCTCCTCGTTAACCTCTACCACTTCTCCGCTTACCGGGGCATAAAGGTCCGAGGCAACCTTCCCGGATTCCACGGTCCCAAAAACATCATCCTTTTTAATATAATCACCGACTTCGGGAAGGTCCACGAAAAGCACTTCTCCCAATTTATCCCGGGCGTAGTCGGTAATGCCGATGACGGCATAATCTCCTTCTACTTTCGCCCAGGTATGTTCCTTGTGATACTTTATATCAGAAGGCAGATTCATAATATTACCTCCCTATTTTACATGATTGGATCCATTGCTATAGCGGGATGACCTACTCTGTTAAGGAACTCTACCACAGAATCGGGGTCTGTCCCCACGGTTTCGTCAGCTATCTTATCGGCGAAATTTTCTATTCCGATTTCTCTGCCCCTTTGATTTAATTTATCTCTAAGGGCCTCTTTTAATTCCTTCGGCATCCAAACCAGCCTCTTGATTCCACCTTCGGCAAGGAGGAATTTCTTGCTCGTTATATACTGCCTGCCCAGACCCATAAAACCGGGAGTCTGGACGCCTCCTCCTGTGGTGGATGCCAGTTCTCCAAAGGTCATACCGAGAGGAGTCATGCCAGTATATTCCCTATTGACGATTATCACGCCGTTTGCTTCCGGCATTATGCCGCAGATGCACTCGAAGCAACCACAGGAGGTCATAGGATTATCCATAATTGAGTAGATGTTTACTTCCTTAGTCCCTCCGTGGGAAAGTTCTTGCACCGCCTTATTTATCGAATCCCAGGAACCCTTTACCTCATCCCTGCATTCGCCCTTTACTATCGGCTGGCAGGGGCCGGTGGGATTGATCTCCTTCGTCGCCTTTGCGTCAAGCCAGCTTACAGCTCCGCAGAGCCCCAGCCTTTCCGGCGTTACTATGCAGACGTGGGCGGGTGCGAAGGACTGGCACAGCAGGCAGGAGTAAAAGGTATCCACGCTTTCATCAGTAAGCCCGGCAAGTCTTGCGTCCCTAGCCTCATATTTCGGCTTTGCTATTTCCTCGGCGAGCTGCTCCACCTTTTGCCTGTCGGTGTAAATTTTTACCTGTATCTTATCAACTATGCTGCCAAACTCATCCAGCAACTTGGCGTAGAGCGCCTCTCCGATGTGGTGCAGCCTGAAGCCGGCTTCATAGGTAGACTTGCTGATCCTCAACCACATTATATCCCTCTGGCCTATATGCATTACACCTTCTATATAGTTGAGGAAGTAATGGATCCGGCGCTCTATAACGGGTTCGAAGTCTTCCTGCATATTTTTACCCGCTACTTCCACCAGAACGGCTAAAGGCAGTTTGCCGCCACCGGGCGCAAGGGTATCTATGTCGGGACCTATTACCTCTATCTTATGGTCCTCCACCTCCGCCATGTCTCTCATCCGTACCAGCTCCCACGCGGGAGTTCTCCCGCCGCCGAATTCGGCAAACATATCTTCCTTTCTTACCCTTTCGCCCTCAAAGGCAGCTGCAAATCCTACGGGTATCGGCACTTCTGTTATTTTTATCTTTATGCCCCTCGCCTCCAGGGAAGTGGGCACAATTTTATCGTAGTCCTTCTGGACGATTAGATAGTGAGGCACTTCCTGCACGTCCTGATCGGTAATTACCGGGAATCCGAGGGCTATGGCACCGGCACCGGCGGATACGACCAGCCCGCTTAAGCTCCCCAGGGCGTTTACAAAAGCCGGTACCCTTTCCTTTGTGTACTTGAGTAGCTCTTCCAGATTACCGGGAGGTACTGCGCCGAATATAAGTGCCGCCCTTATTGCAACCGTCACCACGTGGATAACAGAAGTTACATCATAGCCGAGAGGTATAACGCGGAGTTCAAGCCCCATCTTGACTTTGCCCTCTATGGCCTGGTCGATTATTTTCCCCACCAGGAAGACGAGAAGGCCTTTATTCTGGTAACCCTTGATAATTTTTGCCGCTTCTTCCGCCGACGGGGCTTCACCAAGCACCACTGCGACACCCGGTATATCACCGGTGACCAGTGGTACACCGAGGGAACGGATCACTGCGTCGGAAATGAACCCGGCGCATGGCTCGCTGTACGGTTTCTCTTCAACCGCATACTTGCAGGCTTCGATAATCTCTGCCGAAAGGGCGGTGGCAAGCCCGGCGTTTAAAGCCTTTTCCAGATTTTGCTCGGGTACGATAAGGCTCTCGACGATGGAAAGGGCATCCCGGAGTTCCCCCAGACTGCCAATCTTCTTTCCGGTAGCCGCATAGATGGTGGGAAGGCTGTAGGCGGTCTCGGGAAATGCTACCCTTGCGTCGCTTCCCTTTTTCTCGACCGCCGCTGCCACAGTGGCTTTCGCGGCTTCCAGCGCCTGCCTGGACCCTGTGAAAATAATGTCAAACAGCGTCATAATTACCCTCCTTTTTATCTTTCTAATCTCATAACTCAAGATAAGAATCGCAGTACAGGTTCCACCCCTTAATGACCTCGGACGTCTTTATTACATCCATAAGCAGCTTGTTGCAGGGGTTGATAATGGCGGAGGTTAAGCCGCACTGAATTGCCATTGAACAAAATACCGCCTCGATAAGACCCCTCAGGTTTCTGGGGCATCCGTTAGAGACATTGCTTAAGCCCCCGGTGGTCTTCAGACCCATTTCAGAAATCTGTCTTACGGCCTCGAGCACCTCCTGCTGTTTTTCCTGCATCCCCTTTACTACGACGAACAGGGGATCAAAGAGTATATCTTCCGGATTCAAGCCCACAGCCATTGCCCTGTCAAGGATCTCTGTACAGTAGGCTATGCGCTCATCATTGTCCCTGGGTATACCTTCCTTGGCACACAGCCCTATAACCATCGCCCCGTATTCGGCGGCCACTTCCAGCATACCTATCCTGGCGCCGGCGTCGGCGGAATTTATGATTGCCTTGCCCGGTTTTGGGTCGTAAACCTTAAGCCCCGCTTCGATAGCCTTTGTATTTGCAGTATCCAAGCACAAAGGCGTATCGGGAAATTCGCTTTGCAGGAGTTTCACCACCCAGGGCATGAGCTCTTCCCCGTCCCGTTCGGCAGGTCCGATGTTGACGTCCAGGTAATGAGCTCCGGCTTCAACCTGTTCCCTGGCTCTTTCAAGGATAGGGGCGGGGTCTCTCTCCTGGAGGGCTTTCCTAATAACCGGAGAAATAACATGAATTCTCTCGCCTATTGTCATAAATCTCGCCATACTGACACCTCCATCAAATTACGATACTTTTTTGCCTGTATAATCTCTGAGGAACTTGGGCAGCAGGGCTGCTTCCTCGGCACCTACCACGACCTTCCAGCTGGGCAGCTCATCTTCGATATCGGCTTTCAGCACTGCCACCTTCCCGGGTATTATGATCTCTCTGGTCTTCAGTTTTTCCTCTACGGCAAACTCCTTTACTGCTCTGGCTATGGTCTTACCGCTGAACTTGCCGGCGGCCCATGCGGTAAGCACCGAATATCCACCGGCGTCGGGAATGAGCATCCAGGCAGGAACTTTTGACCTTTCAACCTCGCCGGAGACTATAAAATATGTCAGGGCAAAATCAACGGTGACAAGGAGGGGTGAATTTTCATCGGCGGAACCTATCCGGTAAAGGCCCTGCTCGACCCTCATCGGCCTCTGCGGGTCGGTGTAAATGTTTTGTCTCAGGGCGAAAAGCGGTAAAGCCAGAGAATAGTCGATATCATCCAGCACGATCACCGATGCATATTTTTCTACAAAGAGCGTGGCTATCGCCAGCTGCATCATTTTTTCTTTTGCCAGCTTGTGGGCGAAAACCGCCGTGGGGTAACCGAAAGTTCTGTCCTGGGACACCAGAGCGGTCCTCCTTATATTGACCACGTCGTCAAATACCTGTTTGAGAGCGGTGCTCCCGGTACTCAGAAGCAGCTCTCGGTAACCCAGGTTCTGGATTTTCTGGACGAGATCGTAGAGCTTTTCCTGGTCGAGTGCAGTTACGCCAAGCAGCAGGTTGTATTGCTTTGCCAGGTTAACCATAGCCTCGTAATTCTGTTCGTCGGCACCGAAAAGAATCGGACCTGACTCCCTGCATTCCTCAACAGCTGCTCTGGCAATTTCCGGATCTGAAGTTATGATCATGGGTACAGCTTTCTTGCAGCCATCCTTTACCCGCTTTATCAAGGATAGGAATGTATCTTTATTTCCGCTCTTGCACTCCAATGCCGCAATTTCCACGTACATTTCTTCGCTAATCCTTATATAATCGACCTTATTCATGCGCTCTATTTTGCTTTGAATTTCCTCATTGCTCATGGTATCGGAAAAGGCGACGGCAAACCGGGGCCTGTTGACGAATGTTTTTTCGTGTCTGAAAAGGACCGTTTCTCCTCCCAATGTATAGCACCTATCACCGGCACCGAACCTGACTGTCCTCATTGGTGGGGCTGTTGCTTCGGAAAGCCGCGTTTTGGCATCTTCAGACATGTAGGGGCATTTTTCTGCTTCAACACCCCCCTGGGCCAGCTTCATTGCGAAAGCCAGGCAGGTGGGAAAGCCGCATTCCTTACAATTTTTCTTGGGCAAAAGTTTGTATATATCCATTCCGGTCAAAGCCATTTTTATCTCTCCTTCCCTATTTACTGGATCAAGCTGTTGATAAACTCCCTGACAACTTCCAGGGATCTGGGATGCCTTAATACAACAGCATTTGCCCCTGCTGCCAGAATTCCAACTGATGTAGAAATTTCCATAGCGATTCCTCTCTCTTCCTGGTCTCCCCATTCAGGCACATCTTCCACCGAAGCTGCGGATTCTTTCACCTTCCAGGTTTCAAAGGATACCGGCATAATTATGGGCAACTGGAGGGTGGCGTCGTTCTGGTCCAGGGCGGCGAGTCTTATCCTGTCCAGCGTGGTTATAACGTACTCGTAACCGTAGCCGACGGCCGAGCATCCGGGATTCATCAGCATTTTTTCCGGTTTCACGCCGAGCTGCATCAAAAGGATATTCAGCTGCTTTGCCAGGTTAAGATCTACCGACGATTCCGCTACCACTATGTTGCCGTATGCCAGCCCTACCGCCGCTCCGACTTCCTTGTAGTTCGACTCCACCGCCGAAAGAAAAGCGAAATTTTTATCTGCCAGCGCTTCTGCGACCTTCGTGAAAATCTTTCCGTTTTTCTCATTGGAATCGCATCCGGCTATTACCAAAGGAAGCGTTACGGCTTCGGCTACTTCTTTTGCAATTTGAGCGCATTCCTCCGGAGTCCTATCGCCCATATCCGGATTCGCCCCGACGAACCGCAGGCAGAGAAAATCAGGCTTGTATTTCTCCTCACAGAATTTCGCCCATTCAACCGGGTTTCTGACCCTATCGCCCAGCTCTTCCATAACGGTGGTTGGCCAGTTTTCGGGGTGCACGTCCCAGATCTCCATACCTATTACGGGCTTATGGCCCGTATCTCCGTCAAAGCTGTAGAACGGGAGTACCGACTCTCCTCCCAGTTTCAGGTTTTCTCCGAGGGTGATTTCTCTAATTTTTCCTGCAAGCTTCTGAACCGGTTTTTTATACGTCATATCCTTCGCCTCCGTTTTCGGCCTTTAACAGCCTTTTTTGTTATGCAACTCAATTCTGGACAATAGAATGTCATCAAGTATTTTCCGGTAAGCCATCAACGCTTTGTTTTCCCGGGGAACCTTCACGAGGGGTATCCCTCTGTTGTCGTAATCATAAATCTCTTCATCCAGGGGAACAGTGCCGGCAAGGGTAAGATTGTAACGTTTTACTGCATCCACAATTTCCGTGGTAAGTCCCCCCTCCGGGACCCGGTTTATTATCAGGAAAAGCTCGCCTACATCGAGTTTAAGTTCTTCTATGAGCCCCTTAATTCTGTATGCGGCATCAATACCCCTTTTGGAGCACTCGCTTACCGCAAACATTAGGTCGACTTTTCTGGTGGTGCGTCTGCTCAAATGCTCCAGGCCCGCCTCATTATCTATCACCATAAAAGCATAGGAGTCGGAAAGTTTATCGGTGGCTCCCCTTAAAACACCATTGGCGAAGCAGTAACATCCCTGGCCCTCCGGCCTTCCCATGACAAGCAGATCATAGCCTTTCGCCTCTACTATGGACTGTTGCAGCCGGAAATTCAGGTATTCGGCCCTGGTCATGCCTCCAGGGAAAACTCCATCTTGATTGTTCTTCACTTCTTCTCTTATCTCACCCAGCGTAAATTCTACTTCAACGCCGAGAACCGAGTTTAGATTGGAGTTCGGGTCGGCGTCCACCGCCAGTACCGTTCCTAATTCTTTTTCCACCAGGTAATCTACAGTAAAACCGGCCAGCGTCGTTTTGCCGGTGCCTCCTTTGCCGGCAAATGCTATGGTGTATGCCATATAATCATCTCCGTTACGCATTATGTATTGATTGGCCGTGCACATCGTGCAGCGCTTCCATAACCGCCTCGCTGAAAGTCGGATGAGAGTGGATTAACTTACTCAAATCCTTTACGGTAATACCGTACTTTATGGCCGGCACGATCTCGTGGACCAGGTCTGTGGCGTTCGGTCCCATTATAGAAGCACCAAGTATTTGGTCCGTATCTTCTTCGGCGATTATCTTGGCGAAACCTATAATTTTTCCGGCAGCCTGAGCTCTTCCCAATCCCCTGAAATAGAACCTGCCCGTCCTGATCCTGAATCCTGCATTTAGCGCCTCTTCTTCTGTCATTCCCACCGCCCCAACTTCGGGGTCTGTGAATATTCCTCTGGGTACCGCGCTGTAATCCATACGGCTTTCAATCCCCATTATGTTTTCTGCAGCACAAATACCTTCAAACGAAGCCACATGAGCTAACTGTAGTCCGGGTACGATATCCCCTATGGCATAAATCCCCTTTACGCTGGTCTCCATGCGATCGTCGACGATTATCCGGCCCTTATCCATCTTCACACCTACAGTCTCCAGGCCGATGCCATTAATTTCGGCCTTCCGGCCTGTCGCCACCAGCATTATTTCGGCTTCCAGTTCTTTACCACTGTCCAGCACAGCTTTAACGCCGTTTTCTTGAATTTCTACCTTTTCTATTCTGGATTTGAGGTGCAGCTTTATCTTCTTCCTCTTCAGCACCTTTTCCATCTCTTTGCCCACATCGGGATCTTCGGTGGGAAGAACCCGTTCCATCATTTCGACCATGGTTACCGCGCTTCCCATCGTACTGAAGAAGGTGCCAAATTCGCATCCGATAACGCCGGCGCCGACTATGATTATGCTTGAAGGCACGTAGCCTAAATTCAGTATTTCATCGCTGGTTAGCACCTTTTTCCCATCGAAAGGAAACACCGGTATTTTTGCCGGCGACGAACCGGTAGCGATTATAATATTATCAACCTCCAGTGTCTCGCAGCCGCCCTCCTCCAGATCAACTTTTACAGCTTTATTGTCTACCAGCGTCCCCTTGCCTTTCACAAGCCTGACGTTATTTGTTTCGAATAAAAATTCTATTCCTTTATTCAGTCTTTCGACGACTTTGTTTTTTCTGGCGATTATGAGCCCCATATCGGGTATTATTTCGCCTTCAATCTTGATCCCGTATTCTTCCGCCTCCCTCACGGCGGTGAGTACCTCCGCTGAGGCCAGAAGGGCTTTCGTGGGGATGCAACCCCTGTTCAGACAGGTTCCGCCCACCCTGTCCTTTTCTATGACCGTCACCTGAGCACCCAGCTTGGCAGCCGTCAGTGCAGCTACATATCCGCCGGGACCTGCCCCAATTACGACAATCCGTTTTGACACTTCCCTTCCTCCCCCAATACTGATTTCGTCTACCTACAGCGGTACCTAAAATCCACACATATCCAAAAGTATTGGTACGTTTTCTTCAGCACCTATTGCCATTATGTGGACCCCATCACAAAGCTTCTCTTCTTTCGCTTGCATTATGAATTCCGCTGCGATCCTCAGCCCTTCCTGTACCTTGTTTTCTGAATTCCTGAGCCTTTCTATGACACCCTCAGGCACGAATATGCCGGGCACGTTTTTGTTCATGTAATTGGCCATTCCCGGTGATTTTAATGGAATTACACCTACCAGCACCTTTGCATCGAGGTGGGCTGTTTTCTCCCGGAACCTTCTCAGCACTTCGATATCGTATACCGCCTGAGTTTGAAAGAATTTGGCCCCGGCTGCTATTTTCTTTTCCATTTTCAGCACCTGAAGTTCCAGCGGATTAAAAAGCGGTGTCACGCTGGCTCCAAGATAAAAGTCCGGGGCGCCGTCCAGGGGGTTGCCCGCCAGATCCTTTCCTTCCATGAGAAGGGTTGCAATCTGGAGGATATTGACCGAGTCCAATTCGAATACCGGCTTTGCCTGCCTGTTGTCTCCGAATACCGGATGGTCACCGGTGAGGGCCAGGATATTCTTAATCCCCAGCGCTCCTGCAGCCAAGAGTTCTCCCTGTATTGCTATCCGGTTCCTGTCCCGGCCGGTCAACTGCATTACCGGCTCGATTCCTTCTTCCAGCAGCATAATTGCAGCTCCCAATGAGGATATTCTCACCACGGCACTCTGGAAGTCCGTGACGTTAACCGCATCCACCCGGCCCTTTACTCCCCTGGCGCATTCTCTGAATCTGGACGTATTTACCCCTTTAGGTGGCGCCATCTCGGCGGTTAGCGCGAATCCGCCGCTCTCCAGCTTTTCCCTGAGTCCCATATTATCCCTCCTTCCTGCAGCCGACTACAATCTTCCTGGGATTATAAGCCCTGCTGTAATCCTTGGGAGCTTTTATCTCCTTAATATTTTCCAGCCGGCCCATCTTCTTCAGTCTCTCATATATGAGCACCCATGCGCACTCATTTTCCCTGTCTACTTCGCATTTCCCGTCCCTCGAGCCGCCGCAGGGCCCATTTAAAAGCCCTTTAGCACACCGCGTCACAGGACAAATGCCGGCTGTCCACCCCAGTTCGCACTCCCCGCAGGCCCTGCACATCTCGGAGAAATGACCTATGCGCTCAACTTCGCCTATAAATAAAGTGTCATTGGCGGGGTATACGGGAATATCTTCCAGAACTCCGGCCACGGTCTGAGCCCCATCTCCACACGCCATACAAAGGACGGCCTGGGCTTTCCCCAGTTCTTCCTTTTTCTTTTTCAGGGCCGATCTTACCTGAAGCCTGTTGCAGGATGCTTCAAGCACTACAAAGCCTGTAACTTCCTTGCCTTCTTTTTCAAGCCTTTCTTTCATTTCCATAATCTGTTGTTCTCCACCGGCCATGCAGGATGTGGCGCAAAGACTGCACCCGGTGATGAATACCTTATCTACATCTTTTATCATTTCTAGAATTTTTTCAAAGGGTTTGCCCTGCATGATAATCATTTCTAACCCTCCTGATCAATCAGCATCCGGCAGGCGCGGATGACATGTTTGGCCAGCACCGTCGACGTGACGGAACCCACTCCACCGGGGACCGGTGTTATTTTGCCGGCAAGTTCCTTTACAGCTTCAAAATCCACGTCACCGCACATCTTACCGTTTTCATCGAAATTGATTCCTACGTCTATCACCACCGCTCCGGAGCCCACCATATCCTTTTTTATCATTCGTGCTTTTCCAGCTGCAGCCACCAGGATCTCAGCTCTGGAAGTCTCTTTCGCCAGGTCAACGGTTCTGGTATGGCAAATGGTTACAGTGGCGTGCCGTTTCAACATCATCATGGACAGCGGCCTTCCCACTACCATACTGCGGCCGACGATTACCACCCTTTTCCCGGTGAGTTCTATGCCGTAATAATCCAGGATCTCCATGACGGCCGACGGTGTACACGGAGCAAAGCCTCCTTCCTCACCGCTCATAACTTTGGCCATATTCACCGGGTTGAAACAGTCCACATCCTTCAGCGGCGAAATCTCGTATTTTACCCTGTCTTCGGATATAGTTGCGGGAAGGGGCCTCATGACGAGAATACCATGTACGCTCCTGTCTTGATTGAGCTGGCGGATCCGGGATACAAATTCCTCTTCCGATGTATCCGCCGGCAGTTGAACCAACCGGCAGTCAATGCCTATTTCACTGCACCTTTTTTGTGCACCTTTTATATACGATAAAGAATCAGGCCTGTCTCCAACCAGAACTATTGCAAGGCCCGGAATTATACCATTGGACTTTAATTCATCCACTTCGTCTACAAGTTTTTGCTTCAAAGCTTCAGCAACTTCTTTACCGCTAACAATATCAGCCATCTGACACGCCCCCTATATGCATGCTTAATAATTTAAATAACAGCCGGTAATACCCCTCACCCGGCGGCTTCCATTTACCCCCTTTGATAATAGCTATTTTTTTAATATATTCTCAACTTTCTCATAAGTTTCACCGGCGATTGCTAAAGCTTCAGAGCAGATTCTTTCCATATAATCGGTTGTATTTTTTACAAATTCCTCATCGGTGATGCCGTTCAGGTTTATGAGCACATTCATCCGGCCGCTCAGCAGCGCGGCCTTCAGGCACAATACACCGACGCCGACGTCACTGACAGCCAGTCTTGTACCGATATCCGCCAGCCTCCTGTGGAGTTTTATAGCCTCATATGAAAGTTCTATGATTTTAAGCGGCACACCGCAAGCTTCCTTTAAGGCCTGCTGCATCGCCTCATTTCTCTTTTTCTTTTCCTCTTCGGTATCTTTCGGCATTTTGTATACACCGGCGACTTTGCCGAATACCCTAGCGTCTTCGTCAACAAGATCCAGCAGCCTAGCCTGCAGGCTTCCGGCGCTCTCCAGTATCCCGATTATCTCTGCTTCCACTTCTTTATACTTTTCTTTGCCAACTGTAAGATTTCCAACCATACTGCCCAGAGCCACACCTATGGCACCGACCAGAGCTGCCGCCCCTCCTCCTCCCGGCACCGGTTCCCTGGAGGCCAGTAATTTGACGAATTCGTAAATGTTCTTATCTATCAGCACGTTATACCCTCCCGCTCCCTTTTTCCACCGCTTTTTTCGCGACGGCTAGATTTATATGGGCCGCAATATGCATTATCGAATCGCCGAGGTCCGGATCTATCTTGCCGCTTGCGAGGCACACATAACAGTGCCAGAGTTTATTAGCCGTTTCTACAGCCTCTTCTTTTTTCATACCGATAAGGCCCGCCGCCACGTAATATGTGGCGCCGCAGGGTGCCGAATATCTGACCAAAACATCCTCAATGATCCCGTTTTTGTTCAA
Organism: Thermosediminibacter litoriperuensis; assembly: GCF_008124715.1. Lineage (GTDB taxonomy): Bacteria > Bacillota > Thermosediminibacteria > Thermosediminibacterales > Thermosediminibacteraceae > Thermosediminibacter > Thermosediminibacter litoriperuensis. The sequence continues at coordinate 13,881 of NZ_VNHO01000008.1, read as the reverse complement.
TGTAATCTCATATTCGGGCTTTCCGAGGCCAAAAGTTTCGAGAAATTCATCAATGAAAGCAAAGCCGCTTTTCTGCAGGGCGCAGAAGGGGCGTGGGAAAACACATTCGATGCCCAAGCCGGCGCATAGCCCTCTGATCTTTCTTTCAAGAACCGAGTCAATCCAGCTCGGATCTTCCCTGGGGGCGATCAGCGCCCGGCATCCGTTGCCCGCGGCTTTTTCAATGAGCTCGATCATTATATCCGGGTGGACCCCCGCTGCTATAAGAATATTGTGTTCCGGGATTTCCGAAGGTATAAACTCCTCCGGTTCATCTACGATTTGCGGCAAAATTCCGGGAGTAAGAATAATTCCTGCTATATACTTAGAATTGTCAAGGTTGAATCTTTTTCTGTACTCCAAACATTTTTTATCCGGTACACCCTTGCCCCTTTTATAGTCGGTCAGATGTGGTAGTAATCTACGGTGTACGTACTCACCGCTGTATCTTACCTGAAAGGGTCCGGGGGCGGCAGGTTCATCGGCCCCCGAAGCTATTAATATTTTAAATTTTTCCTTCATCTGCCACCGCCCCCATCGTCAGCCCCTTTATGGTCCGGTGCTTTCTAATTCCTTAGAACAGCCCGCTTATCTTCCCGTTTGCATCCACATCAATGTTTTCTGCAGCCGGCCTTTTCGGCAATCCCGGCATTGTCATTATTTCCCCGGTTAGGGCCACGACAAACCCTGCCCCCGCGGAAATACGCACATTTCTTACTGTTATCTTAAATCCAGTGGGTCTTCCCAACAAAGCCGGATTGTCACTCAGGGAGTACTGCGTCTTTGCTATGCAAACCGGCAAATTTGTGAAACCGAGTTTTTCTATCGTCTCTATCTCCTTCTTAGCGGCGGTGGTGAAGTCGACACCATCCGCCCCGTAAATTTCTCTGGCTATGATCTCGATCTTCTCTGCAATGCCCTTTTCCAGCGGGTAAAGGGGTTTGTAATTGTTCTTGCCTTCGTCTATAAGGCGGAGCACTTCTCGGGCCAGATCTATTCCACCCTCGCCTCCTTTTGCCCATACTTCGGAAATAACCGCTTTTACCCCCATAGCCATGCATTCATTTTTAACCAGGTCCAGTTCTGCCGGAGTATCAGAGGGGAAACGGTTAATGGCAACCACAGCCGGCAGGCCGAATTTAACTGTTACGTTTTCCACATGCTTCAGCAGGTTCGGTAAGCCTTTCCGGAGGGCTTCCAGATTTTCTTCATTCAGCTTTTCCCTAGGTACGCCTCCGTTGTACTTCAGCGCCCTGACCGTGGCTACGATTACCACCGCATCGGGTTTTATCCCCGCAACCCTGCACTTTATATCCAGGAACTTCTCGGCACCCAGGTCAGCACCGAACCCTGCCTCGGTTACCACATAATCCGCCAGCTTCATCGCCATTTTCGTTGCTATGAGGCTGTTACAGCCGTGGGCGATATTGGCAAAAGGACCTCCGTGGACGAAAGCAGGAGTCCCTTCAAGGGTCTGGACCAGGTTGGGTTTAAAGGCGTCTTTTAACAGGGCGGTCATGGCACCGTGGGCTTTCAGGTCACCGGCGGTTACCGGTTTACCGTCATATGTATATGCGACCACTATTCTGGAAAGTCGATTCCTAAGGTCTTCCAGGTCGGTAGCCAGACAGAAAACCGCCATGACCTCGGAAGCCACCGTTATATCGAAGCCGTCTTCCCTCGGAACCCCGTTAGCCTTCCCCCCCAGGCCGTCCACTACAAACCGCAGCTGCCTGTCGTTCATATCCATACAGCGCTTCCATACAACGCGCCGCGGATCAATACCCAGTTCATTCCCCTGGTATATGTGGTTATCCACCATTGCCGCCAGCAGGTTGTTTGCTGCACCTATTGCATGCAGGTCTCCGGTAAAATGCAGGTTTATATCTTCCATCGGCACTACCTGTGCGTAACCGCCTCCGGCCGCTCCGCCTTTTACCCCGAAAACCGGCCCCAGTGAAGGTTCCCGGAGGGCGATGACGGCGTTTTTACCAAGTCTCCTGAGGGCATCGCCGAGTCCGACGGTGGTGGTGGTCTTACCTTCGCCCGCAGGTGTGGGGTTTATGGCCGTAGTTAGTATCAGCTTCCCGTCTTTTTTATTTTCCAACCGCCTTAATATGTTGTAATCAACCTTAGCCTTGTACCGCCCGTAGTATTCGATATCTTCTTCGGAAAGACCGATTTTAATGGCGATATCTTTTATGTGCTCAAGTTTAGCCTCCTGGGCTATTTCAATATCGCTTTTGAAAGTCATAACTATACCCATCCTTTCTTAAAATAATTTAGACTCTCCGTTTAAGTTCAATAAAACACTCCCCTCAGGCATAATTTGTCAGCATGAGAGGATAAAAGCTGGTTTAACCGAAATGTTTGTCAATCTTGTTTTTAATAGCGGCGACAGCCTGCCTGATTTTTTCGCCGGCGAAAAGGGGAGAAAGGCCGTCACGTTCGGCTTCCGCGATTCGCGGATCGTAATTTATGATCCCTAGGAGTTTTTCCACTTCCACGTTGCTTTTTATGAACTTCTCATCCTCGCGGTCTTTAACCTTATTTCCCACTACCAGCACCTGGTTTATACCGATATCCGCGGCCAGCTTTCGTATAGAGTGATACGTGTTAATGCTCTTCAAGCCAGGCTCGACCACAACTATGAAAACGTCTACCGCATCCGCCGTTGCCCTTCCCAGATGTTCGATGCCCGCTTCCATGTCCACTATCAGAACATCTTTATTTTCAAGAAGCAAGTGCCGCATTATGGCCCGCAAAAAGGCGTGTTCCGGGCAGGCACAGCCCGAGCCGCCCTTTTTTATACCACCCATCACCAGGAGTCTAACGCCCCCGTGCTCGACGCAAAATCTTTCAGGTACGTCTTCAACTTTTGGATTCAGCGTAAACATCTGGCCCATAAGACCAGGCTGGGCTCCGGTCCTTTCCGCTATAAGTTCTCTCATCTCCGAAAGAGGCATAATCTTATCCAGTTTATCCCGCGGAAATTCCAGCGCTATTGCCAGATTGGCGTCGGGGTCCGCGTCTACGGCCAGAACCCTGTAGCCTTCCTCTGCATACAATTTTGCAAGGACTCCGGCAAGGGTGGTCTTGCCGACACCGCCCTTGCCGGTCACAGCTATCTTCATACCTCTTACCCTCACTTATATTCCCAGCCGTTTGCGCCTGTTTTCCACGTGAGCCGCGATTTTTGCTGCAGCTTCGACCGGATCATTCTCTATTTCAAACCTGCCCCCCAGAACGCTCTCCAGGCCTTTTGTCAGGTAGCCTGTTACATTTTCAGACCCGGTGACCGCGGGAGGTACACCCAGTATCACGTATACACCGGACGCTACAGCATAGAGCCCTATAGACTGAGCCTTCTCCGACATCCATTCTGGAGCCGCCGCAGCTACCGGCAGATCACTGATATCCACCCCCATGTACTTCGCAACTTCAGATAACAGTACCAGGATACGACTTATATCCACACAGGACCCCATGTGGAGCACGGGAGGTATGTCAAGTAATTCGCATACGGTGGCAAGGCCTTTACCACAATATTTTCGGGCATCCTTATCCATTAACCCCGCCTTAATGCAGGCATGGGCGCCGCACCCCGTCGTCACAACAATTATGTCCCGCTTAAGAAGCTCCTTTGCAAGAGTGACGTGGCACGTGTTGTGAGGTTGCCTGTGGTTATTGCAGCCCACTATCGCGGCTGCACCCCTGAGCACACCCGATTTTATGGCATCCACGAGAGGTTTTACGGTCCCGGAAGGATGGGCAAAGGAATTCGTAACCCGGTCGAGGGCTTTAATTATCGCCTCAAAGCTGTACCCTATTCTCCCCTCGCTTTTATCATCGGGAATAAAAACTTCCACCTTCCTGTTTTTGAAATTCATCACCGCATCCTTCACGATTCTCCTAGCGATCTCCAAACTCTTTTGTTCGTTGAATTCTATATGTATTGCCCCTGGGATCTTTGCCTTAGGAGAGGTAGTAATCAACTTGGTGTGGTAGCATTTAGCAACTGTGGCGAGGGAAGGCATTATGCACTGCACATCAACTATCATAGCCTCAACGGCACCGGTCACGATCGCCAGTTCCTGCTGGAAGAAATCGCCTGCCATCGGGATTCCCTGCCTCATGGCTATCTCGTTGCCCGTGCAGCACATACCCACTACGTTTATACCCTCCGCCCCCTGTTTTCTCGCAAGTTCCAGGAGTTCCGGGTCTCTGGACGCCAGTACGATTGCCTCGGACAGTGTGGGATCGTGGCCGTGTACCACTATGTTTACACATTCCTTCTTTAGAACGCCCAGGTTGGCCTCCACTTTCTTCGGCATGGGAGTACCGAAGAGCACATCGCTCAACTCTGTGCCGATCATGGAGCCTCCCCATCCGTCACTCAGAGCGGCCCTTATAGCTTGCCTGATTATATTCCTATAGTCGGCATCACATCCCATATGAGTAGAGTGCAGAACCTCTACTATTTCTCTGTCTATAGCCCCGGGAGCCACCCCTAGTTCATCCCACAATTTTATTCTCTTTTCAGGAGCCCTCTGCAAAAATTGAAGTTTTCCGAATACTTTACCGAACTCTCCCAGAGCCCTTTCGGCCATTTCTCTGGCGATCTGCACAGTATCTTTGCCTTCTACCGTTATCCCCCACTCACCGGCTATTTTAAACAGCTTTTCTTCATTCCTTATTCGGGTTTTATCCCCGGCGTGATAAAGTGCCAGGGCAATATCCCTTCCATGGTCGGAATGGGCCGCGGCACCGGCGGCAACCGCTCTAGCAAAGTTTCTCGAAGTAATGGTGTCTTCGGTAGCTCCGCATATACCCGCTTTAGGGCCATCCTCAGAAATCTTTACGATCCTGCATGGACCCATGGAACAATTGGTGCAACATAACCCCATTTCTCCAAAGCCGCACTGGGGCTGCATGGCAAGAGCGCGGTCCCATATGGTGTCTATTCGTTCACTCTTGGCCTTTTCGTATAATTTTTTTGTTGCTGCATCACATGTGTTGCATGCACAGTTTTCCACGATTATACCCCCCTAGACAGCTTTTACCTCGAGCGCCCTTGTAGGGCATGCTTTTGCACAAAAAGGTTCATCCATTTCTATACAGCGGTCGCAAACGGTGGGGTAATCGCTCAAGACGATGGCGCCGAAGGGACACGCCTCCTGACACAGGCCGCACATAGTGCATAAGAGGGTATTTACCTTGATGATCCCGCTTTTGCTCCTGTTCAAGGCACCGACAGGGCAGACTTCAATACACCTGGGACTGCTGCAAAGGGTACACTGCTCTGCTCTGAGCTTACCGTTTTTGACCTTTATTCTAATCCGGGGAACCTTTTTTTCTTTTATGGCACCCAGCAAGCTTCTGGTCTTTGAATGGGCAGCGGCACAGGCAAGTTCACATGTCTTACAACCCAGGCATTTATCCTTCTCGAAAAGGATCTTAACCATCTTATTTCTCCTCTCGTACAAGTTTGTTAATGTTTTCACAACTCTACGTATTTATAATACTATTTTGTTAAATTATTGTCAATATATGTTGAAATTGAAAAATACCCCTAAGTTGAAATTTATGGATTCTTTTTCGCCTCGGGGCTGAAGACCAAAGTTATCAACCATTATTCTACTTAATTTTTTGAAAGCGCTGGCTTAAGGTTGACCCTTTTTAAAAGCAGCCTGGTGAATATTGTATATATAGGTATATTAAAAGCCTGTACCAGACAAGCCGTGGACATTTTGTAGACCAGCGGAACACCGAACAGTTTATAAAGGAAATATGGGACGAGCAGAACCGATGTTATTATCTGCCCCACTGCAATAGCTAAAAACAGCTGCCAAAGAGCGGGTTGTTCATTTTTAAAAATTCGCATCACAAGCCCTGGTATTATACCGGTTAAGGCTGCTGTCACCGTAAAATGAGGCATATAAGGCCCCATGGGATTTATCCAGTAACCCAGCAAATCTCCCAACGCACCCACAACACCCCCCGCAGCCGGACCCAGTGCAATGCCCGCCAGTATAACCGGAAATCCTCCAAATCCGATCCTTATAGCCTCCACCGTTCCAGAAGCTATCCTTATACTGGCAACTCTGGTGAGTACTATGTTGAGCACGACGAACATAGCAAGATACGTAATTTTCCTCGTCCCTATCTTCATAAATATATATCCTCCTCCGATATTAACCCTGGTTTTCTAACAATTTGAGTTCGAGGTGCTTTATACCCAGAGCTTTTATTCCATTTACAAAGGCTATCTTAAATATTTGATTTTCAGAAATTCCACACTTTTTTATATGTTTAACTTCATCGAAGAAGCCCTGAGAGTGATACACACCGAATGAGCCCGAATCACTTCCGATAGCGATTTTTACTCCTAAATCAATCGCTTTTTTGACAGCTGCTAAATGTTCATTAAAAATCCTTTTAATAATCTGTATCTGATTGCGATATCGATATCTGAAATCTTTATTTTCAATAATGTTACCCAAAGGCGACAGAGTTGGTACCCATATTACATCTCTTTCAGCCATCATATGCAGCTCTTCATCGGTAATGAAATACCCGTGCTCTATCGTATCGGCTCCAGCTTCGATAGCCATTTTAACTGCCGCGGATGAGTTTGCATGGACCATTATAGGCAATTCCTTTTCCTTTGCCCGTTGAATCATATAATACAATTCTTCATAAGAAAATGAAATTCCGCCGAATTGTCCGTACGAGTTAAAATCCACAATCCCGGTTAATATAACCTTAAGATGGTCGGGTTTAGATTTCAAAAGTTCAGCGAACATGCTTTTAAAATCTTTAATATCGGTGACGGGCCTACCTAAAAAGCCTCCATACCTTCCTTTTTTGTAAATCGCCCATCCCGGTGTTTTATAAATGATACCCATTCGCCCCGCTATTTCCCTGGCGGCTAAAGATGCCCCAAGATTGTCACCGCCATCGCGAAGTATCAGGATGTTTTTACTTTTGTATAAATCCAATATTTCCATGATTGGCTTATAGTTGCCTTCCGCTAAAATCCTGCGCCAATCTTTTGAATTCATGCCGTTCAAAGAAATATGTACGTGAGAATCTACGAACATTATATCATCCCGCATTTTACGGTGAAGGCGGCCATCAAGAACGGTACTAGTTTTTACCATGATAATCCTTTCCTACCGCAGCTTTACCTCTCCTCTAATTTGCATCACCGGGCAGCGTCTTTATAGGACCAATTAAACCCTTTCGATACGCATTAGCAAATCTTCTGCAATGTTTGTCCCGGCCCGCTATAACTTCAGCCGCCAGCAGCGTTGTCATCATTTCTCTATTGCATGGATCCATAATGGCCGAATCCATTCCAGCAAAGACCGCTACAGTTAAGAAAGTTTGATTGATCGCTTTTCTCAAGGGCATTCCGAAAGAAACATTGCTCAGTCCTGAAGTGACCTTGACGTTGGGAAAAATTTTTTTTATACTGACCAATGTTTCCACAAACTTATGCACCGATTGGTTATCCGTTGCTATGGCTATGACCAGTGGATCAATATGTATACGTTCGGGACTAATATCATATTTTTGTGCCTTTTCAACAAGTATTTTTGCTATATCTATCCTCGTTTGAACATCTGAAGGAATTCCTCTATTATCACAAGTAAGCCCGATGACCTGCCATTCGGTACCTTTTATTAGGGGGTATATAATTTCGCATTTATTCCTTTCTTCAGATACCGAATTTATTATTCCGGGTTTGCGCGCATATTTAAATACCTGCTCTATGGTTCTGGGATTTGGACTGTCAATACATAAAGGTTTGTCAACCGCATCCTGGACAATTTCCATCAGCCATTTTAAAGTCTCTTCCTCTTCCTCCGGGGAAGTCCCCGCACACACATCGATGAAATCGGCACCTGCTTCTGCCTGTTTTACCGCAAGTTCGCGAATAAAGGCTTCATCTCTTTCTTCTATAGCCTTTTTGACGCGCGGAATTGTTCCGTTGATCTTTTCTCCTATTATAATCATTTTATCCTCCCCTTTTTATATTATATTTTGATAATTCATCATTTCCAGAACGGCACACTCCGGACATCTTACATGTTTCAGCCAGAAGGTTTAGCCAAAACCTTCAACAGAACCCCGATATATTCTCCCTTATCACGGAAAATATCTTGTCTATACATGTATATCGTTCCCTCCGTTATTAAGTTAACACATTTTTTAATATTTGTCAATGTTGATCATTTTTCTTTTTTTCTGAAGTTATAATATAAATTGATGCTTTTTGGTACAAAAAATATTCCTTCCAATAGAAGGTACAAGGTGCTTCTTTATAGAAGTATTTTAAGGTACATTTCTATTGGAAGGAATATCAATGGACAACCAAAAGATCGTTTAGCTCTATGGTTTGGTTTTATTTTTGTGGTCTTTTAACCTTTAAAACCCTAAATTCTTAGCAAATACGCTGCTAAATTCCGGCTCTGTACTGAGTTCGATGTAATGTATCTTTTTGGAAATCATTACTGCCCGTTCATACTCCTTTTCCGAAAGCAGGGCCAGCTTTGCTCCGCCACCCGCTGCGTTTCCAATTGCTTTTATTTTACCCTCAAGTTCTCGAGGAATTAATCCCACCTCGCAGGCACTTTCGGGCTTCAAATAGTTCCCAAAAGCCCCCGCGAGAAATACCTCACTTATATCCTCAACTTTAGCATTAAAAGTTTTTAAGAGGATCTCTATTCCGGCGGCAATGGCGCCTTTTGCCAGCTGAAGTTCCCTGATATCTTTTTGGTTAATATATACCGGCTGTCCCGTTGCAGTGTTTTCTTCAAGAATAAATGCCCGAATACCGTTGATGTCGACAATCCTGTCCCTGTACTTTTGGCCCAACTCACTTGTAACCCCTTCGGGTTTTAAAATTCGACCGTTTTTGTCCACAATCCCTGCCTTCAAAAGTTCCGCCACCACATCCAAAAGTCCCGAACCGCATATACCGCTGGGTAATGTTTCACCAATTACGGTATATTCTAATTCTTCATCGATACGGATGTGGTCGATGGCGCCCGGAGCTCCCCTCATTCCGCAGGATATATGGGCACCTTCAAAGGCGGGTCCCGCGGCGGTGGAACAGGCAAAGAGCCTTCCTTTGGTGCCCAGCACCATTTCTCCATTAGTCCCGATATCGATTAAAAGCTTTAATTCATCGGACTTATCCATCTCGGCAGCCAGAGCCGCCGCTACCGTATCCGCCCCCACAAAACCGGCTATATTGGGAAGTATAAAGACTTTTCCCGCCGGATTTATCCTTATACCGATATCGCCGGCATCGACAATCACCCGTTCCGTTACCACCGGCACGTATGGGGCCCGGGCCAAATATTTCGGCTGGATTTTCAATAAAAGATGGTGCATCGTAGTATTTCCGGCAATAGTAAGGGCATATACCTCCTCCGGTTTATAGCCGGTTTCTTTTACCGCCTTTTCTATTAAGTTGTTTATTTCTGCCACAACTTCTTTATGTAGTTTCTCCAACCCCTCTTTAGATTCGGAAGCAACCTTTATGCGCGAAATCACATCGGCACCGTATTTTGTCTGCGGATTCAAAGCTGATACTCGGATAAGTTCCCGCCCCGTTTTTAAATTTAGAAGATATCCTGCAATGGTGGTAGTTCCGATATCAAAGGCCATCCCCAATAATTTATCGCTGGTATCCCTGCTTTCAATGGCCACAATTTCATCGCCTGTAAGTACAAGGGTAACCTTGAAATCGCTCTCCCTTATCTTTTCCGGCAAATCCTGCAATATTTTAAGATTCGTCTTTATTCCAGTATTCCCGGCTACCCTTTTCCAGTCATCGCGATTATCCTCTAAGGAAGGTCGGGGCAATTCCAGATACACCTTTTTTATTAAAGGGTCCAGCACCACCTGTCGCTCCACACCTTCTGTCAGTATCTCGTGTTTCTGTTCCTTTTTGAGAATTTCAACAGCTAAATCCTCGGTTACTTTCAATTGGCAGGCAAGTACCTCTTCTTGACCGCTCTTTTTGAAGATCTTTACCTTGCACTTTTTGCATTTGCCCGCCCCACCGCACGGAAATTCAAATTTTATGCCGTTTTCCGTTAAAACTTTTATAAAAGTAGTGTTTTCCTCCACTGAGATTTCAATATTATCCGGAAGTATCGTAATTTTGTATTTGTTCATTGCAAACACCACCTAAAATATTAAAAAAAATGGAGCTAAGTCCGTATAATTGCGTAAAAAAGAAGTTTTAAAAAAGGGTTGAGCCACCCTCACCCCTCTGGTTAGAATAAAAGGTGACGAACTCAAAAACCTAACTGGAGGGATGAGAATGGCTCAATATAATATTACCATTGATTCTGTAATTTGCACCACCTCTTTTTATAAGAAGCTAGAGATGAGGGGATGACCAAACTTTTTGAATCAGTACTCAATCAAATACTGCAAGCCCAGGCAACCGAACAAAAAAAGCAGAACTTTATGAAAGAACCGTGGAAAGACAAGCCTACCGTAACAGCTACTATCCGAGAAATCTTATTACCAGAGTCGGCACCCTTATGTTCAGAGTTCAATTGAAGAAATCACCTCAGCTTTGCGGTACCGAGTTTTCTAAATCTACTATTTCTGAACTCGGTAAAAACGTCGACTCTATTGTACAGCCCGGATTTCAAGGCCCTATAGATAAAAACGTTTCACCTTTGTCATAGTGGATGCCATGGTCATGCCTGTTTTGCCTATCTAAGCCTTCGCCGAACTTTCCTGTTGTTGGGCAAGCCTCAATCCCAAAAGAGCAAAGGCCGTTCCGCACAAACGTATAACTATCGCCAACACCAACGCCCAGTAATACCCTCCGGTTACATCTTTAATATAAGCCCCCACATACGGCCCGAAAGCTATTCCTATACCCACCGAAAAGGCGTTTAATGTACTCATGATCTTTCCCAGATGCCTTCTACCAAACACATAGGGAACTATTGCGTAGTGAACCACCGGCTCGCCGCCAAAACCAAAATACAGCAAAAATCCAATTATAAATATAAGCATTACCGAATGATATCCGAGGTAAAAGGCGCTCATTAGTATTGCGGGGAAAAGGTAAACCATCCAGAGAGTCTTCCACGGCCCACCCAATTTATCGGAGATTACACCCCATCCAAATCTCCCCAGGAGTCCAGCCAGCGCGGATATCGTGAGAAATAGCGGTACGACTGAAGCTAGGATGTCCTCTCTGCTCATGGTTTGGGTTAATCCTTCAATGATTATTAAAGAGGCATTCTGCACAAAGAACATGTTGGAAAAGGCCGCGCAAATAAAACATACGTAAAGAAGCCAAAACCTTTTATCTTTAACCGCTTCCTGAAGGGTGTAATCTTTGGCTATATGAATAGACTTTGCGTTGAAAGACTTAGACTTAGGCTGCATTCCGGCAGGAACCCAGTCGTGAGGAGGTGTTTTCCAAAAAGGTATCCCTAATCCTACCAAAGCCACCAACGCAATTATTGCGAAAAGTAAGAAAACATTCCCCGAAAAACCGTAAGACCTTATCAAAGATGCTACTAAAGGTGAATATATGACCGTTCCGGAACCCGCGCCGGCGACGGCCAGACCCATAGCCGTTCCGGGCTTGTCGGGAAACCATTTCCCCACCGTAGCCGTATATGTGCCCGAGTAAAATCCGGCTCCCAAACCCACCAGGAAGCTTCCCAAATACCAAAGGTACATTGCCGTGGACCAATCCTTCATTGTGAGCATTTTAAATATCAGGCTGTGACCTGCCACAAAAGATGCCGCCGACATCATAAACGGTATTTTGGGGCCATATTTATCCAAAATGGTCCCGGTAATGGGTGGACCGATAATCATGACACCCATTCCGCTGAAAGTGGCGGCCAAAACTATTGATGCCGTGGTTTCCAGTCCGAAATGGGCCTGAATATGAGGGTAAAACATGGTCCAAAGTTGGGTTACGAAAGTGGCCGCACCTATTATAAAGGCGGAGATGGGATAAAACCATCTTTTTTCTTCACCGATACCTTTTTCCAGCCACATACTTACACCTCTAATTTGAAATTTTTTTAACGGGACACCGATGGAAAAAATCCACCGGTGTCCGGCTTTATAAAACTTAACCGTATTTTTCTACCGCTTCAATCAAAGCGGTGATATTTTCGAGCGGAGTCTCCTTAGGAGCAGTTCCAATATTCGTAGAAAGTATAAAGCCTCCGCCGGGTTTTACCTGCTCCAGCAGGTTCTTTACGTATTTTTCTATGGATGCCGGCGTACCTCCTACCAGTAGGCTGATGGGTATACCTCCCATGACGCAGGTGTGGCCCTGTAGGAGATTTTTTACCTTCACCACATCGGTCTTTTCAAAATACGCTATACCCCAGCCCTTGGGCAGCTCGAGGATAGTCTCCAGATGGGCGTCATGGCGGCCCTCAAAGAATACAAATACCTTCATACCTTCCTCTACAAGTCTCAATATGACCGCTTTCAGGGTGGGCCAGTAAAACTCCTTATAAAGCTTCGGCGATAAGTATTCATTCAAGTGCAGCGGAATGAATGCAATATTTATTCCTCTCTTTTTAAAGGCCAGGGCATAATTTACGATCGGTTCCACCAGAGCTTCAGCAGCCTTTTTGACTTTTTCGGGATATCTCCTGATATCCAAAAGTACATTTTCTATACCCCTTAAAAAGTCCCCGATAATATCCAGCGGTGCGTAAGCTCCTCCCAGCGGAATGGAGGGATACCCCAATTGAGCCGAAATTGCTCCAATTTCGCGGGCGGCGGCGGCAAACCTGCTGAATTCCATACCCAACTTCACCATTGTCGCCATGGTCTGGCGCGGAGTCCCCATATTGCGGCACGTTCTCGGTAACACCGTTTCCGCAACGAACTTCACGGGGTCTTCGATCAATTTGTCGTATTCATCGGCTTCCATAAAAGTGCCGCCGATAAACTGGGGAGATGCATCTTCGGCTATTTCCCTGCCGGGATACCGGTAGTATTTGTCTCCTAACACATCGTGCATCGGACCCGTTATAAACGTGGTGTTTGACGCTATATCGGGATATTCCGAAAACGCCACACTAAATACGCGCCCGTCCAAACCGGTAATTCCTGCCGTAGGCCAGTCGAAGGGAAAATCTTTTAAATACTTCTCTACTGCTTTTATAGCTTTTTCGTAGTCATAGCAATATTCATGCTGTGTTATGCCGTAATAGGCCGGAATCACATCTCCTCCAAACCCCCGAAGGGGAACTCTATCCGGTTCCTCCAAGTTAATAGCCGCCATTATTCGCGCTAGACGCTTTTCAGCAAGTTCCTTTGCAGTATTTACCGCCATCGCCATCACCCCTCAATCCCCATTAATTGTTTGCAAAGCCTTACTCCCTTCGCCGCATCGTCCGCCCAGGCATCCGCCCCGGCAAACTCTTTTACTCCTTCATCTACCCTGCCTCCGCCTATTATTATCTTTATATTGTCCCTTACCCCGGCTTCCTTTAGTGAATCCACGGTCTTCTTCATCGAGCTTACTCCCGCCGTGATGAGACACGACATGCCCACTATGTCCGGATTGTGTTCTTTCACCGCTTCTACAAATTTCTCCTCGGGAACATCTATGCCTATGTCCACCACTTCAAACCCCGATGCCTCCGCAAATACTTTGAATATGTCCTTGCCTATGTTGTGGACGTCCTCCTTTACCGTCCCCAACACTATCTTTCCAACCTTTTGCACATCCTGCTGTTTTATCTTGGGCAATGTGAATTCCATTATGCCTTTGAAAATTTCTCCGCCAAGGATAAGTTCAGAAAGGAAGTATTC
>NZ_VNHO01000007.1 GCF_008124715.1 Thermosediminibacter litoriperuensis | reverse complement strand
AATTTGAATGTCCACAGAATTGATATTTATTATGCTCATCCCTACTCTGCTTGGGAACGGGCCACCAATGAGCGGCACAATGGCCTAATCAGGCGGTTGATTCCTAAGGGAACAGCTATCAAGGAATTATCTTTTTCACAAATCGAACGGGTGCAGAATTGGTGTAATACTCTGCCCAGAAAAATCCTGGGCTACCGGCAACCAGCAGAACTCTTTTTCCGGGAAATAGAGCGACTAACTTACGAACTTCAGCCTTCATGATTGAAAAACCCAACTCATTCGGGTTTCCAAAAAATGTGTCGCATTTAATATTGCAATTTAAGTGTTTTTCTGTGATAATGTCACTCTGAAATGTTTCTAACAGTCGTTACAGGAAAACCTGCTGCTTCATTAATAAACTGAAATGCAAAAGTTTCAACCTTATTTTTGGCTATTTCGCCACTAGAGTCACCGTTTTGTTGAGCAAAACATGCTGGAAGTGAATCCCTTAACTTTTTAAATTCAATATAATTGTCATAAGCCTCTCTAGCTTGTTCCCTTTACACTATTCTGAAACTCACTAATTGATCCTGAAGATTTTACCGAAAGTAAGCATCATCAGTATACATTCATATCATATATTAGAAAAATAAATGAAAGAGGGATATTCATGTCAAATGGCTTTGTTAAAATTACTCCATTCAATGGTTTTGACAGTACAAATCCGGATAATGCAAAACAGAACAACTATGCCTGGGCAATGGAAGAAATGGGAGATTATATATACGTGGGTACGGGGAGGAATATAGTGTTTTCGGTAATTAAGGCGGGAACATTTCCGGGACTTCAGGTACCAAAGGAGTTTGTTCCCCAGAATGTGGATATGAATGCGGAAATCTGGAGGTATAAAAAGGACGGTTCAGAGGGGTGGCAAAGGGTGTATAAAGCGCCTCCCCAATTGGGTATCATCGGCTTCCGTTTTATGATCCGCTACACAACACCCCGGGGCGAGACAGCCTTATATGCCGTTGGTTATACTATCCAACCTAAGATTGTTATTCTGAAATCTCTGGATGGTGTTCAGTGGACACCGTTGGTAACTGATATTCCAGGGACATCTACCAGGGCGATGATAGAACATAATGGAAAGTTGTATATGGGGGTATTAGGGGATCCCGTAGCAGGGGACACGTTACTTTATGTCAGTGAAGACCCTGAAAAAAACGGATGGACTTTGGTCAGTACACAAGGAGACCCCGACAGGAACCCCAGAGGCGGAATCGTTACCATGGTAAGCTTTAACGGTCATATCTATGTGGGAACGGCACCGGTAGGAGGCTTTGAAGTCTGGAGGACAGAAGGGTTGGAACCTCAAAAGGACGGATGGAAGCTGGTAGTGGATAAGGGGGCCGGAGACGGATTAAATGAAGTTCCGTTAAGTATGGGGGTATTTAAAGATCATATTTATGTTGGTACAGCTATTGCATTCGCTATTTCAAGTGTTGATCCATCCAGAAAAATTGTCCCTCCGAAACCTTTTGACCTTATCCGGATCAACCGCCATGACGAGTGGAAGGTTATTGTGGGAGGAGAGCCCGTTTTGCCTACGAATCCCGTCACAGGTAAAAGAAATAAAGGTAAATATGTATCTGGCTTCGGAGATATTTCCAATGGTTACTGTTGGCAGTTGATACAGTTTGGGAACAGGTTCTACCTGGGTACCTGGGACTGGTCCGTTCTACTTCCGCCTTTTATTTCATCGCTAGCTACAATCAATAAGGGTGTGTTGCCGTCTGTTTTACCCTCGTTTTTAAACCCTGCCAATATTATTAACTTAGTACGGGAATATAATTTAAAGCCACTGCTTAAATTATTAAAGGGTTCTAAGAGAGATTTTTACGAGAATCTAGGATTTGATATGTATGTCTCTGAGAATGGAGAGAATTGGAAAGCTGTGACTCTGGATGGATTGGGCAACCCCTATAACTATGGATTGAGAAATTTATTGCCCAGCGAAGATGGCAAGCTGTATCTTGGTACTGCAAACCCCTTCCAGGGATGTGAAGTATGGGTAAAGGGCACAAAGCATGCTGAAGATGACATGGAATCCGAAATTGAGCTGGATGTTGAAGAAGATGATGATAAAGAGAAGGATGATTAAATACAACCTTCGCCTCCACCAGAAAAAGTTACAATGGTTCTATGAAAGAGATACAATACCGAGAGCTGATATGGCTCAATACGGCCTTGCGACATTTGCCGTCGCAGGGCTTTTTGTATTTAGTAGAAGGGAAATAGCAGACATCATAAGAGAAAACGGGCCCCTTGGTTAGCTATCAATTAGCGCATCCTTTACCTTGGCAATTTTTCTCAACTGATATAGCAATACCCATTTGGGTTTTTATCCAGGTACTTTGATGGTATTCTTCGGCTTTATAATAGTTTACCAGTGGTTTAACCTCAATGGCAATTGGGCGATCGTACCTTGATTGTAGTTCTTCGATAGACTCGTGTATTACAGGCAAATCCCTTGAATTTCTTCGGGTTTATATTACTGGAATAGGACTGGACGTGATCTTAGGGGAACCGGGCAAAAATGGAAGGAGAGTGTCTCGGGAAATATTAACTGTTTTTTATTTCAGGCGGGAACTAACTAAAAAGGCTTCCGGGATTTTTCTTGGAAGCCTTATGTTCTCTGGAGCTGATGGTGCGATTCGAACCCACGACCTGCGCATTACGAGTGCTTGTATAACTTATTCTTTTATATCATGATTTATGGATATGTCAGGAATATCAAGGGTTTCATCATGGCGAATATCTGTTCTTTTCATTAATCATTCCGCCCAAATTTTAATTTTGGGCGGAAACTGGGCGGAAAGACACCTTTCCACGAACCGTACCTAACGATAGTCTTTTTAAAAAACTATTGATAAATACGAATTAAAAGAGGTATAATATAAGTGAAGTGCCGATGAGGTAAGTGTGGAGAATGGTAGATCGTGGCTTTAAGAGATTGTAGCTTTTTTTAAGCTACTTTCTTTTTTATGGCTATTCTTATTTCGATTTCAAATTCAAACTTTAGCAGAGATTTGACTATGGTGATTACATATTGCATATCGCATCACCCCCTCCCTTGCAGTGTGGTAAATTCCACACCGCCGACACCGGCACCTCCCAGGTGAGACCGTCAGGCTTCGAACCTTTCGGCCTCTCGAACAAGGGAGGGGGTATTTGCCACTTGCCTTAACAAATTAATTATACCAAATATTTACGTAGCCGGACAACACCGGTTTTTTTTGTTTTCACCTCTCTTCACTGGCCCGGCACTTCCGATTCCCGTCCCTGCCGTGAGCCGCCTCATGGCTAGGCTACCAAAGAAGATCCCGGCCGGGCGGAGGCAAGGGGCGCGGGGAGGGATAATTGGAGGGGACCCGGCCCGCCAGGGACGGGGCGAAGGCCGTTTATGCTCACCGCGGCGAAGCGGACCCCTTGCCGGAGGCCACACCGGGATGTTATAATGGCTAAGGCCGTGAGGCGATAATTTACCCGGCCGGAGGCCGGGGTTGTTGTTATTTTTATACCGCTTTTACTGCAAAAGGGCACTTCCGCCAGGGCGTAAGCCCGAAAGCGGAGGTGCCCAAGATTTCGGCCCTGCATGGCCCACCAGAGGCTCGATGCAGGGTCATTTATGTCAGAACCTCGGACCGATGATCTGCGATTTCGAATGGTCGTATATCGTGCCTTTTACCCTTACCGTAATGGTGTCTGTTGCCGTTTTCGTCCCACCGCCGGCCAACTGTTTATAGGCGGTGAACACCACCTGGTAGTTGCCGTCTGGCATGTTCCTGGGTATGATCACCACCACGTCGCGGCCTTCTGCTTTTGTATGCTTCGTATGCCAGGTCATGACGTCCTGCGGAGGCGAAGTCAGGGGAGTATCCGGTACCAGGGTTGTAACGTTCGAGGAACTGAATTCATTCTTTGGATACCACATACTGGCCTCCACCCGGTAAGCTTTCCCTTCGGTCCTGGCATAGAGTATCATGGCTTCTCCGGCTTTGTATGTGGTTTTGTTGGAATCTCCTATTACTATAAGCCTTCCCTGGACCTGAACGGTCACAACGTATGGGTCGGACCACATCGGCGTGAGGGCGGGATGCCTGCGGCTCGGGTCGTCCAGGACGCGAAGCTGGATCCGGTACGTGCCGTCGTCACCTAAACCCATTTCTTCGAAAATTGGCCTCCACTGGGTGATCGTAACCCATGTCCCGTCCGGCTTCTGCACTTTCCACTCTCTGGCCACGATGGGATCGCCGTCGGGGTCGTAGCTGGTGTCGTTCAACGTATAGGGTTCGTCGGCTACTACGGGGTTGGGGCCGATGGTGAAGCGGGCAACGGGTTTATTGTTTTCGGGTATCACCGTCACTTGCTGAGTATATGGCTCCGACCAGAGGGGTGTTCCGAACTGCGGATTGTCCCGGACTTTAAGCTCTATGGTATAAATCCCAACCCCCAGCGAAGGTATGTTAGTCGGCGGCGTGCTGCCGTAATTTATCCACGTCCCGTCAGGTTTCTGGACGCGCCAAGCCCTTTCTGCGATTGGATCGCCGTTCGGGTCGTAGCTCATGTCCGATATGGATATGGTCTTGTTTACCACCTGCGTGTTCGGATCAACCGTAAATATCGCTATCGGAGCTAGATTCACCTGCATGGTGGAGAGCACGGAGACGTACGGGTCGCTCCACGTACCTTCCTTATCTTGGACTCTCAACCACACAAGGTAAGTCTTATTTACTCCAAACGATGTCGGTTTGCCGGAATTCCAGGACGCAGCCGTGGTTTCCTTCCACTTCCATTCCTCCGCCACGATGCCCTTGCCGGGCTCAGATTGATGGTCGAGATCGTGAGAGGTCGAGGTTAGCTGTACACTATACGAGGTTATTGCGCCATCGTATTGGACGACAAGATTATCGATGTAAGCCGCATCATCGTCAACGCTTACGGAACCGTCCTTGGTATATTCGAATTTGAAAATGTACGTCGTGCCGGGTGTAAGCTGGTAGGAGAAGTACGTCCAGTTGCCGTAGCCCGAAGTACGGATCAGCCTCTTTCCGTTTACATAGAAATTAAAGAAGTCAAAGTTAGCTTCTGACCTTACGAGATAGTAAAAGCTTATCCTCGCATTTTTCGCCGTAGACGGCACCGTATAGGTGAACTGCACCGAAGTGGAACTGTAGTGTCCTATTGAAGCATTTTTGTACGAATACTGCCCGGCATATTTTTGGGCCATGCTCCTCACCCAGTTGCTGGAGAAGGAAAATGCATAATTGGTATCCTCGAAGTCTTCCGTAAGTACCATAGAACCGCCGCCTACCGGATTCAAATTCGCGGTAAACGAAGCTATCGGTTTTCTGTGGACGTAGAGTATCAGTTTGTTTAGCGGCATATAGCTCCAGAGGCGGTAATTATCGAATCTATCATCGTATTTGGGATTGTCGCGCGCCTGAAATACAACGTCGTACTTGCCGACCTTGTCGAACACCGTAACGGGCCCCGATAGGAACTGTCCGTTAAAAGGAGCGAGGCCGAGACTATTTTCGAAGTAGTTGGGGTCATGCTGGTATATCCATCGCTCCTGGTATTTCGGGTCGTTTTCCGTGTCGCTGTAGTATGTGTTGTAGGTTACTTCCTCGCCGAGCAGCACGTATTGCTCTATAACCTTCGGCATGGACTCAACTATGCTTATGATGTAGTCGGCAACCTGGTTGAGCGCTGTATCCATGTTCGTATTGTAGTAAAACACGCCCTTCCCGTCGTTCCTCGATATGAAGGTCTGGTACTGTGACCTGTTGGTGTCCGTGCCGAGGCCTATGAAGTACGCACCAGCGGAAAGCATCCTAGAGAGGATATCGCCCAGTTTGACCTGGTCGTTGAGCTCCGGCAGCTCTACGTCGCTTATATTCACCAAGAACCTGATGGAGTTGTCCCGCCAGGTGGTCGTCTTCAGTGCTTCGTCCAAGGTTTTGATACTTTCCGTAGTAATCTGAATGTCTTTGTAATATGCACTGGGCTGGTCCCAGACATAAAATCCGTAACTTCCCTGGCTGTAGTAATTGGGATCCGTGTCCGTCCATTCAATGTCAAGGCTGCCATCTCTGTATATCTTGATGTTGTTGCCCTTGACCTCTATCCTTACGTTCCACGTCTGCCCGCGGTAGAAATACGGGAAAGACCCGCCGGTTTTTATCACCTGGAAGCTGCCGTTGACCACTTTTGCGAGCACGCTTCTCTGATTATAACGCACATTACCGCAGGCATCATGATTGTCTATGATATATACGTAATAGTTGTTTACATCCTTCATCCGGAACATAAATCCCATTTCGCCATGTTCGAAATCATTAGCGTCGCTGCGGATACCCAGCTTATAGTTTACCGTCAGGTCTTTCGTAGGAAATGCGTTGGGGTTGTACCATCCAACCGCAGGCCTGCTGCTTATGTTACAGACAACGGCGTTCAGGCTGGTGTCATAGCTCCATGCGTTTGATGGCGGTGTCCCGGACCCGCCAACGTAGAAACTTACCCAGTTCGAGAATATAGTAGAAGGGTCCTGGGTCTGTGTGGAAGTCGTTGCGGTTTCAATCGCTTCTATGCGCGCATCTATGTTTTTGGCGGCAAGTTTAGTCTGCACGATGCTGTTTATCTTGCTGTTTAGGTTTTGCGTCTTGCTTGAGTCGGCCTTGCCGACGGTGAATACCACGTCAACCTTGGGCCTCTTCAGTACCTCGAAGTCAACTACGGGCTGGAGGTTTATCACTTCGCATATCTTGTCGTTCAATGGCTTGTCCGAAGTGTCGTCCGTCCTGTAGTCGGATAGAGATATGAATTCACTTATCGTTTCTTCGCCGAAATCTTCCTTAATCGAAAGTTCAAATAGATATTTACCCACCTGCGTCGTATATAGGACGGGGTTTATATTGTTCCCGCTGTCCAGCGTAACCCAGTTCTCGTCGTCGAAACTTCCGTTGTTATTACTGTCGTATTTGTAACGCCATATCCTCTGTACGATGTAGTCGCCGTCGGGTGAATAAGAAGAATCGATAAGCTCTATCTTCGCCTTGTTCCCATTTTGGGGGTCTCTAAGCACCGTCGCCATCACGAAGAAGTCGGCAACGGGTGGGAGATCCGGAGCGATTGAAAGCGTCCTCTCGTACCATTCAGAATAATGGCCGGCGCTGTTCTTCACCCTAACTCGAACGGTATAATCTCCGGCCTTCTTGAAAAGCACCGTCCTGGTCTTCATGTCAGGCGATGAAACTATTTTTATATCAGACGCCGATCCTCCAGCCGGCGGTATGATCTGCCATTCGGTGGCTCCCCACACCATCGGGTAACGGGCAGAGGTCCGGCTGTTGGAGGCGTCGAGCACTATTTTGCGGTTTTCTTTCAGGGTTCCAGAGTAATCGAAGTATGCTACCGGAATTGCGGGTTTTACGGTGATTGTTTTCTGGGTTGTATCCTCAAGGCCGAATTCGTCCTCGACGGTAAGGCTGATAGTGTATTCTCCGGGCTTGTCAAACCATATCGTGGACTTTTCCCCTTCCAGCGTCCCCATTACTCCTGTGGAGGGAGATACAGACCACCGGTGGACCGCTATCTCTCCGTCCGGGTCATAGGAGTTGGAGCGTATTACCACATCGTCGCCCTGGACAACTTCATCCGGAGCTGATATGACTGCTACGGGCGGCTCATTAGTGACTTCGATAGTCCTCGTCATACTATCACTATCACCGAAGTCGTCGGTAACCGTCAAAGTAACCTCGTAAGTCCCCGTCTTATTGAAAGTGATCGTGCCGCCGCTGAAGCCTAAATTTTTGTTTACGCCTGAAGAAGGGGATACGTCCCATTCGACGTCCACAATTTCGCCGTCGGGGTCGTAAGACTGATTTATTACGTTTACGGTAGTCCCTTGCCCGGTCTTGGACGGCATTTTAAACTTAGCGACCGGAGGTGTATTTATCGGCCCGGGTTCCGGTTCGGGTTCAGGCTCTTCCGGCGGTTCTACACCTTCTTCTAGGACTGTCCTCTGCGTCTCTGCTTCGCTGGATTTATTGAGCGAGTAGTCGTAAACCTTAACTTTGGCCCATATTACATCGCCGGGTTTTGCATTCCTTGCGACGATTGAGAAATAGGGACTGCCGTCGCCGGGATTTACGCCGTCGGAAGGAGTGACATACGTATTGTTAAGCTTTACCCACCAGCGGTAAGCAAAAGGCCCGCTGCCTGTAGAAGTGCACCCCGTGGCGTCAAGGGAGACGTTTATATCGCCTGTCGTCCCTGTCTTCAGTGCTGGCGGGTTTAAAGTCATCTTAAGGTCGGCGTTTATATTCCCCGCAGGCGGCGGGGGAGGGGGTGTACCCTGAACGTTTATCGTCACGTCTTTTCTGGTGTATCTGTTTACGTTATCTTTTACGAACAGCGTCAGCGTATGTGTCCCGGCGGTAAACGTCCGCGTTATCGTCTCGCTATAGTTGTTAGTGTTGTTCAAGGTCTTCCCGCTGAAGACGGGCTGGCCGTCGATATTGAAAGAGACTATAACCTGTTCTGTCGGAATTCCTAATGCTTCTGCCACATCATCATGCAGTATCGAAAAAGTCTGTCCGCTTAGAGTTATCTTGACCGGACTGCCTTCCTTGATCGACTGCGGCACACCGATATTCGCTTTAGGCCTGGGCCTCGTGCCGATATACACATTACCCGTCGCACCCTCTATGCCGTCGGTCTCCCACTTCCCGACATATGCGCCGCATAGGCTCGCAAGATACGGGAGATATATCCTCTGAGACCCCGATATAGTTACTTTAAACTTGTTTTTATTGGCATTGACGAATATAGGGTCGCCATCTAATACGGAAACCCACTGGTCGATCTTGCTAAACTGCACAAAGTTGAATTGTTCGGCTTTTTTCTGCGACTTGACGAGGTTTTTTACCGCTTTGTCGTATCCCACCAATTTCCCGTCTACGTATACGCTCCACTTGCCAGAAAATACAACCTGGCCATCAGGAGGTATGGGGTTGGGGACTTTGTTTATTGACGGAGCAGGACTCATCGTCACCGGGTCGTTGTTCTTCAGGTTTAAGTCCCCGGTGTCGTCTATCAATGCGGCCAGTGCTGTCTCGGTCGGAGGCATCGGCAATAGGCCGATAGAAATACAAATGACAAGAATGAGGGAAATAACATTCTTATACCGCCTCAAAATATCAGCTCCTTTCCAATATTTAAAGCATAAAAAAGGCGCTGTTTCTTTTTTGAAACAGCACCTTTTTAGTTACCTTGTCGGAGGTCCTTGTTTTGCCCTTAAAATTGCAATCCTGTTGCCGTCTTCAGGGAAAAATCCTACCCAGTGGTCCAAATTCTCGCTCACAAACCGAAGCGGTATTACCGTATATCCGTTGACCGTATAGACCGGCTTAGGCATTTTTTTGACCACACCGTCAACTTTTGCGATGTTGGAACCCTGTTTCAGTACGACCGTATGTCCTTTGTCATTTATCGTGATTTCCTTCGTCTTACTGTTGTAGTCTATGACAGCTCCCAGTTCTTCCAACACGCCTCTCAACGGTATCATGGAATTTCCGCCGTCGGAGAACACCTTTATCGGCAGTTTCTTTTTAGTTTCTTTCAGTTCGTACCTTACGTCCATCCTGTCGCTGTTAAGGTAAAGGTCGACGCCGTCGCAGAAGTATATGTATTTGTTAGTCATCCCGTTATACTTCGGATCAAGCATGTATTTGAGATACGCCGGGTCGTTCAGCATAGGCCATCTTCCAAAAGTCCCTTTTAATATCATGTCTTTGTATTTTGACTCCTGCCAGTTTACGCCGTTTATGGTAATTAACCCATTTGCTGCCGCCCTTCCTATCTTGGCTTCTCTATCCCAAAATTCCTGGGTATCAGGCTTATATAGGCTCAAGTAATAATCCGATACTTTATACCGCTCCGTTAAATCATATAATCTTCCATATTTTTTATCCCCTGCAACTGCTATGATCCTATCATTATCTAGTCTCAGACTCGGATGGTAGGCTACTTCCATTACTCTCCCTTCGGCAATCTCCCATTCGCCTTGGTTATTCCAGGCTTCTTTATACAGTAAACCTTTGTCTATCAGCTCCTGATACGGCAGCTTTTCATTCTGGCCTTCCGCCATGGCAGAAAAAGTGGCCAGGAATAGGAGGATAAGGGTTAATGATAATATTTTCTTCATAAGATCACCTCTTTTAATTTGTATTTATCCTTCCTTATATTCAAAAACCGGTACTTGAATAATTCTGTCGGGTTTAGTCTCATATAAGAATTCATCGAGTTTTAGTGCCGTCTCTGCGTCATAGTATTTTTCTCCGCATTCTTCACATACAAGGGCCGGGACATTTTCTATTACAATCAATTTTTCATTGACCCATTTTTCAACCCTGACTCTTTTTCTCACTAATGTGCCTTTGCAATACAAACATTTAGTCATTTTATTTGCCTCCTCTCGTCCTTTCATCAACCCACTTCGGAGGTTCTGGAATATAGGCTGTAATTATAATTAAATAATCATCTTTTAAACCGCAAACTGTATGTATATATGTTTCATCTTTCCTCCCTAAAATTAATACACTGTGCCCCCGTGGGTCTTCTGGATAATCTTCTAATATTTCCCCATTAAGAATTGAAGTTAAAACATCCACTACTTTTAAATTACGTTCAATCAGCCTTTCTAAAGCGTGATCACTTAACAACCACTTTCCTTTTAAGATTAGCTTTTTAATAATTTTTATATCAAACTCTCCCATAATACTTCAAACCCCTTCTCATTTTATTATATCACAATTGATAAAATTTTCTATTACAGCTGAAACTACCTTCATGCACCTGACCTCCCTTCATTGCCCGGCACTCCCGACCCCCGTCCCTGCCGTGAGCCGCCTCACGGCTTGGCTACAACAATAGATCACGGCCGGGCGGAGGCAAGGGGCGCGGGGAGGGATAATTGGAGGGGACCCGGCCCGCCAGGGACGGGGCGGAGGCCGTTTATGCTCACCGCGGCAAAGCTTTACCCCTTGCCGGAGCACAAGGCCGGGATATTATAATTGTAAAGGCCGTGAGGCGATAATTTACCCGGCCAGAAGCCGGGGTTGTTGTTTTCTATACCGCTTTTACTGCAAAAGGGCACTTCCGCCAGGGCGTAAGCCCGAAAGCGGAGGTGCCCAAGATTTCGGCCCTGCATGGAGCCCGCAAGAGGCTCGATGCAGGGCCGAGGCTTAAAACAGTGAAAGTCCGAAAAGAGATTTCTTTCTTTTTCTATTTGGGAGTATAGGAGCAAGCAGTTTTAAAAAGAGTGAATCATTATCTTTAGAAAAAGGATTTGGACAGTAAGGTAGAGCTGTCCCTTTAATCCCGGCATAAAAAGAAAGGTCTTCAATATCATTCTGTGAAGCTAATGGAAAAATAATACTAAATTCAAAATCGATCTTATCAATAAGCTCTTGCCACCTCCATTTTGCCGCCGAAGCTACAATAAAAGCTGAATCGGCCCTATACATATCCCTTACCTTAAGTTCATCTAGTACACCAAGGTCGCGAACCACATATTCGTACTGCCCTGTCTTAATCTTTCTAATAAGTGAATCATAATTTGAATTATCACCAGCTGCGCTTTTGCCGGAAGGGAATATATCCAACCCGTGAATTGTATAGGACCCCTCAACCCTTCCGTCTCTAGCTTTCATAACGCTGCATAAAAAACCGAGCGCAGGCCTCTGACTATCCTCTATAATCGCCACAGAGTGTCCTGAACGTGCAAGAAATGAAGCTATAGAGAGAGCCGTATGAGTGCATCCAAGGCCGTGGCCAATAGCGGCTACCGCTATAGTGACAACACCGGCCGGCCTCTCCTCGATGATAACCTGTTCCTTTGCAGGTGCAGAGTTTAAAAAATGTCCAGTATGCCACCTGGCGGCCTTTGCGTAAGTGGCGGGCTTACTGGAGAGGACATCTCTGACCAGCTTACCCCAGTCAGTATCTTTAGGGCCTGATACTATATCATATATGCCTAATCCTACTAAGGAAGATAATATTACATCTCCCGGTTCCTTGTCCGGCGCAAGGATGATAATCCTCGTATGAGGCCTTGCTATCCTGAAGCCTTGGAGTGAGGCAACAATATCCCTCCCAGCCCCAATATCCAGGTCGAGGATGAGGATATCGGACGCCACCCTCGCCGCAGAATTCAATACGTCTTTTATTCCCTGAGAGTCCAGTGTCCCTACCTGCTCAAGGATAACCTCTCCTAGTCCTTTTGCAGCTTCAATTACCTGTTCCGACCTCTGTTTTGTGAGAATTACTGATATAAGCAAAAATTTATACCCTCCTTTCCAGCTCCCTCACAAAAAGCCTTTCCAACACCCTTAAAATCCTATCAATACTGTATCCCTGCCCTACGGCTACGGACGCCGCAAGAAAAGCCATCTGCGGAGAGATGTTTTTTCTGCCTTGATCTTCTCCTTTCCCGAAAAGAATTTCTGCAAGCATAAGGACCGGCTGTGACTTCAAAAGTGCGTATTCTCTCATAGGTATCGTTAATGCCGGATTGTGGGGGTCGAACAAAGATAATTCACGCCGCGATATTTCGGCCTTTTCTCCGGCAATCCTTGCGGCGTCCAGGAAAACACCGTAAAGTTTAGCGCTCTCTTCATACTTCTCCAGTGCGTCCATAATAAAACCTCCATTTAAAAAAGCACTTCGGCAAATTCCATACAGAAGTGCTTATCCTATTCAAGTCCTTTTTCTATCTGATATTTCAATTTCGAAAGCTCATAGATAATCCCTATACGGAAATCTAGCAGTTCATCCTCTAGCTTTGTGTTGTTGTGACTGTTGTACCAATATAACCCGTCCGTATGGACGTGTTCAAAAAGTCCTGTAATGTCGTATTCAACAGCTTCGATAAATCCCTTTTTAAATCCCACACCAGCGGATGTAGAATGCATTCCGTTATATACAAAACATATATTGACAGGTGAAAAATAGTGAGCAAAATGATTATATTCATCGTATATAAATTCGTTGCTCCCTATATTTTTAATATTTTCTCTCATCCTTTTCCTATGCCATGGAAAAACCAGGACACATTCTTCGGCCAAATCCACTTTTTTTGTCCCAATTTTCCTTTCAAAAATTGATATCTTTTTCTCAGTTTCATCATAATAAGAATATGGGAAAGGCAGAGGAATCCTTATTCCTTTATCAAAATACTCTTCCCGATAAAAGATATTCGTGAGAAAATCGTATTTTAGATCTTCCTTAATTACATCGAGCATAAAATCCAATATCAGAATCTTATCTTCCTTCGTCTTTTCGTTTTCTAAGGCCTGATGGGCAAACTCAAGGGCATATTTAAACTCGTAGGCTCGCTCTATTTTATCCAGAAAAACTTTCCTTTTTATTACCTTTTTTATAAACCTGTCAAATATAATCTTTCATCACCTCTTTCTCTAGCAGATTGAGAATGTTGTAATAAATCCTTCCCTGAAGGAAAGGTTCGTAATATATTAGAGAAATAAGCTCATTGCACGCTCTCATATACTTCTTTTCATTAAGAGCTTTTTTAATCCTAACAAGATAAGGGATATACGATAAATGCAGCATATTCTTTTCATACTTTCTAGAAGGTTTTATTTTCTTCAATTCCTGGTAAAAGTCCTTCAGAGCCTTTTTTGCCTCCAAATTTTTCTCTTCTCCTTCATTATTATCCCAGCTGTCGTAAGGTCTCAAAATAGAATAAAGTTTTTCCATCCAACATCCCTCCGAATCAGTTAAAAAAATCAATAGGGTTGACGGCTTTTCCGCCGACCATGACCTCAAAGTGTAGGTGCGGTCCGGTGCTCTTTCCCGTCGACCCTACATAGCCTATAATCTCCCCGGCCTTAACTTCCTGTAACGGCTTTACAGCCGTCCCGGAAAGGTGTGCGTATCTCGTCTCCATGCCGTTCTCGTGCCAGATAAAAACTGCGATGCCGTAGCCGCCGCACCATCCTGCGTAGGCCACCCTGCCGTCAGCCGCCGCTACTACAGGTGTGCCTGTTGCCGCGGCGATGTCTATCCCCTTGTGGAAGCCATCGGTGCCGTGGACGGGGTCAATCCTCGGGCCGAATCCGGAAGTTATACTGTAGATACCGGGAAGCGGCCATTTTATAAAGCCTTCCGAAGGCATCCAGCCCGGCGGGACGCCGGTGCCGACATCACGAAGAGATGAAAGGTCGATACTCAGGAACTCTTTAACCTTCTCTTTTTCCTCTTCTGAGAAAATGAGTTCGTCCAGCACCTCATCCAGGCTCCTCAATCTATATATGGGATAACTCCTTACGACCGGCGGGTCTCCTTCCTCTACCTCTATCTCATCCGTCTTTTCGATAAACATTTCAGCCAGCCTTTCGGCTCCGGCGGTAGTAGCCTTACTGAAGTCCTGCTTAAATCTAACTGCATCTATAGCCACCAAAGGCCTCCAGTCGACATTGACGCCTTCACTGTATGGGTTTTTAGTAGTTTCGCTTACCTTCTCAGCGGCATCGACATAAATTTTAATCTGGCTCGGAGCAGCAAGCGGGACCCTCTCGTATGCAACTATGGGCCCCGCGAAAAGCAGAATGAGCAGTATAGCCGGTATAAAAAAAGCGATAAGCAGGAATTTGATGACCTTTTCCGGTTCCGGCAAGAAAGCCAAAATCAGTCTCCCAACAAAATGCATCAGCTTCCGCCTCCGGTAAGATACTGCAATTCATAGGGTGCGGCTTCGATTTTAAGATGGATCCTCTGCGAGCCGGCCACCAGGAGGCCTTCACCTCTTTTTGCCGTGGCCAGGAGGTCGTGTTCGGCCTCGGAAAGGTTCATGAGGCCTGAGATAGCCTCAAGGTCTTTTTCTCCCTGGGCGAGAAGCAGTTTATAACAAGGATTATCTAACAACGCCTGACCGTACCTCTGCACTTCCGGAGCAAGGAAGTCTATAACGTTCTGGCTTATGACAACGAGACTCCCCATATACTTCCTGATGCGCTTGGAAGTATCGCGAAGGAAGGCCAGAGCCTGGGGCGTCTGCGGGTCAACCAAAAGCCATGCCTCGTCCACTACAAGTATGGTCCTTTCCTGTCGGTCTCTTTCGATGATATTCCAGGCAAAGGAAAGGACATTGAAATACTGGGCCTTCCTTACCCCTTCGTCGGCATTCTGAAGGTCGTGGACATCGAGCACGATGAGGTCCGACTCTGCTTTCGCCGTACTGGGGCCTGCCCATAGATAGGCATCGGCACCTTCGGCGCACCTTTTCAAAAGCACCGCAAGCCGGCCATAAGTTTCAGGTTGTTTTTGAGCCTGTTCGAGGCAGTATTCGTAAAGCTCCTTCGTAGTGGGCCATTTATCATTCGGAATATCTGCTGGGTCTGTGTCCCAAGTTATTCCAGCATTGCGGTATACCTCTACCAGGGCATCCTCCAAAGCTGCCTTCTCAATATCCGCAAGGTCGCGAAGGTACAGACTGAAGAATGTCCTCAGGGTCTGAATATGGAGGGCGAGCGGACTTTGAAGGACAGCGTCGCCCCCTTCATCTTCACCCACCGGCCTTAAACGCACCTGAAGTGGATTAATCCTGCCTTCACCGCCAGCGCAGTTGACCCATGAACCGCCGAGTAGTTTACACAACTCTTTATACTCCCGTTCAGGGTCGATAATTATAATTCTGCTGCCCTGTATGTACTCTCTCAGGATTTTCATTTTAGCTGCAAAGCTTTTACCTGCGCCGGGTTTTGCAAGAATAATCCAGTTAGAGTTTGTTCTGTCGCCGCCGCGCTTCCAGATATCCACCAGCACCAGGCCGCCGTCTCTGTCTCTCCCCAGGACAATGCCGCTGCCGTCGTTTATACCGCTGGCCGTGAAAGGAAAGCTGGCGGCCACCGTCTCCGCCGGCATGTTCCTTGCCCCTGCTTCACGGACATCCTCCGGAAGAACGCACCAGGGTCCTGCCGCTTTTAGGCCGTCCTCCTGCCGGAAGACCAGAGTCCTCCCCCTCATGCCGGAGGCGGCAAGTGCCGCCTCAACCTGGCGGGTACGGCGGTCCAGAGTCTGCTGGTCCGGCGCAAGGACCATGAGGATGACGGTAATGTAAAATACCTGCTGTTGTTCCTGGTCTATCTTACGAAGGAGGTCCTGGGCATCTTTGAGGGCTTGTTCGGTCCTCTGCATTGTAAGGGCGTTGCCGCCCATTTCCAGCCTTCCGGCGTATTCGCCAATGGCCTTGTTTATGCTTAATACAAGGTTGGTAGGGTCTGTCGGCTCGATGTGGACGGCGCATACTACTCCAGGAAGCAAGGCGATCCGGGAAAGCCAGGCTGCATTAACCTTGGGAGGATAGCCGGAAATAACCATTATCCTTGCGAGCTGGTCGTTGAAAGTGATCTGACGTGCATTGAATTCGAGTGCCTGGGGCGAAAGCATGTCTATGAGGCCGGTAAGGATGTTAGTGTTTTTTTGTCTTTTCATAATTTGTCACCTCCATTAAGAATATATCGGCGAAAGATACGGCCCGGCGAACGCCGGAGGCCTCTCAAACGCCGCCTGGGCAGGGTGAGAGAAGCAGAAGAGAAGGTCAATAATATCCTGATCGGTGCACATTTCCACTTTCAGTCCGGATTTTTCGAGATTTGTGGCAAGCTCGTGGGCTTTTGTCTTTAATTCATTATTTTCTTTCCCGGAAAGCATTACGTAGAAGCGCCTTTCCATAGCTTCGCCGCCGGTAGCTATAGAGGCAACGTATTTCAAATACTCCTGAATCAGTCTTTTCTTGGTGATATTTATTTCCTCTTTCGATTTTGCCTGGAGGGAATGGATGTAGTGGTCGAGATCCACAGGCCTGCCCATGGAGAATATTTGAATGGATTCTTTCAACCCGTTAATCGCCTCGAACACTGAGTGTATTATTCTTTTTTTCTCGTTGTCGCTTTTCAGCCCGATGTTTAGGGGACGAAGTTTTAAGATACACACAAATTTACCGTCTTTTCGCTTAAGGAGGTTTTCTGTAATATCGCTTACGGGAAGCCATTCCTGGACGGATTTCCTTTTCTGCTCTTCCATTTTGGCTTTTTCGATTTTTACATTTTTATCCTTTGCAAGGATCTTTTTAAGCATCTACATACCTCCCGTAAAGGTATCTTTTCTGTTTTTTACTCCACTTTAGGTAGTATTTAATAAGACTTATCACACTGTTCCCGTCAGGGCCCGGGACTGATAAGAAATAAGAAAGCCCTGCCGGGACGAAGATAACTAAATATCTTATAAAAGATTTTGTGAAAATACCTAAAACCAAATAAAATATAAAACCTGTTAAAAGGCCTGTGAGGACAAAGAAAAGTTCTTTCCACCCAAAACCCGGGAAAAACTCAAACCTTGCGGAAATGTTTTTCGGCACCTGATACATAAATACTACCCCCTCAACATGATTCTCCTTAAGATCAACATACTACCCGCCGTCTGGCCGGCGTGGCCCATAGCGGAGCCCATTCCGGAATGGTAGGCGAACTGCCGAAGCACCGCCGGGGTTTTGAAAGCGACCCAGAGCCAGCCTAATAGCATTAGCAAATTGAGAATCGGCGAAGAAAAGAACATATTCGCCGCTGTGGAAAGGAATCCGCGTATCATAAAGGTCTGCACGGCCTGAGAAAGGGACAGGACTATG
The DNA here is from genome assembly GCF_008124715.1 of Thermosediminibacter litoriperuensis. Lineage (GTDB taxonomy): Bacteria > Bacillota > Thermosediminibacteria > Thermosediminibacterales > Thermosediminibacteraceae > Thermosediminibacter > Thermosediminibacter litoriperuensis. Next base: position 89,316 of record NZ_VNHO01000007.1, on the reverse strand, counting down.
AGCTCCCTCCACCATACGGACCATACCCCTTCGTCGGGCCTGGTAAGCCCTACCGCCATGATGGGACCTGCTACGGCAAGGAATGCAATTTCTACAGCCCTTATGCCGATCTGAATGAGTATCAGTGCCCATATAATTACTGCCGCGAATGACGTCACGACGAGGGCTGCCGAGAATGACGCCGAAAGTGAAAATATTGTGTTCAATGGGTTATCTGCATTTGTAGAGGGTAGTTTTGCAACTGCCCTGGCAAGCTCTCCGCCGAATTTGTAGACAGTAGTAACTGCCCAGGGGCCTGCCCCAATCATAAAAGCTGAAAAAGCGGACCGCCGAAGGAGACTCAGAGGCTCAGCTCCCGGGTCTCCGGAACTGTAAAGTATGTACGACTTCACCGCCTCGGCGGCCACTTTCACACCTAAAAGGCTCCCCGCCAGTGTCCTGGAAAGCGAAATTGCGTTGACTACGTAAGGCGTTTCAAGGATTTTCAACGCCAGAGCCATTTCATCCCCGGCAAAAGCGACAAAAACGCTTAAGATGCTGTCAAGAAGATTGGTTATAAAGTCTGTAATAGCAGTATTAATAAGGTTAGATATAACGTTCATACTAAAACCTCCATTATAGAGAAGATAAAGGGGCCCGCTCACGAGCCCCTTTATTTATTGAAAGTAAGAGAGAAATACCTTTACCAGCGATGCGGCGCTCATGCCGACGGCCCCACCCACCAGGACATTCCTGATGGACCTGTTGTGCGCGGCGGTGACAGACGGGTCGCCATCCCCCATCTGCTTCATGAGGGCGTGGTAGCCTATAGCCGCACCGCTGGCCGCGGGGATGATATAGAGGATCCAGGTCATTACATCATTTAACAAATTAGCAGCACCCGATACGAAAGTAGGCATAAAATCTCCTCCTTACCTGAGTTTTAATAATAAGTTCTCGTTATCCCGGCACACATTTTCAGTTTTCTTTTCCACCTCGCCCGCCGATACGCCGGGGACCCACACCGGCGGGGCGGTGACCACCTCCTTTTCTTTTTCTTCAGAAGAAATAGATGAAGTTAGGTCTTTTGTTGCCGGCCATTCGGAAAGGTCCGGCAGGGGAAGCCAGGCCGGATTGCACCTAGCCTGTAGCACCAGTGCCCTGTCCGTAGGCCACCTTAGCACTTCGTCGGGCAGCAAAAGAGGCCTCCCCGTGAGGCCTTCCGTCGTGCCGTGGCTGTAGTCGGTATGCCGTACCTGTGAAGAGTAGCTTTCAGTCCTTACCGTATACTGGCCAGTCTTCCCGCTTATTACCTTTGCCGTATCCAAATCCGTCGTAAGTATATACACCCATGTGGCGCAGTTGCCTGTAATGGTCTGTGAAAGCTCTTTATACTTTGCTTTAATTTGAGAGAGATCTTGAACAGCCAAAAGGAACCTCATGCCCCGACCGGCGGCCACTGTAATTTTTCTGTCGAATTCGGGAATTGGAGGGAGGTTGCCGAATTCGTCCAGTAGGAAATTGACCTTCTGCGGCAACTTGCCTCCGTTACGATTAGCAAGGTCCACCAAAGCCTGATAGCTCTGGGCTATATACAGGGTCGCCAGGACGTTTCGGGTGCCTCGCTCGTCGGGTATGACTATAAACACGGCCGCCTTTTCTCTGCCGGGTATGTCCAGGTCATGGTCCTGGCGAGACGTGAGCCATACCACCGCCGGGTCAGCCCAGAGTCTGAGCTGTGCTGCGGTGCCAGTAAAAATTGAGCTTCTAAGTCTATCTTCCGAAAGGGCTGCAACGCCGTAGGCCGATGATGCGGGGTGGCCTTTGGGCAAAGAGCGGAAATAATCGTCCAGCATATCGCCGCCGTTTGCGCCGAGGCGGTGCAGCATTTCATAGACACTTCCGAGATGTCTGCAGTCATCCGGCGCAAAAGAAGCGACGGCAAGGATCAAGGCGGCGGTGAGGCTTTCCTGGGACTGCGGCCATATAGGGTCGTCTCCATGATACTGTTGTTGATTGGTTATTATGTGGGCTATGTCCCACGCGGCCTGGCTGGCGGCGGAATAATCACCGTCCTGCAAGGCAAATGCTACAGACAAGAGAGGGTTCCACTGGTTGCCTCTATAAGGGTCCCGAAGGTCTATAAGGATCGCTTTGTATCCGAGTTTCTTTAAATATCCTGACGAAAATTTGAAAAGCTCTCCTTTGGGGTCGGATATAACCATACTTTCTCCTGCCCGTGCCAGAGTCCATATGGTCGGCAGTATAATTCTCCTTGACTTGCCGCTCCTAGTGGACCCTATGACGAGACAGTGGGTGTCTCCGGTGTCAAGCCACGCCCTAAAATTCCTGCTGAGTTCAGCACCTACTACAAAACCTCCTTTCGGGGGGGTGTTGTTTTTTGTATCCCATATTGTCAGCGTCTTTGATACTTCTTTTTTCGTCCTCCACCGGGCAGTACCGTGCTGGCCCTGGCCGGCAGCCTCAGGAAGCCCCATCTCATCAGTTTTCCTTTTCCTTCGCCCGTAGATGGGGAAGAGGGCTGAAAGTATTGCTGCGGCAACGGCTGGCTGGAACCAGAGCCAGGGGGTCCGTATATTTTCTTTTCTCAACAGAAATATACCTGACATAGGATTCTCTCTTGTATACATCCTCCAGGTCTGGAAGCCTTTTTGAAATCCGTGATCACGTGCGTAAATCGGCAAGCTGCATAATAAAGGCGCAAAGATAAGATCGAAAATGAGTATTAAAGCAGCTACTGCTATTCTAAATTTCACGGCTTTTTCCCTCCCTCTCGGCCTCTCTTTTTTTCCTCTGCATTTCCCTTTCAGCCGCAAGAAGGACCTGGGCCTCGGCCCGGAGCCTTTCCCGCTCTAGTGCTCTCCATGCTGAACGCCACACGTAATTGGTAAGTTTTGTGATATCCAGTTCCCTTTCTTTCGATTCAACAGCTTTTATAGCTGCAGCACCTCTTAATACAATCTGTGCTACCCGATCACGGATATCCTCATAAGCTTTTTCAGCTGCTCTATTAAGGGCTTCGGTCCTAAGTGTATGATGAGCAGCAAGCTGTTTGGCAAGTTCCTTGTATTTATCTACAGATGCTAAAAAGCCGGGCTGTCTTAAGATCCAGTCTGATATTTCTCTTGCTTTTTCTTTTACTTCGGTAGGCATATATGCAAGTGCAATACGGCCTTTTCCCGGCATAATACTGGAAAGTCCCTTAAGTTGGTTTAGCAATTCTTCCCTTGTCTTGGGGAGTAGGGTAGGTGAGAGACCCGGTTCCTGTCCGGCAAGGGCTCGGACTTCCAGGCTTGCTTTTTTAATTTCTCGTATAACGCTTAAAATATCTTTTCTTGCCGTATCTCTAATCAGGTCTCTAATCGCCGATTTTTCCGCTGTAAGGGCAAGTCTTTCTTCCGCATATATTTCACGAACAAATACCCTGCGAAGGTCCTTTCGTTCCCCAAAAGAAAGGACACCCTTGGAGCGCTGGGGTGTCTTTTCCCAAATGACTACATGGACGTGGGGGTGTCCCTGGGCCTGATGAAAGGCGGCAACCCATTTCAAATTCGACTCTTGAATACCCATTTTAGCAGCGGCCTCAGGCATTGAGGCCCTGAGCGCCTTCTCCCAGGCCTCCCTGGCAGTATATCCGAGCCTTACAGCGTCTTCTTCCTTTAATGACAGGACCATGCGCCAGACAATGCCATTGTGATTTTTAAGCTCTCGCTGAACTTCCCTCAGGTCAGGCGTTTCGCTTTCGGGGCCGAACAGTCCGTGGCTGCCGGGTCTTTCATCCATATACTTTGCGTGGCCAGCGGCGGTACCGGGATCTGCATCTAGGTCGTCACCTATGTTGAGTTCGCCTCTATCTGCACCTGGTCTAGTAGCAATATATTGTATATGTGCTGCGTTTCTTGCCTGATTTATATTCGAAGGTTGATAGAAGGCGACTTTCATCACAAATGGAGCGTGGTTCATTCTTCTTCATCCTTCTCTCTGAGATAGGCGACGGCCTTGGTCCTCGCCATTTGATATAATTCGAGCGCATTACTCTTACCTAAGTCGGCAATACACTGTGTATTAAGATACATAGAAGTGGCTGCTGCTACCGCGGCTTTGGCTGCAAGTTTGGCTAAACGGTCTTCTGTGGGCTTCAGGATGTCGCGCATAGCCCTTCTTACTGCGTCGGTTACTTTATCGATACCATCATTTGCTGCTTCAACAGCAATTGACTCCGTAAGCATTTTCCTCGCTATAGCTGAAATAGATTCCTTTCTCCGAGATGCCAAACCGACTAAAGCTTCGTAAATATCTTCTGGTAAACACACATATATTTTCTTCAGAATAAACCCTCCTTTCAATAGACCTCAAAAGCACCTTTGACGGATATAAGAAAAACAAAGGTTAAATGTAAATGAAGGTGCTCTTAAGCACCTCATATTTAGGATGTTCACCTCGAAAAGCACCTCACTAAAAACCAAATCCGCCGGGCACTGCCCGGCGTGTGTGATGCCTGCGGTGCATATCGCCTTATCCTGCATTTAAAAGAAAAACGGTTAAATGAGAGATTTTTCCCATTAGAAAGATAAGATATCTTCCAGACTTTCTATCAGGATTTTTTCGGCCGTATCATCGCCAGCCGCTTCTGGCTCAACTCCTTTCTGCGGGGTAGGTAGAGAAAGACCGGAAGCTTCGATTTTTTCAAGTATGATTGCCATTCTTGATATTTTTTCACCAAAGTCTCTATAAAAGCGAAGTGCATTTTTTATGTAGGGACTTCTCTCATTCCTACCCAGGCTTTCCAATAGCTGTTGAATGTCCTCGTCTCCTTTTCCCAGTCTGAAACTATATATCTTCAATCCGCTTCACTCCCATATATGTTTACACCCTCTAGACCGCATCCAATAAAGATTAAATGGCTGTAATATCGAAAAATGTATTACACTGTAGACCCTGGTTTGTGTAATAAGTAATACAAAACCGAAAAAATAATCCTGTAAAACCAGTTATATCAACAGTTTAAAGGTGTAAACATACGGTTAGGTATAAATGTAATACAAAATAATTAAAAACCAGCCTGAAACTGGCATAAAGCAAGGCATTGAGGATGTAAACATTATCATTATAGAAATGTAATACAAAAAACAAAAATAACTCGCTTAAGTCGTTGTATCATCTGGATTTAAGGCCGTAAACTTTTTTATGCCTCTCTCGCAAAATCGAATGATATATTTCAATTCTCTCGAAGTGAGGTAATTCTTCTCTCTCATATATTCTTTGGCCATCTGCTTCATGAGGTTCCAGGCATTCTCATAAGGGTTATACTTCATTTGGCCACCTTCACCTTCTTTTCTTCCAGTTCCGCCACCTTCAAAAAGCCTCTGGCGTTTGCAAGCTGAGGTTCTCGTAAAAGTATCGTGTTTTCGTATATATCGGTGAGGAATGCCTGGAGATCCTTCGCACCACCGCCGGCCAGAAATACGGTGTTGAAAAAGTCCAGTTTATTGCCCCATACAGCCTTGAGCCTGTCCTTTATAATCCTTGCGGTTTCGGCTTTCACATTCCTGAGTTCCTCCGTAAAGTCCAGAAGCTTCCCGCGAAAGAATATCCTGCCTTCACTTATCAGCCTCATAATCTCCGGCACGTCCAGTTTGCTTCCGGTCTTCTGGGTGAAAAGCTTATCAGCTGCGTTGTAAAGCGAAGATATGCCAGCATCGATAGTACCCGAAAGGTCCTCTCTAAGGATTAACTGGTCCTCCACGAGGAAGACTATAAAGTCGGTGGTCCTGAAGCCTATATCCACCAGCCCCAGGTAACTGCCTTTAACCAGGTATTTATGAAGGTCATCCATAATAGCGCAATAAACTGCTCCGGCCGCCTGAGGAAAGATAGTGATTTTATCAAATTTTATTACCGTTACTTTTTCATCCCCTTTGAAACACGCCAGCGTCTTATATCCCTTAAGCATCTCTCTAAATTCTTCCTTCTTATGGATGTACTGTTCAAGAGGCAAACCGGTTACGAGGTGGACCGGCCTTTTATCTTCGGGGAAAAGCAAAAGGCAGGAAGCGGCGATAAGCACCCTGGTGTTCGGGTGATTTATCTTGTCCTGGTCAAAAGCATAAGAGACGTTCCTGCTTTCCCGCTTTGCCAGTTCTCCAACAAAACATTCGTATCTTTCACCGTTCATAAGTACCAGATGCATGTTATCAATTACTTTTTCCTGATTATTCTCAAATAAACTTTTCAAAGGCCTTTCATACGCATTTCCTACCAACGAAGGGAAAACAACCGCTTTGCCGGCCTCGTTTATACCTTTGACGTACCCGTAACCCAAGTCCAGACCAATTTTAAACATTCACAACCGCCTCCTCTTTTATAATTTCGACCATTACCCTTGCCACGTCGGGGTCAAACTGGCTCCCCGAATTTCTCAATAGCTCATCAATTGCCTCTTTTCCGTTGAGAGCCGCTCTGTAATGTCTGCCCGCCAGCATGGCGTCGGCGGCATCGCAGACGGCCAGTATTCTTGCGAAAAACGGTATGCGGTCTCCCTTCAATCCGTCGGGATAACCGGCTCCGTCATACCTTTCGTGGTGATGCTTCACCGCTTCCACTACACACTCCGGAAAACCCCGGCCCATCAAATAAAATGCTCCCAGTATTGCGTGACATTTGACCACCTCAAATTCATCAGACATCAGCTTTCCCTTTTTCATAAATACCGGACTGGGGATAAAGATTTTGCCTATATCATGAAGTAGGGCAGCCTGAATAAGCACCGCTGTTCTCTTACGTTCCAGAGCCATAAACTCGGCCACTTTGGCGCAAAGTCCCGCGACTCTCGTCTGGTGATTGACAAGGTGTTCCTCGAAGAAATCGGCTTCATAAAAGTTAACCGGCTTCAGGATATCCCGGGTTTGGTAACACCTCCTGCAAAAGCCGCACCTCCCATCGCAGTATCCCTTTGTGAGTTCTACGGAATACAGCCCGTCCTCCCCTTTCACCATGGTGATAAAGAGCTTCATGTTATCTTTCAAAAAAACACCCCCATGAAACGAGAAATGAGGCAAACAAATAAGGCACCAATGGGATTGAATATCTTAATCCCTTTCCGGTAACTAGGGCATATACGAGCGTTACCGTCATGAGTCCGGCCATGGGCAGGACCATGAGAAAAAAATCCCAACCCAGTAAGAAAGCCAGGACGCTCATAAGCTTAATATCTCCGCCGCCTATGCTCCCGCCTGAAATCACTGCAGCTGAAAGATGGACGATAAACACCAGGCCTCCCGTAATAAGACCTTCTTTAAGATTGCGGCAGGCAAGCAGGGAATAAATAAAGAGGGCAAGTACCGCAAGGTCCGGCACTTCCCTCCTTTTCAAATCCACGTAACTCAAATAGCCCAGCAACACAATTACAGGGACGTATCTTATTTTTATCGCCTCCATAACAAAAGGCCCGCATATTTCCTATGCAGGGCCGGAAATCGAATTTTTGCAAAAAGAAACTATTTCCTTTGCGAAATTTATCGCCTTTTCAGCCGTTTCATTATCCGGCATTCCCGATGCTGTCGACCCGGGTAGCGCTGTGGGATACCTCGTGGGGATATAAAACTGGTTTAATATCCGTGCTTTTGGCAGGAGTTTCGAAAAAGACACGTCGTATGTGGCACATAAATTTACGAGGTCCACAATATTGTGTATCCTGGGAAGATTTTGCCTTCTGCTTACCAGAAATGCCTTTAGCGCCTTTTCTGAAGCCTGATGTGCAAAGAAACATACCATATTGAATTTGCAGGCTCTATACATAATCTCACCGGAATCCAGGTCGTCCAGGGCAAATTTAAGCCACCGATTTTCCTCTTTCATAAATTATCTTCCCTTTTTTCAGAATTTCTTCTTCAAAAAATAACCGTCCCCTCATTTCTTCCAATTCCTTAGGAGTATACACAATAATATCTGTTCCCACGTTTGGTTTTACAATTTCAACAACTTCCTCCAGCCTTTCGTAAAACGGTTTACTCGTCTCTTTTACTACGATGAGGTCAATATCGCTCCAATCGTGGATATCGCCTTCTGCCAGAGAACCGAAAAGTATTACCTTTTCTGCCTGATATTCTTCTGCCAGGACTTTAACCATTCTTTCAAGCTCGTTATTCAACAGTTCCACTCTGCTCACACCAAGACACCTCAGTTTGATTTTCTTTTCCCTCCTGACATATTATACCACAACTTTCATTTTTCAATTATGTAAAAACTTCAGTACTGTCATCAGAAATCAAAGAGCTTCCAATTCTCCTAACATTTCCACCAGACATTTACCGCTTGTGACGAAATGTTCGTTGTAATACTCTACCGCTTTTTTTAGAGGTTCAACCGCCTCTTTATCCTTTCTTTCGATGGCTTTTCTGAGAGCACCATATATACCGCTCCATAAAATGTAACTCAATTCGTAATCCAGCGGATGTCCTTTCATTCAATCCCCCCCTGCATTGTATATTTTCTGTGAGGTCGGCCATGCTTTCGAGATGAGGTATAGCTGCGATTGATGGCTGCACTCCCGACCCCCGTCCCTGCCGTGAGCCGCCTCACGGCTTGGCTACCAAAAAAGGTCCCGGCCGGGCGGAGGCAAGGGGCGCGGGGAGGGATAATTGGAGGGGACCCGGACCGCCAGGGACGGGGCGGAGGCCGTTTATGCTCACCGCGGCGAAAGCGGACCCCTTGCCGGAGCCCAAGGCCGGGATATTATAATCGCTGAGGCTGTGAGGGGAATTAATACCCGGCCAGAGGCCGGGGTTGTTGTTATTTTCTATACCACTTTTGCATTTATAAAGGGCACTTCCGCCAGGGCGTAAGCCCGAAAGCAGAGGTCCCCAAGATTTCGGCCCTGCATGGAGCCCTTTATAGGCTCGATGCAGGGCCGGCGTTTAATACCCCATCAAAAACAGGCTGCCTCTGGCCTCATAGTCTTTTATGGCAACAGCTTGCTCTGGCGTAACAATTATAGTGACTACAGCAGGTATCTTGGACTCCTTTTCATACTGACTCTTTTTTTCGTCTTTTTTAGTCGTGTCTTCTCCCATTTTATTTACGACATCAAAAATTACAACCTTCTCAGCAATAATCTTTGAAGCCTCTTTCTGATCCTTAGGCACCCATCCCACATCCACCACATGACCCGGCCTGATCTTACCAGCCAGAGAAGATGTGAGATTCACACTTATAGTTATCCTCCTCATACCTTCCTCTACAACAGGCACTTTTTCCGCAGAGACCATATTTTTTAGTATATAGGAACCGGCGCTAATATCGACTTTTGCGTAACCGGTTACTTTCTCGTTCGGTAAATACATGTCTTTTACGTAAGCTGATTGAGGAATTGTTTTCAAGCCTATCCTTCCAGTTATATCTTCTCCAGCTTCAATGTCGGCTCCTGCAACAACTACCTGTATCTTTTTATCGCTTTCTGCCATACTTTTAAAATATCTGTACTGTAAAAACGTTAATCCCGTAGCAAGTAATAAACTAATCACAATTAAGACCGTTTTTCTTTTAAATGCAAACATCCATTATTCCTCCTGCAGATTGTAATAATTGTCAACATCCCGGTGTAAAGTTATATCAACATATTCACCGAAAAGCCCTTTTAAAACCGGCCTCCTGGTTTTAAACCTTAAAACCACGTGAATGGCCGTGTTTTTTATGTAAGTACCCCGGGGGCAAAATGCCGGGTAGCTTTCCGGATTGTATACGATGAACTCGTCCACATACACCGGCCCGACGGCGACACTCCCCGGCAGGGGGTTCATGCCGGCGTCGAGCTTCATGTTGTTCCGAAGATATTCGTAAAATGTATCCCTTGCGGCATTAGCATCCAATACGTATTCGCCGTAAGCTATGTCCAAAGGATTTACACTTTTCAATGCAGCAAGTGCCGCGGCAGTCACAGCATCGTCCGCGGCATTCTTTATCGAGTAAAGGAACTTGCTTTCCACCAAAAACATGCTGAAAGTCATAAAGGGTATTAGGAACAGCAAGCCGAATATTATAGTACCGCTTCCCCGCTTATCTCTCATACTTTTTGCTGACCGACGAAATAGGTCCGTAAACCATCTGGACATTCTCATCAACCCTTCGTATTCCTCCCAGGGTAATGCTGTACCTCCTGATAACCGTATCCATCGCAATCCTAATTTTTACCTCCTCACCGTAGGGGACGGGGTACGGGGTGTAATCTATATGCACCTTGTTGAGGTCTATTCCTTTCGACTGGAGGAAGGCCTCCAGCGTATAAAGCGCATCAGCCATCATCCCGCCTTCTATCTCCATCCTGAGTATAGCTTCCCTTGCGGCCTGGCGCAGGACGTCATAACGCGTCAGGTCCGTGAGCATATTCACCGTATTCGCGATTGGTAGTATAAGAAAAGGCAGCACAAGCACGAAGGCGACTATTTCGGCACTTCCTTTTTTCCAGAAGCTTCTATCTAGCATGTTTAACGGGGGCGGTATTTACCGCCCCTCATTACACCTCCTTACTGACCGTTAAGGACCTGCTCCATCTGCGTGTTTAAGTTGCTTATACCGGTGCTGGTTGTCTGGCCAAGGTTACGAATATATGGAGCTGCGGCCAGAATTATGAAAAGTAGTATAAGCGCTATTGCGACGATTTCGTTGCCTCTGGTGTTGGACAATACTTTCTTAACGGACTCTTTAACCTTTCTAACCAGATTAAGCATTCAAACCTACCTCCCTTTAAAAGAGTAATCTTAGTCCTCCATGAATATTTGTGAAATACGGATACATATACAGCGTCACGATAGACGCCATAAGGAAAAAGGTCGCCGCAAGGACCTTGTACTCCATAGCCTTATCCTGGCGGGCTATTTTGGCCGTCGCGGTGTTGAAGAGCGACGACGACAGGGTAGAGAGGATCTCCAGCGTCCTCCCAGTCCTTTCTCCTTGAAGCAGCGCCATGGCTAATATGTAGGCTTCCGGGAGATTGACTTCGTTACAAAAGTTTTTCAGGCATCCCTCCTTTTCACGGGTCATGATGTATTCGGCGGCGAGCATAGTAAGGACATTTCTCACCTCCTTTGCCTGGGCTGATTCGGCTGCGATGAGGAATATATCTTCTAGCGGCACGTCGGCCGCCGCCCCGAGCTCGAACAGGTCCACTATTTCGGGCATTTCTCGACGGAAGGCCTCCGCACGCTCTTTCTTCGCAAAGTGGATGTATATGTCGATCCCGAACAGCCCTAATAAAATCATCATCAGCGCCTGGATACCTTCCATGCGGGTGAGGTATGCATAAAAAATTGAAAATAAAAAGAGCCCTGCACTGGCGAGGATGTAGGTCTCGGCGGTGAGTCCTAATGGACTGCCGGCGGCCTTAAGATTGGCGTCTATTCTTGAAAGCACGTCCCTTTTCACCGCTCTCTCCACGAAGTTGGAGAGTTCGTCGACCAGCCTTATCCGGTAAATCCTCTTTTTGAGGCGATATATCTCGTATTCCCTTAAAAGGCTGTATACTGCGAACGCCATCACAGGAACAAGAAAAAGGCTGTAAATAATCTTGATCCCTCCTTTTTACGCGGAAGAATTGATGTTTTTGATCATGTAAAGTCCAAAAATGACGGCGGCGGCATTGCAAACCGCTATAGCCTGGCCGGTAACCGTATTCCTGATTGTGGTCGCCACTTCCGGGTCGTTCGATATATTGAACATGAGGACGAGGTTTATCACAATCATGAAAAATATGACCAGGCTCCCCACGGACGCATTGGCCGACTTAATAGCCTCAAGGGAATGCAGCTTCTCAGCCTGCTCCCGGAGTTTCGTCAGGGCTTTCCCAAAGTTGCCGCCGTATTTTGCGTTCATTTTGGCAAAATTGATGAACTTCCTGAATTCCTTATCGCCGGCTTCAATGGCTATATTGTCCAGACATTCAGCAATGCTTCGCTGGGTCTTTTCAAACAAAAAGACGTTTCTTTTCAGGATAGATCTCAACGGCTCCGAAACGTAAGCCGCGGTGGATTTAAGGGCGTTTATTATATTGCCTTCAATGTTGTAGAAGCCGATAAATGTAGACAGAAAAGTCAAATATGCCGATTTAATCTTCCTGGCATTCACCGAAGAAAGGAACATCATACCGGCGTATGGGATATATACTAAGGCGACGGCATAGAACAGCGTCGCAAATCCAAGTCGGCGGAAGAAGCAGAGGCTGGCCAGAAATAATATGCAGCTGATAAAGGCCATATTTTTTGCATCGAGAAAGGGTAATTTGCCTTTCATACCGGACCTTGCCAGAAGTGCGTCTATGCCTTTCAGGACGATGCTCCTGCTTTCCAAGAAACTGAAGGCTTTCCTGTATCGTGAAAAATAGCTTTCGAAAAATCGCCTCCTGAATTTTGCCCGTTCAATATTAACTGCAGCGGTGTATATGAGCACGAATAGAATTGCAAACTGCAGGAAAGTTACGTAGGGCAAATACCGCCGCCCCCTTTCGGCTCGAATATTTCTTTGACTTTGTAGTTTTCTATGAAAATAATCAGGTCCAACGACGCAAAGAGCATTTCCCGTAGGTCACTCACCGGTACGTCGGTTCCTGACCGCTTCATCAGTAATACCAACCTGTTCACAACCTCACCGGCGGAATTAGCGTGGACCGTAGCCATGCTCCCACGGTGGCCGGTATATACGGCATTGAAAAAGTCCATCGCTTCACGGTCTTTGATCTCGCCAATGAAAATACGGTCCATACTCATAAGCAGGCCTATCTTTGTGAGTTCGAACAGAGTATAGTCCTTCACTTCGGGGTTATCCGAAAGTCTTACGAGCTTGCAGATTATGTCTGGATGCCTGGGTCTAATTTCAAATGTCTCCTGGATCAAAAGGCCTCGCTCTTCGTGGGGGACTTGATCTATCAGTGCACCTAAAAGCGTTGTTTTGCCGCTACCGCCCTTGCCGGCTATGACTATTGTCTTTTTCTCCAGGACCGCGTTTTGGAAGAAATCAGCCTGTTTGTCCGTTAGCATGTTTCTCTCCACCAGCTCGGGAAGAGAAAATCCTGTAGTCGGCTTTCTGATTGATATTGAAGGAGAAAGGACGTTAATAGGCTTCAAAGATATAACGATCCTCAAATTCCTCTTCCTGTCTGTAAGAACCGCTTCGGCGTTGTAGTTTTCGTCCAATTTTCCGCCGCACATGGCGGCGATTTTATAACAGTATCTAGTCAGGACTTCCTCGCTCCCAAAATTTACGGAGACGCGGAATTTTTTGCCGAATTTCTTGATATACACGGTATTAAAGGAATTTACAAATATGTCGGAGACTTCAGGGTCTTCGATATACGGGTGCAGCGGCCCGTAACCGAAGAGTGTATCGAATACCCCTCGGACGAAAGCGTCAACGCTGCCGCGACAGATCTTCTTTCCCACAACGACCTCCTTAATTTTGTTCTCCAGGAGCGTCGCGGAACACGTCCCGCTTTCCACTCCCGCTACAAGCTCGGGGCATGATTCGACGATCTCGGTGACCACCTCATCTACGGCACTACTGACGGAATTCTCAATTTTGGGGTCATTCTGATTATGGGAAATTACTATAAAGGGATTAATTAGCGCCAAGGCTTTTCACCCTTTCTGTTGCCCGGATAGGGGAGGAGGAACCCTCTGCTTTGTCATTATCCAAAAATGCAGCTTTCACTATTCTATCGGCATCGGAAATAATATATTTTTGTCCATACCTTACACTGAACGCTTCAATCTCCAGTATCCTTTCCACCGTATGCTGATCTATTTCTCCATGGCCAGCCATGTTCAGCAGAGCTTTAAACCTGTTTTTCCTAACATTCCACCTATTGCAGATGAAGTCTATCATCATGGCCGTGTCTTCGAGACTCCAGCGGTTAGAGAGTAAAACGGCATATATCAAGTCGCTGTTTTTAAGGGACGCATAGGTGGACGAAAAAAATATCCCCGGGCTGGTGTCGATCACAACATGGTCAAACTCTTTCTTAAGCACTTCGATTATGGCCGAAAAGTGTTTTTCCTCGAATTTTGTAAAATCTTCAAGTCCCACACCCGGGAAAATCCATATGCCCTGCTTTTTATACAGGTGTCGTTTGACTACCTCAATCACTTCCTGCCTATTTTCCATGGCCTCGTATATGTCTGACTTCTCCCGAAGGTCAATCCCGAAATACTTATGGACGTGCGGCGTGACTTCCTTAAAATCGGCCAGGACCACCTCGGTTTTGTGTTTCCTCAACGCCAAGGCGAAGGCTATCGCCAGGGAGGTCTTGCCCGTGCTCCCGCCCGCACTCCAGAAAGATATCGTTTTCGGATTCAACATCATCACCTCGCAGTTTTTGCTTTATCATTCTCAAATATTTTTGTGCTGTCTCATGTGAAGCCCGGATACTCATGAGTTCCTTAAGCCGCCTTCTCTGTTCTTCCTCTCGCTTGCTTCTTTTCTCTTCCATGTGCCGAATTTTATCGAAAGTCGAGAGGTCCCAGTCTTCCTCCAGCAAACGGACCAGGAAGCCCTCCGGATGTTCAATATTGTTCCTTTTCAGCTGTTCGCGGAGATATTCGATCGCTTTCCGGACCTTTTCGTACCCGTATTTAGCCACAAGCACTTTTATAAAACGGCCTTTATCTCTTCCGGTTATTTCAAAATAAAGATTACTTAAAGAAACAACAACCCCGGCCTCCGGCCGGGTATCATTGCCGCCGTCACGGGACGGCGGGTTGTTGTTATTTATATATTCTTCTGTTTGTATATTCTTCTGTTTGTGTTCTGAAAAATTTTCAGATACCCCACTGAAAAATTTACAGATACTATCTGAAAAATTTTCAGATACCCCCCTATCTGAAATATTTTCAGATACCCTTTCGCCATCTTCTAATTCCTCAGTTCCTTCTTCAATCGGATTAGCTGTATTATCTTTACTGTTTAAGAGCTCTATAATTGCATCAAAAAGGGGAGAAAAATCATAGTAATTCGTATCTTTTCTGCCCGTCCTATCTAAACGATTTTGAAGAATAAGGTACCCTTTCTCAACTAACGAGTTTTTATAATTATGCAAGGTCCTTTCGCTCACGCCTGTATATGATGCCATTTTTCGCAGAGAAGGCCGCGGTAGTTCAGTGGTCCATTTAAACCGCAGTATCTGGGCCACGAACCAGCATTCGCCGACACTTAACCCGAGCTCTTTCTGGAAAGAGAATATAGCGTCGGGTATACTTGCTATTCCATTTCTGGCAATGATCTCACCGAAGCGGGTGAAGTAGTTACTTGTCATTTTCATCATCCTTAAATAAAAGTTACTAGAAAAAATAAAAACAGCAGCAGGGGTTGTGCGATATGTGGACAACTCGAAGAGTTGTCCAAGCAGCTGTGGGCTCTGTGGGTAACCCGCAGGGTTATCCATCAAGTCCACAGCTGCGTCATATCCACAGCCTATTAATAATAAAAAGGGCTGCCTACTCCCCCTCGTCTTTGTTTCTATCCAGAAACTTCACGCTGTCCGCAACGACTTCCATCTCCTGGCGCTTTTTACCATCTTGCTCCCATGGCCGGACCTGGATCCTGCCCGTCACACCCACCAGACGGCCCTTCTTGAGGTTGTTGGCGCAGGCCTCCGCCAGTTTCCTCCACGTCACCACAGGTATAAAATCAGTCTCCCGCACACCTTCGCCGTTCAGGAAATCCCTGTCCACCGCCAGAGTGAAGGAACATACGGGAACATCACCCGCTTTCCGAAGCTCCGGATCCCTAGTGAGCCTGCCGACAAGAGTAACGTTGTTGATCATTGTTGTCCCTCCTCTTCAAATTAAGGCAATAATAAAAAGAGCCTTTCGGCTCTTTATCTTGGGCATACTTTGCCTCTTGGCATTTTTTCTATTGATTTACTAAGGCCTTTTTTATTAACGATAATTGATATCTTACATTATATCCCAACAAACACCCCTAACTGTAAGATAAAAATGGAGTTTGAGAGAAAAATGTTAACACAAGGATTATCCTTATTCGACAAATTATTACAAAATCTCCGAAGGTTTAATTGATTTAATTGTCGAATAAAAAGTAGGTATTAAAAAATAAGTATTGGGGGTAATGTAAATGTCTAATAAAAAGTGCTATGTCCCAGTTTTAAAATGGAAGAAAGGAGAGCAAGAAGCTTTAAAAAATCTTACTAGTGACCAAAAAACTAAAATTATTCCATTAATTGAGATTACAGATTATCAAGATCCGATATCTATTTTAAAGTCCCTACATAGCTGCTACGCAAATCCTATATTTATCGACACTATAATAGCCGCAGAAGATGATAGAGACTTTTTATTATCAATAGTTAGAGAATCAAAAGAGAATAATCAGCAAGTGTTTCCTGTATTTTACTTTGATGATTTTCCGGAAGTTATAAAACCTTTTATTGAATATGTTGAACATATAGGTATCAGGGTTCCTATCCCCGAAGACATTGAGGGCCCAAGTTACGAAGAACTTTTTAAAACTATTAAAGAATTTAAGGATAATAATAATATTTTGATCGATATTATACTTGATCTTAACGTAATAACCGATAGAAAAGAAGCCAATAGACAATTAAGTGAAGTAAAAAATGTCATACAAAATTTTCTCTTAAATAGATCATTTTACAATTCAATAATAATTTCTTCTACTTCATTACCCGAGAGCATTTCTTCTGTCCCCGCAGGAGGGCAAGCCAGTTTCTTAAGATATGACATTATGTTATTTAAGAGAATATATGAATTTCCAATGTTTGATGGTATCAAAAATAAATTGATTTACTCCGATTACGGTGTAACAAAATTTACAGATACAGAAATAGATTTTTCGAGGATTAAATATATTCTACCTAAAATAAAATATACAACATATAATGAATATCTAGTTCTAAAGGGACAAAAAGATAATAGAACAAAAGAAACAATTAAAGGATATGTAGATTTATCTAAAGAAATATTGTCATCAAAGTATTATTTCGGGGAAAATTTTTCTTTTGGTGACTTAGAGATTAAAGAAAGAGCATACGGCTTGAATGGAAAAGGTCCTGGTAGTAACACTAATTGGGTTACTATTGCAGCAAACCATCATATAGCTGTTGTAGTGGAACAGCTCTCCAAGTTTTTCGGGATTTAAGAGTTGTCCTTACGAAATCTTTGATTATATTTTCTTTGATGCTTTTTGCCACGAGTTTACAAAGATCAATCCTCGTCTTACTCTTAACTCCTTTTTCTATACCATTTAAGCTAAGTAATCGCAATAGCTCATCTTTCCATAAAAGTTGCAACAAGTAAAAAACATCTACATGGTTATTTATTTTAGATTCACGTTTTCTTTCTAAAACTAATGTTTTTCTATCTTCTGCTACATAAATATAATATATCCCCCACCATTCAGGTACTATTTCAATTACATTTTTTAAATGTTTTTTTCCAACAATTATGGTAACAGTATCAAACACCTTATTATACGAATCTATCTGTAAGGGAAGTCTTTCCAATGTATCTTGCTCGCTTTTTATCTCATAACCATTGATTTTCCCATTAATGACTGCTATATCAATTCTAGAAATCCCAAAACAAACATCCATCTCATTTATTATTTTAGTTGTCGGGTCAGATATAAAATCCTCGAATTTTACAAATTCTCTGTATAATGCTTTACGAATATCTGAATCATAGATCCTCATATACAACACCCTGGATTTTCTAATCACAAAATATCTCAAATAGATTATAATTAATATTATATCCAAAGTAAATAAGCCTAAACAATTTAAAAGTGCTTTTGGGCATACTAAGGGTGGGCTCAATTTTCTTGCGATTTTGGTAAGATTTTTCTTATTAGGCTGAGTTGTTTACTTACGTTACCAGAAGATGTACCAATAATATTCGCTATCTCCTTGGGTTTTTTGCCTTGTGAATAAAGTAAGTATATTTGTTCTTGTTGCGGGCTTAAACCCAAGGGGATTTTTTGTTTTTTCTGGCGTTGGATCTTCTTAATATTCCTAACTGCTTTTTGATATACATAAAAGGCAGTTTTCGGCGATATTCCAAGAATTTCAGCTATTTCCCGATAATTGTATCTCTGCCTCAGTTCAGCAATTTGCCGCTGTCGGTCTGTCAAAAGCGCCAACTCATCTTCGGAAAGGGAGCCAAATTCATAGAGCACCTTCCTTTTCAATGCCCTTGCCATATCCTCAAGATCCCGTATCATGCTGTCCATTATCTCCCTATCTGCAATCGTCCCATGAAAGTCTTCGTCTTTCAGTCTGTCTCGCGTCGTTTTCAGTGCCAAAGCTCCTTCTCTATACTGGTCCTCCATCTCAGACCAGCTGGACCATCTTTCCCCCATCTTTCTTCTCCTCCTTTCCTAGTAAAATACTTAACTTCCATCCTTCCGGCACACTTTCAAGTCTAACAGGTCTAATTCTCATCAAACTTTCTGCAAGTTCGAATATCATCTTTCTGTTTTTTACCGGCGAAAATTCTACCCAGGCATCCATGTTATGCCACCCCCTGTTCGAGCCATAGAAAATATTCTATTTCATTCTTTCCTCTTAGGTCTGGTCTCTGCAACATTTTGGTTCTCTATATCTCTTGCTAATATTCGCGCAAACGCTAATAGATTTGGTCGGAGAATTTTTTCCAGTTGCTCTTCCGTCATGCCGTCTGGAAGATCGGCTTCCATTTCAATTATCTTTGGTATCATCAAAGTACCCCCTTATAAGATCGCTTGCAGGAAAATAATGTAAGATGGAGAATATGTAATCTAGGCGGATTCGTCTTCTTCTTCAAGAAGGTCCGAAATCTTCACTTCAAGTGCCTTTGCTATTTTTTTAAGAAGATTAAACGATGGATTTTTCTTTCGACCATTTTCTAATTCGTTTAAATATATTCTTGATATACCGACTTTTTCAGCAAGTTTTTCTTGTGTGATACCAGCTTTTTCTCTTGTATATTTAATCTTGAACATCTCTCTGACACCTCCATTATCTAAATTAATTGTAAGCTATTAGCATGTTTATATCAATCTCTTAAGTATGCTTTTAGCATTATTTATTTCTACTTTCCTGCAGTTTACTTTTATTTTCTTTTAAAATCTTGTTTTTGTGAAATTGCTGAGATATACTTTAGTTAGCTATAAGTTTACATAGGTAGGTTTTAGTATGAATATTGGAGTTAGAATAAAAGAATTAAGACTTAAAAATAAAGTAAAAGCCACTAAACTTGCTAATAATGCTGGCATATCGAGGATATATTTAAGTGAAATTGAGAGAGGATTAAAAACCCCAACAATCGAAACCCTAAAGAAAATCTGCGATGCGCTCGGCATAACGCTTGCCGAATTCTTTTCAGACGAAGATGAGCAAATTCCTCCGGAGATTTCCTCCCTCATGAAAGAGGTCAAAAACCTTACGCCTGAGCAGGCCGAACTTCTCGCAAGGTTTATACAGACTATGAAGGACCAGAAAGGAGAATAAACATGACCGAACGCGAACTCTTTGAGCTTTTAGTAGATAAAATAACATCCATGGAAGAAAAACTTCGCCGAGTAGAAGAATCCCAAATACGAATGGAAGATGAATTAGTGGCTAAAGTTAAAGCTCTTTTCGACGCCCGTGAAGTCCAGCTAGATGTAAATGACCGGATCCTTGAAACCCTTTCCCGGATCGAAAGTAAGCTGGACCGATATAATCACCTCAATTGTATTAATTAAGCTGCATTTTTAAGTGCATGGCAATACCCATGCTTTTTATTATATTTATTGCAGGTAAATTGTTCCATCTGGCGAATTTAATTAGAGACAGGCTTACATAATTCCCTAAGCCTCTCATCAAACAGCCTAACTAGCGATCCGTAAAATTCGTCTTCGTCCACTTCTTCGTAACCGACAATTTCTTCGCTGTCGGGGGTAAAGTCGCCTTTGAGGAGCTTTTTTCGGGATATGCTAGTTTTTAGGATGGCGATTTTCATGAAATGTCACTTCCTCGTTTAGTTCTATTTTTTAATTATTTACCACAATTAGATCTATTTTGAGCCAAAAAAATTTATATCGTCGATTTTAACCCCATAATAATCAGCAATTCGTCTAGCTAGTAAAAATCCGGGCGTACGTCTACCGGTTTCCAGCATAGAATAATACCTCACACTAATACCTAAAAATTCGGCTACTGTTGATTGCGTTACACCTTTTTGTTTCCTTAAATCCTTAAGACTTATCTTTCCCATATCTCATACCTCAAAACAATTTGTTCTATTTAATTCTATATTATACTACGAAATGTTCTATGTCAATAGGTTTTTTATAAAAAAATCTACATTTTGTTCTATTTGTAGAAAACAATAGAACAAAATGTTACAATAAGATTAAATAAGAAGGTGATCGCAATGATAGGAGAAAGGATTAAATCTTTAAGAGAAGAAAGAAAAATTACACAGCAAGAATTAGCTCAATATTTAGGTGTATCACAAAAGACTATAAGTAACTACGAAAAAGGCGAGCGTTCTCCGGATCCCGAAACATTGAAAAAAATCGCCGACTATTTCGACGTAACCGTGGACTACCTCCTGGGCCGCTCCAATCACCGCCAACTCACGCGCAAAGACGAGCGCGATATAGAAAAGATTATCGAAGAGACCCGCCAAAGGATTGAAAACACAGAAGGCCTCATGCTTGATGGCGAAATACTCAGTCAGGAGGACGTTGACGCCATCATTAATGCTATGCGGGTGGGACTGGAGATGGCAAAGCTAAGGAATAAGGAAAAGTATGGAAGGAAGAAGAAAAAATAGCGGGGTGGCCCGTTTGGACATCAAGAATGTTGTCAGAAGACTTGTAAAAAAATATAAAACCAGCGATCCTTTCGAATTAATGGATGCGCTGGACATAATATACGTAAAGTACCCTCTGCCTGAAAACGTCAGAGGATTTTATTTTAGCAAACTTCGAAGGAAAATCGTGGTAATCAACAGCATTTACGAAAAAAGGCGTCAAATAGTGACTGCGGCCCACGAATTGGGGCACTGCTTACTGCACCCAAAAATGAATGCAATTTTTCTGGATCTAAATACTCTTTTGGTTACAAGTAAGTATGAAAATGAAGCCTGTAAATTCGCCGCAGAGCTTTTAATGTATAATATTGATCTCACTAAATACGAAGGGTATGCAATGGAACAGATTGCCTGCTCTCTTGAAATACCTGAAAATATACTGAGACTGGCGATTAAAGAAGGTAAATAAAGTCCGACAATTAAGCGGTCCGACCGCTATTTATTTTAAACCTTTACAAGAACATATGTTCCAAAGGAGGCCTTTATATGAACATAACTGATTTTCGTAGTCCAAAATTTAAAACAAAGAATAACGTCAAGTATGCCGTAGCCCTCTGCAGGGTATCTACTGAAGATCAATTTATGAAAGGTCTCTCTATCCCCGAACAACGGGCTAGAATACAAAAATGGGCAGATGACCACAATGTTATTATACTCAAATGGGTGGAACTGCCTCATTCAGCTTATCGCGGATTAGATGAAGAACCAGAAGTCCTTGAACTCATTGAGTTTGCTAAAAATAACGACAAAGTATCCCTTTTCCTTGTTGATGAAAAAAGTCGATTAGCACGCAGAAAGTATCTCCGTGTAGTTTGGCAGGAGGAATTACGCCGAAATGGAGTCCAGGTTATAGGCGTTAGCGAGCCGCAGTATGATAGAAATACTATTCATGGAATCTGGCTGGAAGGCATCAGTGAAACAAAAGACGAGGCTCGGAGCATAGAAATAGCATACCACACAGTAAAAGGCATGACAAGAAATGCAGGAACACGAGATCCTGAAACAGGTTACTGCTATAAAAACGGCGGAATTGCTCCTGATGGCTACATAAATAAACGGGTTGTCAGGGGGAAAGATTCCCGTGGAAAGGATATTGTAAAACTTTTATGGGAAATAGACGAAGAAAGAGCCTGGATAATTAGGTATATCGTACTTGACCTCTGGCTTAAGAACAGAATGTCTTTTAAACAAATAAGAAACCATTTAAACAAAAAGGGCGAAAAATATTTGAATAGATACGGAAAGCCTTGGTCTATTACAACCATTCGTGAAATATGTATGCGCGCATTGGAAGGAATATACTCCGGCCTTTACTACTGGAACCGTACCGGCAGAGACCTCCGCGGAACCGGCCAGAAATGGAAAGATTCGGAAGAGTGGATTGTTATAGAAAATGCCCATCCTTCAATAATTACCCATGATGAGTGGAAAGAACTAAAGGAGGTTATGGCACCTGTGGTTGAAGAAAGAAAGAAAAATATAAAACCTACAAGAGCAGAGGACAGTCCTTATCTGTTTTCCGGGGAAAACGCTGTTGGTGAGCCCATGTTTGTTTGTCTTAACTGCGGCAGCCCTATAAACAGTCAACAGGTGGCCAAAAATTATTATTACCTATGCTCCGGCTATAAAAATAAAGGACAGGCCGGATGTTCTAAAGGTGTTGCCATTAGAAAGGAAGAACTTGAAACTAAAGTCCTAGCCGCAATAAAGGCCCAGTTTACCCCAGCAAAAATAAGGGTAATGGTAAAGGAAATAAACGAAATCATAAATGAAGAAAATAAAGACCTTGAACAGGCTGAAAAGCATCTTCGTAAATCCATTGCCGAAACAGAAAAATCTATAAATAATATTATGTTAGCCATACAGCAAGGAAATAAATCTAAAGTTATCCCTTTGCTTTTGGATCAGCTTGAAAAACTTCAGGAGGAAAAACTGGCTCTAGAGGAGGAATTACAAAAAATGCAGAAAGAATCACCGGAGGCAAAAAGAATTGATGAAGCTACAATACTTGAGAGGTTGCATAATTTAGAATCGGTTTTAACGTCCTCTACGGCCTCTAATAGAGAAAAAAGAATGGCAGTAAGATATTTTATACGTCAATTACGATTTAACCCCGATACAGGCGAAGTATACATTTATTTCTGGCAGGATCCCACAGGACGGGATATAAAACGCTTAAAGTTACTCAAAACCGAAAGGAGTGAAAAAGAGCAAAATAATAAAGATGACGGTTCATCGTCATCTTCTATTGAAAATTTTATGATTTTCGATGGTGCCGGGAACCGGAATCGAACCGGTATGGGTATTGCTACCCGCAGGATTTTAAGTCCTGTGCGTCTGCCAGTTCCGCCATCCCGGCTCTTTAATTTAATTGGAGGCGGCACCCAGATTCGAACTGGGGATAAAGGTTTTGCAGACCTCTGCCTTACCACTTGGCTATGCCGCCATTTCATAAATAAAAAATGGAGCGGAAGACGGGATTTGAACCCGCGACCCTCGCCTTGGCAAGGCGATGCTCTACCCCTGAGCCACTTCCGCATATATCTGGTGCCTTGGGGCGGAATCGAACCACCGACACGAGGATTTTCAGTCCTCTGCTCTACCTACTGAGCTACCAAGGCTGGTAAAATATATGGCGACCCAGAAGGGACTCGAACCCTCGGCCTCCAGCGTGACAGGCTGGCGTTCTAAACCAACTGAACTACTGGGCCGCATATTTCTTTATGGTGGGCGAAACAGGGCTCGAACCTGTGACCCCGTGCTTGTAAGGCACGTGCTCTCCCAGCTGAGCTATCCGCCCTTGCGACAATTCATAGTATACCTGATAATTTACTCGCTGTCAAAAATAAAGAACCTTTGTTATAGGTGTTTATGCAGTATATGCACAAATTATCGCCTTATTTCTTTGAATATCGAGTTCATCTATTTCCGGACCCGTCTTTTTTGTCTTTTTTACCCTTTAAATCTATTTTGCCGTCTTCCCTGTCTATTTCCTCTTTGGCGAGACTCATCATCTTTTTCACCATGTATCCGCCTATTTTGCCCGTTTCCCGGGCAGTCAAGTTTTTCCATCCGCGTTCCCTTATGTCGTCGTCGAGATGAAGCTCCCTTGCAACCTCCTCCTTCAATTTTTCAAGTTCCTCTTCAGATTTGGAATTTGCCGTTTTTTTGCGCTGGGCCATACCTGATCCCCCCATGCTGATTCGAAGACCTCAATATAGAGTATATACAATATTTTCATTAATATACATAATCAGGATGGTGATGCGGCGACGGCATCAGGCAGCTGGAGCGGGGACACCTCGCTGGCAAGCTCTAGGATCCTTTCAAAATCTCCTCCAGTGACCGGATCAGGACTTCGTTTTGCTCCGGAGTACCGACGCTGAAGCGGAGTGTATTCTCCATACCTTCTCCTTCTGGCTTTCTCGTGAGTATTCCTTTCTCCAAAAGTTTTTGATAAACGTAATCCCTGGAGATTTCGAACTTGCACAGCAAAAAATTTGTACTGCTTGGGTAGACGGTTATTCCGGAGATACCTTCGAGTTTGGTCTTTAAATCCTCCCTCGCATTTATTATTTTGCGCCTGACGTTCTCCACCCAATCCACGTTCTTTAAAACTTCCGATGCGGCTATCTGGGAAAAAAGGCTGACGTTGTAAGGAGGCTTGACTTTATAAAATTCTTCTATTAGAGTTTCATCAGCTACAGCATAACCGACCCTCAACCCGGCCAGAGAGAATATCTTGGAAAAGGTCCTGATTATTACCAGATTGGGATAATCGGAGAGCCGGTTTATAAAGGTCCTACCTCCGAATTCATAGTACGCTTCATCGACGGCAACTATTCCGTTGAAGCAATCGATCAATTCAATAATGTCTTCCTCTTCGAAATAATCTCCCGTGGGGTTGTTGGGGTAACAGATAAACATCACCTGGGGCGTACCTTTTTTAAAGTATTTTTTTATTTTTAATACGTCTAACCTCCACTTCCGATCTGTTGAATACTCTTCCAACAGGAGAGGAACCTTAATAACGCGGGCACCGGATACAACCGAAAAATTCTCATAGCTCGGAAAGGCGGGAACCGGTATTATAACCTCCCTGCCCGGACCGGCAAAGGCTAGAACAATGTCGTATATTATCTCATCGGCACCGCTTCCAACGAAAATCTTATCGGGCTCAATGCCCAGACAGCCCGCTAATGCCTGTCTCAGTTCATCGCAACTGGGGTCATAATAACAATTAAAACTTTCCCTCTTTACCCTCTCCCATATGCGCTCTTTCAAATCTTCGGGCAGGTCGTAGGGGCTTTCATTGGCATTGAGTTTTATGACGCACGGTTCTTTAGCAGGTTTGTAGGGAGAGAGTTTCGATAAATCTTCTCTCAAGTATTTCGACGGCGATTTCAAGGAGCATACCTCCCGCAGTAATCTATCATTTTAAATTAATAAAGACTATAACACACAACGTTTTGGAAAGTCAATGGATTGATTCTATTTGTCGTTCAATTGATCGTGAACACTGATTTTGATATAATTAAATCAACTTTATAATATATTCTTCGGGAAAGGAAGTGCGGTATCTTGAAAGAAAAGGTACAAGAGGTGTTAAACAAGATCCGTCCATCGCTTCAGGCCGACGGTGGCGATGTGGAGCTGGTAGATGTCGACGAAGAAAGGGGTATTGTCAAGGTGAAACTGACGGGTAGCTGTTTTGGATGCCCGTTCGCAACATTGACCCTCAAAAACGGAATCGAACAGGTATTAAAAGAAGAGGTGCCCGGTGTAAAGGAAGTACAGTCGGTTTAAAAAACAGCCCTTCGGGCTGTTTTTTTATTCCAGGTGCAGGGTCTCGTTTACCTTCACTATAAACGTATTGTCATTATTCAATTCACCGCTGCCGTCGTACTCAAATACGGTAATGGAACCATTGCTTACTTTAAACTTCCAAAAATACCTGAAATCCAGGTCGAGAACGGCGGTTAATATCGCCCTTATCGGGCCGGCGTGGGTAACAATCAAAATATTGCCCTCAGGATGGTTTTTTGCTGCAAGCTTCACGAAACTTGAAACCCTTTCCATCAGGTCCTTCAAGCTTTCACCACCCGGCGGCCTGTTTTCGCCCGGATCACACCGCCACCGGTGGAATTCATCGGGGTATTTTTCTTCAAGCTCCTGATATGAATGCCCTTCCCATTCTCCGAAACTGAGCTCTCTCAGGTCCTTTGTGGAAATTACGCGAAGCCCGCGTGGTGCTGCGATAATTTCCGCTGTTTCAAGGGCTCTTTCAAGGTCACTGGAATATACAGCATCGAAAGTTTCCCGCTTTAAAACTTTTGCAAGCCTTTCAGCCTGCTGCCTCCCCTTTTCGTTGAGCGGGATATCCTTCTGCCCCTGGTACAAAAAATTTCTATTCCAGAGGGTTTCCCCATGTCTCACCAGAAATATCCTGGCCAAACCGATCCTTGTTACCCAAACTGTACAAAAATGTACAGCTTGAGGCTGGGCTATTTGTAGTCCGCCCTTTCAGGAATGCCCACTCCCAGCCGGCGGTATTCAGGCACTCCATTGACCCAAAAAAATCAAATAAAAGTAGAGGGCTGCAATTTCGCTGAATTCGTTGACGGCGCCGTAAGTATCTCCAGTCATGCCCCCCAGTTGCCTGAATATGTACAGCGAAAATAAAAGGCCTGAAACAAAAGTTAAAAACGCGGTTTTTATGCCTTCAATTCCCGCTACTGTAAAAACGATCATCAGAGCGAAGAAGGTGGATAATACAAACATCATTGATGATTTGTTTTCATTGAAGGCCCTGCCTAGCCCCTTTTCCCGCAGGTAGGGAAAAAAGGTGATGGCGCAGGTCATCATCCATCTTGAAATCACTGGAAATACAATTAATAACCTGGTCCTAAGCTCCTGGTGTATAGATAGTATGGCCGAATACTTCAGCAAAAGGAGGAGTACCACTCCCATCGCGCCGTAAGCCCCAAGGCGGCTGTCTTTCATCACTTCAAGCTTCTTGTCCCTCTCCTTCCCGCAAAAAAGGCCGTCCATAGTATCCGCAAAACCGTCCACGTGCAACCCGCCCGTAACTATCGTCTCACAGACCACAAATAAACAGGCCAGGGCGGGAGCCGGAATAGACCTCTTTAACAATAAATCTACGCCGGCCAAAAGGGTTCCTATGACGGCTCCAACTACCGGGAAAAAAGGCAGGGATCGGGTTATATGTTTTTGATCCAACTCAATATACGGCAGCGGTATTCTCGTCAGAAACGAAAAGGCAGCGTATAACCCCATAGAGCACTTTCACACCTTTTATAACATCTTAATTTATTTCCCTTAGGGCGGGCTGTTACCCGCCCTAAATTAGGTCTCTACGGTAAAATTAAACCTTCTAACCCCACATTAAAATAATTATTTCGCCGGCGACCAGCGCCAGAAAGGCGGCGATTATACTTAGCGCCACCGCAACCCTTATGTCTCCCGGCCGTATATCCCTCAACTTCCGGCCCATATAAGGCCTGAAGTGCAAAATGCCGGAATACGAGTTCCAGCCTCCCAGGCGGATGCCCAGAGCCCCCGCTACAGCCGCTTCGGGAATTCCAGCGTTGGGACTTTCATGATTTCCGGCGTCGGAGAGCACCGTCTTCAACCCTCTTTTTGCATCGAGACCGATAAGCAACGATGCCATGAGGATTAGAAGGCCCCCCAGCCTTGCGGGAATGTAGTTTAAAAGGTCGTCCATCCTGGCCGAAAACCACCCGAAGTAAATATACCTCTCGTTTCTATACCCTACCATTGAATCGAGGGTACTCGCAGCTTTAAAGGCCAAAGCTAGGGGGGCACCGCCGAGAAAAGCGTAAAACATAGGAGATATGATGCCGTCAATGGTGTTTTCGGCTACCGTCTCGACGGTGGCTCTGCATATCTCTTCCACGGTGAGATCTCCGGTATCCCTGCCGACTATGCCTCCGAGCCGCGCTCTGGCCTCTTGCAAATCCCCTGACCGCAATTCGGCCAGTATTGCAAGAGCTTCATCCGCCAGGTTTTTTGTCGCCAGCGATGTGTATATAAGCCACGTGGAGCTGAAGAATCCCAGCCAGTAATTCACCTTATAGGACAGGCCGATTATCGCGTTGGTGGAAAAATACACGGTTGGCACAGTTAGCAACCAGAGGATAACCCCTGCCGCTCTAAGACCCGCCGGGGTTTTAAAAGCGCCGTAAAGGATCTTTTCTAAATACGCTATTAGTTTTCCCGTGAGGACGACGGGATGCGTCGGCCGCCGGGGGTCACCCAGGAGCAGGTCCAGGGCGAAGGCACATATAATTATTGCCCCGTGGTACTTATCCATGGCGATCTATCCTCTACGCCAGCCCGCTGGCGGCGGTTATTTCTCTCAAGGCTTCCAGCAGGGTTTCGTTGGCTTTCCGGTCCTTCACGGCCACTCTAAAGTAAGAATCGTCCAGGAACGCAAAATCACCGCATTCCCTGATCGCTATACCCCTTTTAAGCAACTCCCGTGCCAGAAATCCGGCTCCGAATTTAGCCGTTATTTTTACAAAGATAAAATTGGCTGCAGGTCTAAAGGGCTTAAAACAGGAAATCTGCCTTAAACCATCCCACAGGAATTCCCTTTCCTGGGAAATATATTTTCTTGTTTTTTCTATGTAAGCCGTTTCCTTCAAAACCGCGGACCCCACAGCACCGGCAAAAGTGTTTACATTCCAAGGGTCCTTTAATTTTTCAATTTTTTTGATCAATTTCTCGTTCCCCAGTGCAAAACCTATCCTCAGGCCCGGCAGCGCAAAAAACTTGGTCAGGGACCTTAGCACTATGACATTCGGACAGCTCATAACTTCAGTGCATAAGCTCTGGCTTTCCCCCACGAAGTCCATAAAAGCTTCGTCGAGAAGAAGGAAGGCCTTTGCTCTTTCCGTTTCATCAATAAGGGTTTTTATAACGTCTTTTACGATAAGGTACCCGGTAGGGTTGTTGGGATTGCATACTATCACCAGCGCTCCGGGGCATATCCTGGCTTTTATAGATTCAACAAAATCGTCGTCCCAATAGAAATCATTTTTCGTCATATCCACCAGTTCGGTTTTTATACGCCTGTTCTGGGATGCAAAAGCGTATTCTGTAAAAGTCGGCGATGGAATAATCACCTTTGACGGTCTCAGGGCTTCCAGGGTTAGATTTATCAATTCCACGGAACCGTTGCCGGAAAGGATGTTTTCGGGTTTTATTCCGTAATAAACGGAGGCGGCTTCTCGGAGCTCTACCTGACCCGGGTCGGGATAATGGATTATATCGTCAATTTTTTCCCATATAATTCTCCTCACGGAATCAGGAAAGCCGAGAGGATTGATGTTGGCGCTGAAGTCCAGTATCTCCCGGTGATTCAATTTAAACCTTTTGCTAACCTCATAAATATTGCCGCCATGGCTTCTCTCTTCCACTTTTACACCCCCGCCCGCTTCACAAAATCCGCGGCCCCAAATTATCTATGCCGGTTTTTATAATCCTGTATTCCTTTCCGAAGCCGTCCATGATGCGCCTCAAGTCTTCAAAAAAGCTGCTCTCCGGAGCGCGATCCTTTTCGAAGAATACTCCTACGGCCGATCCGCTATGGGCTACATTAACGCCGATGGCACCGTGCTTTCGGCTTAAATTTATGAGATGCTCTAGATGAGGCTTGTAAAGGATCTGCTGGTGAGCTACGGCGCTTTTCATCATAGCCTTTCCCAACAGTCCAATATCCTTTTTTCTAAATGCCTCCCGAGTCATATACAAAGCCTCTTCCACGATATTTTCTTTTTTTCTGTTCAATTCGTCCAGATCTCGCCGGCTGTTAAACGACTCAGTATCTACCACTTCTCCCGGATCAACTATATAAATGTCCATATCGGGCAATTCCCCCAGGCTCTCCCTCCAGGTTCCGTGCACGTGGTCGAAAATTACTGATCCTCTGTACATGACGCCATCGCTCGGTTCGATGGACAGGGCTATGTCCGCGATCAGGTCGGGCGATATAGGTTTATCGAGTGCCCTGGCAACGGCAAGACACGCGGCGGTGATATCCGCCGTACTGGAGGAAAGCCCCTTTCCCACCGGGATTTGTGATACTATGCGGATATCAAAATCCAATTCATAAAAGCCATAATAATCCAGAAGTTTTCTTACGGCCTTCCGGGTTTTTTGCCAGGACTCCATCATGCCGGCAGAATTTACAGTAGGCTTGTTCTCGCCCCGGTGCTGTATTAACTCCACCCGGGCCGTTGAGTACAAGGTTATAGGGCAGGTAATGAGAAAATTGCGGCCGCCTATAGCCCCCTGAACTATCTCGCCGCAGCTACCGGGACAGCGGGCTTCACCGACCAATTCTCTCCCCCCTGATCCACTTGTGAGAATCACTTCAACTTTATAGGTATGCCCGAAACGAGAAAATATACCTCATCGGCAGCCGCTGCCAGTATCTGATTTATTTCGCCGAGCAGGTCCCTGTAAATTCTTCCCAGAGGATACTCCGGCACCAGGCCCAACCCGACTTCGTTGGATACGATAATCACCTTCTTTTCCAAAACCCTGGCGGCACTGATGGTGTTTTCAATCTCCTGGAGCAGAGCTTTCCTTAAAGCCTCCTGCTGTTTTATTTCTCCGATTTCTGCAGAACAGACCCAGTTGGATGTCAGTAGAGCCATGCAATCTATGAGCACCGCATCGTATTCGGAAATATCCGCATCCTTGCTTATCTCGTTTAAAACCCTGGATAGATGCCGGGGCTCTTCGATAGTCTTCCAGGTTCCAGGCCTCCTTTGTCTGTGCACGGATATTCGATGGGCCATTTCTTCATCCAGCGCCTGGGCGGTAGCTATGTAAACCACTCTATTCCCCGCCTCCCGGGCTTTTTTTTCTGCAAACCGGCTTTTCCCGCTACGGGCTCCTCCAGTGATAAAAACGATACCCAAGTTCCGTCATCTCCCGTTATTCAGCTTTACAGCCTGTAATCTCTTTTACTTTTTTTCAAGAGCAGGTACAGGAAAAACGGCCCCCCGAAAAGGGCTGTCAGAATCCCTACGGGCAGCTCTGTAGGCGCTATAACCATCCTTGAAACCGTATCGGCGAGCATCAGGTACAGCCCGCCGGCCAGGGCTGACATCGGATAAAGCCTTCGGTGATCGGGTCCTGCCAGCATTCTCATTATATGAGGGATAATGAGTCCCACGAACCCGATGATACCGCTCACCGCTACAGCAGAAGCGGTCAACAACGAGGCAGCGGCCAAGCTCAATCTTTTCAGCAATTCTACATCGACCCCGGTGAAAAAGGCTGTGTCCTCGCCCAGCTGAAGTATATTGAGCGACCTTAAATTCCACATGCCCAGGAGAAACCCCAGGATGCCGTAAGGAAGATTCAGGTAAACCTCCTTCCACCCCTGAGAGGAAAAACTCCCGAGCAGCCAGAAGTAAATATGCTGGAGCTTTTGATCACTGAAGTACATCAGAAAGGACACCAGGGCGGAAATAAAACTGCTTACCGCGATACCGGCCAGCAGAAGGGTATGAGAATTGGTCCTTCCAGCAATCCCGGCTATGACGTAGACTATAATTACAGTTAAAAGGGCCCCAAGGAAGGCAAAAAAGGGCACGGACCCCACACCAATAACTTTTACTCCCTGAAATAGCAATATGGCCAGGGCCGCACCCAGTGAAGCACCGGCGGAAGCGCCGATGATATAGGGGTCAGCCAGCGGGTTGCGAAATATGCCCTGATAAATGACCCCGGCTGCAGATAGTTCCGCTCCTATGAGAAAAGCCAGTATTATCCTTGGAAGTCTCAGATTCAGTATTATTACTTCCTGAGAAGGCGACCAGTCGGAAACGACTCCGGCACCAATACCGGGAATTTGACTCGCCATTATTTTTAAGGTTTTTGACAGCGGTACGTTTACCGCCCCTGTTCCCAGCGATGCGAAACTTCCAAGAAGTATCAATACCAGCAACAGGGCGTATATTTTCGTGCCCTTGTTTTTTAGGTCCATCCTACAACCCCCGTCAATCTTTAAAAATTTCGGGGTGAATTATCTTTGCAAACTGTTCCAGACCGTCGACAAGCCTTGGGGTGGGACGCTGAACTATGTTTTCATCCACGTAAAAAACCCTGCCCTCTTTGATGGCTTTTATGTTTTTCCAGCCGGGGCGGTTAATTATATCTTCTTTTGATTGATTGCTGCTGTAGTGATGGGAAAATATTATTATATCCGGATTTTTGTCAATTACCATCTCCTGGCTGTATTCCGGATATGCTTTCCCCGCATCGGCGGCAATATTCCGCCCCCCAGCTTTTTCTATAAGGTCGTGCACGAAGGTTCCTGGTCCTGCGGTAGTGAGGGGCGATGGCCACAGTTCGTAAAAGACCTGGGGTCTTTTATCGGCGGGTATCGTAGAGACCCTATCCTCAACGGCCTTTATTCTATTTTTAAGAGTGGATATCAGTTCCTCGGCCTGCTGGTTCTTGTTGGTCGCTCTCCCGATAAGCTCTATAGTGCTAAAGACATCGTCGATACTTTGAGGGTTTAGAACAATTACCGGGATTTTTAGTTCTTCCAGTTTTCTGACCGGTTTTTCATGCATAATAGTAGCGAGAACCAGGTCAGGTTTTAAAGAAATCAGCTTTTCCATATTAGGGTCGGCGAAACCGCCTATTTTTTCTTTTTTCTTTGCTTCTTCAGGATAATCGCAGTAATTGGTAACGCCTACGACTTTATCGCCTAAACCCAGAGCAAAAAGGATTTCAGTATTGCTAGGAGCAAGGGATACGATACGATCCGGTTCCTTTTCAATGACTATCTCTCTTCCCATTTGGTCTTTCACATTAATGGGATATGTATTTTTATAATCAGCTTTGGTGTCTGTTCCGGTTTTTGAGCCGCAGGACGTTAGTGCGGTAGCGAGGGTCACGAGCAAGATAATAGTGATCATATTATAAAATTTAACTTTCATTCCCGTGCCTCCTTTGCCTAAAAAAATAAACCCGGCCTTCATCTCGCAAAGCCGGGTAAGATCCGTTGAATAAGAGTACTCCCCCTTTCCTCCGAAGGCTTCGTACAGCGACCGGCAGGCAGGTCTCCTGGCTTCCGGCTCATCTTCCCTGCGCCTTCCCAGGATTTCTCCCAGTGGCCAGCAGTTTATCCCCGGTTACAGTGGCGGGACCGCTCAGGATTTGCACCTGATTCCCTTTTAAACCCCAAGGGTACCTGTCGGCGGTTATTCACTTTTCGCTTTCTTATATTATACTTCAAAACCTGAGACCAGACAAGTTATTTAATTTCTTCCAGGACTTCATGAAGCATTTTCTTTATTTCTTCGGGGCTTTCCATTTCAAGGGCTTTCGCTGCAATTTGCTTCGCCTGTTCGTACGTCAGGGACCTTATCACTTTCTTAACCTGGGATATCGAAGTGGCGCTCATGGAAAATTCGTCAAGGCCCATGCCCAGCAGTATGGGAGCAGCGAGGGGGTCTCCCGCCATTTCTCCGCACATGCCCGTCCATTTTCCCGCTCTATGGGATGCGTCGATGACGTTTTTTATCAACCTGAGTACGGCAGGGTGGAAAGGTTCGTACAGGTGGGCTATTTTCTCGTTCATTCTATCCACCGCTAGGGTGTACTGAATTAGATCATTGGTGCCTATACTGAAGAAATCCACTTCCCTGGCAAGTATGTCAGCGGTAACGGCAACCGAAGGAATCTCCACCATGATGCCGACTTCCAGGTTTTCATCAAACGGTATGCCCTGCTGCCTGAGCTCGTTTTTAGCCTCTTCCAAAATCGCGTTTGCCTTTCTTATTTCAGCAAGGCTCGATATCATCGGGTACATTATTTTTACATTACCGTAATGGCTGGCCCTCAGGATGGCTTTTAACTGGACTTTGAGTATCTGCGGCGTATCCAGACACATGCGGATTGCTCGCCACCCCAGGAATGGGTTCAATTCTTCCGGCATGTCAAGGCAGGGCAGCCTTTTGTCTCCGCCGATGTCCAGGGTTCTTATTATAACAGGCCTGGGGTTCATTGCCTCCACCACCTGCTTGTAGGCCTGGAACTGCTCTTCCTCATCGGGGAGGTTTTCCCGGTCCATATACAGAAATTCGGTCCGGTAAAGACCTATACCCTCAGCTCCGTTTTCCAGGGCACCTTTGACATCCTTCGGAGTACCGATATTAGCCGAAAGTTCAACCTTTTTTGCCCCGTCCCTGGTCTCGGCGGGAAGATCTCTGAGTTTTTTCAATTCTTCCCTGTACCTTATATAATCGAATCTCAGGGTGTGATACCGCCGCAGGGTCTCCTCATCGGGGTTCACGTAGACGACGCCCTTGTTGCCGTCGACTATTACAGTATCACCGTCATTGACCTCTTTTGAAAGGAATCCCAGGCCGACGACAGCCGGTATCTCTAATGACCTGGCCATGATCGCCGTATGAGACGTTCTGCCCCCCATATCTGTCGCAAAGGCTTTCACCTTTTCTTTATCCATCTGGGCCGTATTAGAGGGGGTCAAATCCTTTGCAATCACAATTACGTCTTCGCTTAAATCCGCCAGGGATTGGATCGGAACGCCTAGTATGTTCTTTAAAATCCTGTCCCCCACATCTTTTATATCAGCAGCCCGTTCCTTAAGGTATTCGTCCTCCATGTTTTCAAACATGCCCACGTACTTTTCAACTACCTGGTGTACCGCGTTTGCCGCGGTTATCCTCTCGCTCCTTATTTTCTCTCTTATTTCCTCAACAAAGATCGGGTCGTCCAGAACCATAATGTGTGCATCGAAAATCTGCGCTTTATCCGGGCCGAGCTCCTTTTCGGCCTTTTCCTTAACCTTCACCAGCTGCTCTCTTGATTTTGTCATGGCCCCCTCGAACCGCTCTATTTCTACGGGTATCTTATCTTCGGTGATATTAGCGGTCTCTATAACAATTTCGTTCTCTTTGAGCACAAAAGCCTTTCCTATTTCGATACCTGGCGAAGCCGCGATCCCCTGATACATTTTACCCCTCCGTTTATTTTCATCTTTTCTCAATCTTTTTTTAATATATCTTCTACTTCTTTAACAATCCTGTAAGGCTTGGTTATAATCCTTATCGGCAGCGAAAGTATGAACTTGGTTATATCCTTTTCCACTTCTCTAGTCATGCGGTAGGGTTTTGTGAGAATTCTCTCGATAAACTCAGCTGCATAATTTTCCAGGAGCTTTTCCCGCTTAATTTCGATTTCGTTCCCGCACTCCTCGCATTTAATACTTTTTAAGATTTTCCCCGCGTAAGTGACCACGTGGGGCGTGTCCTTATTGCAATGAAGGCAAAAGAGTTCGGCCTCCATCTTAGAGGTCATGGGGCAACTCCCTTCCTCTTTTTAAAGAAATGAAATCTTTTTTTTAACTATACCTCGAAAATTAAAAAATATCAATATCGATTTCAATTACATCTTGTGAATCGGTGTTCCCAAAAGGTCCATAGCAGCTTCCATAAGAGTTTCAGACAAGGTCGGATGGGCATGAATGGTATCCACCAGCTCTTTTGCAGTGCATTCAAGCCTTATAGCCAGCGTAGCTTCAGCGATTAGCTCGGTGGCTCCCGGCCCTATTATGTGGACCCCCAATATCTCGTTCCACCTGGAATCGGCGATAACTTTAACGAAACCGCGGCTTTCGCCCATTGTCAAAGCCCTGCCGCTGGCAACAAACGGAAACCTGCCTACCCTGATGTCATCCCCGTAAATTTCCCTGGCCTCCCGCTCCGTCAGCCCCACATGGGCTATTTCGGGATTTGTAAAAATACAGCTGGGCACGGCCCTGTAGTCCATTTTTATATTTTCACCGAGGGCGTTGGCAGCCGCCACGATACCCTGATGGGCCGCCACATGAGCCAGCTGAAATTTTCCCGTTATATCGCCAACGGCATACACATTTTTCAGGCTGGTCCTCATAAAATCATCTACAATAACCCCGCTATTGTTCAGGTTTATTTTCAAATCCGCAAAAGCTTCCAGATCCGGTTTTCTTCCGACGGCAACCAGTACCTTTTCCACTGCGATAGAACGGGGCCCGTCAGACGTTGTTATGTTCACCTTTAAAAGGTCTTTTTCCTTTTCGACGGACTCCAAGCGGGTTTCGGTAAAGACCTTTATTCCCCGGGTTTCTAGAATCTTTTTCATTTCGGAGGATATTTCTTCGTCCGCCCGGGGGAGTATCCGCGGGAGGAGTTCCACGATCGTTACTCTGGAACCAAGTGAACCGTATATGCAAGCCATTTCGACGCCTATTACTCCCCCGCCGATCACGAGCATTGAATCGGGTATTTTGCTTAAGGCAAGGGCTTCTTCACTGGTGATAACACCAGGAAGGTCGTGACCGGGGAAGGGAATCACAGCCGATTTTGAACCGGTAGCCAGGATTATGTTGTCCGCCGTTATAACCTGTTGACCCCCGGAGTAACGTATTCTTATACTCCTCTCATCTTCTAGTTTCGCCTCGCCCCTGAAAACCGATACGCCGTTGGCTTTTAACAGGTTTTCAACGCCCTTGCCGAGAGTTCTGACTATAGCGTCTTTTTGGCTCTGGGCACGTTGCCAGTCAATCTTGACATTTTCGGCCAGAATGCCGAAATTTCTCGCATTTTCCAGATTTTGATAAATATGAGCGCTGTGGCTTAAAGCTTTAGTGGGTATGCAACCACGGTTTAGGCAGGTCCCACCCAGGTCTCTTTTCTCTACAAGCCCCACTCTTACCCCTTTTTTAGCCGCGTATATTGCAGATACATAGCCCCCGGGGCCTCCCCCAATAACGACTATATCGTAGTGCACGACAACCAGCTCCTCTTGTAAAACTTGATATCAAAGTAACATTTCTATTGGATCCTCCAGCAGTTGTTTTATCCTGCGCAGGAATTTAGCCCCCAGGGCACCGTCTATCACCCTGTGATCGCAGGACAAGGTTAGCTTCATCATAGGTCTTACGACTATTTCGTCTTCAACTACCACAGGCTTTTTGGCGATCTTGCCTACTGCCAGAATTGCACTTTCCGGCGCATTTATTATAGCCGAAAACTCTTCTATATCGTACATCCCGAGATTTGATATGGTAAAAGTTCCACCGCAGTAATCATCGGGCAGCAACCTGCCTTCTCTGGCTTTCTTTATTAACTCCGCTGTCTCTTTGGATATCTGAGCAAGGCCCTTTTTGTCGGCATCCTTTACCACAGGAACTATCAGCCCGTTTTCCAGGGCCACCGCCAATCCGATATTTATGCGGTTTTTTACAACAATACCCTCTTCCCCAGCGCTGCTGTTTACCATGGGATACTCCGCTAAAGCCCTGGCGGCCGCCTTTATGAGAATGTCGTTTATCGATAATTTTACACCGTTTAGTTCCTGAATCTTCGGCGCAAGTTTTTCTCGAAGTTCCAGAACCTTACCCATGTCAACTTCCAGTGTAAGGTAAAAGTGAGGAACTTCTGCCTTGACCTTTGCCATTTTGTCGGAAATTATCTTTCTC
This sequence comes from Thermosediminibacter litoriperuensis, assembly GCF_008124715.1. Taxonomy (GTDB): domain Bacteria; phylum Bacillota; class Thermosediminibacteria; order Thermosediminibacterales; family Thermosediminibacteraceae; genus Thermosediminibacter; species Thermosediminibacter litoriperuensis. The sequence continues at coordinate 51,906 of NZ_VNHO01000007.1, read as the reverse complement.
ATTCCAGCCCAGGGAATTACCCTGTATTCTTCCTGCGGTTCAAGCGAAGCCGACTTCAGGGCTTCTAAAACGTCCTGCTTTGTGATTCTCTCACCTTCCGGCTTGCCGATTTGGGACAGGTCCACGCCCTTTTCCTCTGCGATTTTCCGGGCTACCGGTGTTGCCTTCACCTTCCTGGATTCTACGTATTCAAGCACGTCTTTTTCAACCACGCGTCCATCAGGCCCGGTGGGGGTTACCAATCTCAAATCTACGCCGTATTCTCTGGCAACCCTTTTAGCCGCCGGCGATGCCTTTACTTTTTCGCCGGGTTGCGGTGCCGGCGCCGGGAGCTCGGGTTCCACCTCAACCTCTTCTACCTCCGCCCCTGTTTGCTTCCCTATTTCCGGAAGGGGCTCGCTTTCGCCGCCGATTATTGCTATTTCTTGACCCACAGCCACTACCGACCCTTCCGGGGTCAAGATCTTCCTTAAAATCCCCGAAGCCGGCGCCTCTTCTTCCAGGTTCACCTTGTCGGTCTGTATTTCCAGCAGAGGTTCACCCTGCTTTACCTCTTCCCCCTCTTTTTTCAGCCATTTTATTATAGTACCTTCCGTCATTGTAAGACCTAGTTTGGGCATTCTTACTATCTCGGCCATTTTATCACTCCCCTGATTGAATTATCTTAACAATTCTCTGACAGCTTCGACGATGTTTTCCACTTGAGGAACAGCGTGTCTCTCCAAATTGGGATTATAGGGTATCGGAATATCAAGTCCCCCCAGTCTCTTGACCGGCGCGTCCAGATAATCGAAAGCCTCGCTTCCCGCTATTCCCGCCGCCACTTCTGCACCCCAGCCGAAGCTCAGGGGATCATCCTCTACTATCAAAACCCTGCCGGTCTTTTTGACCGAATCGATAATAGTGCGCATATCCAGGGGTTTTAAAGTTCTGGGATCTATAACTTCTACATCTATTCCTTCTTTTTCCAGTTCCTTAGCCGCCTCGAGGGCTCTGATAACCATTATGGAACCGGCAACTATGGTGATATCCCGCCCCTTTCGCTTTATATCAGCTTTACCGAGGGGCAGTACATAATCTTCCTCGGGCACCTCGCCCTTTACCCTGTAGAGTAATTTGTGCTCAGCAAATACCACGGGATTGTCATCCCTTATTGCGGCCTTTATGAGCCCCTTTACGTCGTGAGGTGTGGAAGGTATAACCACCTTCAAGCCCGGGAAATGAGCGAACACACCTGGAAAACTCTGGGAGTGCTGGGCAGCCGCACCGGTACCGCAGCCCATCGGGGCACGTATCACCATCGGAACTTTTGCCTTGCCGCCGAACATATACCGAATTTTAGCACCCTGGTTTATCAGCTGATCCATGGAAAGGGTTAAAAAGTCGAAAAACATAATTTCAACTACGGGTCTCATGCCGGCCACGGCTGCTCCCACTGCGATACCGGTGATCGCCTGCTCTGATATGGGGGTATCCACAACTCTTTCTTCACCGAACTCATCTATCAGTCCCCTGGTGACACCAAAGGCCCCACCGTAAATACCGATGTCTTCTCCGAGCAAGAATACGCTTTGATCCCTTTGCATCTCTTCCCTCAAGCCTTCCCGCAGAGCGTCTATATAAAGTTTTTCAGCCATTTCAATTCTCCTCCATTCATCAGGATAATTACGCGTATACTCCGTTGGCGATGTCATCCACGGAGGGTTCCGGGCTGTTCTTGGCGTACTCTATCGCATCCCGTATCTCCTTTTCTACCTCTTTTTCTATTCTATCGAGCTCTTCGTCAGTGGCGATTTTTTCCTGTACCAGCTTTAGCCTGTAACGTTTGATGGGGCATTTCTCCTTCCACTCTTCTATTTCCTCTTTTGTCCTGTACACATTGGCATCGCTCTTTGAATGCCCTAACCACCGGTAAGTCTTGGCTTCAATCAGCGAAGGCCCTTCACCCCTCCTGGCCCTCTCCACCGCTTTTTTTACCACGTGGTAAACCGCTTCCACATCGTTGCCGTCGACTATTTCCCCGGGCATGTCGTACGCGGCCGCCCGGTCGGCAACGTTTTTTACTGCGGTAGACCTGCTGAAAGCTACAGACATACCGTAAAGATTGTTCTCGCATATATACACTACCGGCAGCTTCCACAGGGAGGCTATATTTAAGGACTCATGGAAAACTCCCTCGTTGTTGGCCCCATCGCCAAAAAAGCATAGTGTAACTCTGCCGTCTTTTTTCATCTTGGATGCCAGCGCCGCGCCTGTCGCTATAGGTATCCCGCCTCCAACTATACCGTTGGCCCCAAGATTGCCGGTATCGATATCGGCGATATGCATGGAACCACCTCTGCCCCTGCAGTAACCGGTTTCTCTGCCCAGAAGCTCGGCAAACATTTGGGGGAGCTTGCCTCCTTTCGCGATGCAGTGCCCGTGACCCCTATGGGTACTGGTAATCATATCGTCAGCTTCCAGCGCTGCAATCGCTCCTACTGCGGTAGCTTCTTCCCCTACAGAAAGATGGCATGTGCCCCAGATCATGTTGGCCTTGAAGAGCCTGTCAACTTCCAGCTCAAAACACCTTATTTCATACATTTTCCTGTACATCCATAGCTTCTTGTCCGTTGTCAAATCCATCGCATTACCACCTCTGATTTATTTTAATATTGATTTCACTGCAAAATTCCGTTTAGCTGGTAACCCGGTTCTGCAGTAAAATCGTAATTAACAATTGTTAATTAAATGTACCATTTGTTTATATTATGCAATTTTTATGCCGGTTATTCTCGGAATAATATGAAGGGGCTTCAGCCCCTTCAATTCCTGTCTACATTTTATGTCAGCCTATCAACTTTTCCTGCATTCTCCGCAGTTGTAAAATGATTGAATTTTCATCCAGCTTCACCGCGTCATAGGTTATTACCTGGCCCTTTTTCACATCTTTCGTCATAACTACATTTTTATTTACAAGCCCTATGGGCAGGGCGTTCTCTTTTTTAGCGTTTTCATAGGTATCAATTACCCCGTAAACCGTAAAACCGCCTATACCATCAAGATGTTCCCCGGCTTTCAAATCTTTTTTTGCTACCGCTATGGTCTCGGATACCGGAAGGCCTTTAGGTGCGATAGTGGGTTCCTTGTAAATGTACGCTCGAGCTGCTGAAAGGGGCGTCTCTATGCTCGTCAGGTGATAGGGACGGTAAAATACGTAGTTGGGACCTTTACCCATTGAAAGATAGGCCATTTCTTCCCGGACGGCTTCCAGTTTGGTGGTAACGATCACGAAAACGCCGGGCGCAACACCGTTTACGTATTCCACCACCTGGTACCTGTCCAGAATTCCTCCCTCTTCTTTTAACCTGAAGATCTCCGGCAATTCTTTAACGGTGGCTTTCGGGCCGATTAATCCCCTCCTGGTGGGAAGGAAACCGGTGGCATTGGAGACGGCGGTGAGCTCCACCATAGTCTTGGTGCCGTCTTTGAAAGACGCCAGCATCTTCGGGTTCATATTCTTTTTCATGGCTTCTTCCATGACAGAGTCGGGATTGGCTTCCAGATCTAGAGGATTGTTTTTCCCCTTGCCGGCGACTAATATCTCAAACCCCATAGCATCGGCAAAATCGTATAATTCCTTTATTGCTCCGGGTTCATCGCCGGCAGAAACAGTATATACCACTCCCGCACTATCCGCCATCTTCTTTAATATCGGTCCAACCGTTACGTCGGTCTCCACGTTTAACATGACAATATGCTTGCCGTTGTATATCGAATCAAGGGCAATTTGAGCCCCCACCTCCGGAACTCCCGTAGCATCGACCACTACATCGATGGGTATAGCTCTCGTTATAGCGCTCAAATCTTCGGTTATTGCGTATTTACCCCGCCCTAGGGCTTCTTCCACCTCTGAGGGGGTTTTTGCCGTAAGGACGTCGTCGGGAGCTACTCCGGCCATAGTATAGGCTCTCTTGGCTTCCTTCAGTTTTGTGTCGCAGATTGCCGCCACCCTAATGCCCTTCATACAAAATATCTGGCTTACCATTCCGCGGCCCATCTGTCCGGCACCGATTAAGCCTACGTTGATTTTTTTCCCGCTAGCTTCCAGTTCCCGCAGCTTCGAATTCAAATTAAGCATAGCCATCCCCTTTCTTTTTATTACAAACCTTTCCTTATCATGTTAACATTTATCAGGATTACCATCAATTACCCTGTATCAGTATTTCCTCTCCTACTTTTGGCAAAGGTATCTCTTTTTCTTCCAGGTGGATATTCCCCGGCAATTCCGGAGTTGTCTTCCCATCGAATTTCAGGCAGACGTGCCCGATTTTTCCCAAATTTTTATTGGCCACATCACCGACGGCTGTCACTTTGTAACTTGCCCGCCCCAGATAAAGCACGTCGCCGGGCACCAGGTCTTCCGCCAGCTTCCCCCCCTTGTGAACCACCGAGATTTCTCTTAATTCCTGCGGCGCGCTTTCGTCAAACAAGATGATCATCTTCTGCTCTATGAATTCTTCTACCATATCCCCTATTGCAGTAATCACCGCTTCAAATTTTTTCATCAATATCCTTCCCTTCCTAACAAAGGCTATGGCGCCTGAAGGCGCCATTTTGCATATGTTATTAATTATACGTAAAGTCCGAAACTGAACAGGTATGCTATTAAGACCGCTATGGGACCTGTAATCAGCCGGGAAATCAAGATGGCGCCTACACCTATCTCTACTGTCTCCGGTTCCGCTTCGCCAAGGCTGAGGCCTACGGGTATGAAGTCGCACCCTACCTGGGGATTGATCGCAAAGAGCGCCGGAAGCGCGTACTGGGGAGGTATATTACCCTTACCAATTTCCACGCCCACCAGCACGCCGACGACCTGGGCTATTACGGCTCCTGGACCCAGCAGGGGTGAAAGCACCGGCAGAGCACATATAACTGAAATGATGAGCAGTCCCGGCAGTGTACCCGCCATCGGAGAGATTACGTTAGCTATCCAGTTCCCTACCCCCGATTTCAGGATTATGCCGATCAGGGTAGCCACAAACGCCATAAAGGGGAGAATGTTCTTGATTATCTGCTCTATGGTCTCACGACCTGCTTGGTACATGACGCCCACAACTCCGCCCATTCCACGCCCTATTCTTTCAACAAGTCCCATCTGCCTGCCGTTACCACCGGTTTTCTGGGGTTTTTCTGCACCGACTCCGGAAGATCCGGGTATGGTTTCGCGGCGGGTTACATGACCCGACTCTTCATCGGATACTGGAGTTATATTTTCCACCTTAACCCCGGAAACGTATATATCTGCTGAAATATACTTCGCTAGCGGGCCTGCCTGTCCCACCGGAGTGAGGTTTATGGTGGGAATTCGCTTTTTGGGGTAAACGCCGCATCTGGCGGTGCCGCCGCAGTCGATGACCACGCAGCAGATCTCCTGTTCGGGTACCGAAGATTTGAAACCGTCCACCGGCACGCCGCCGGTAAGTTCGGCAATTTTCCGCGTTACCGGGTCGATTCCACCGCCGGTTATAGATACAATCTTGTCCCGACCCCCTTCGGGCTTTATTATTAAAGGCCCGCCCCATCCCCCGGGGCCTTTTTCAACTTTTACAGCCCTATAACTCATTCCACAGCCCTCCTATGCAAGCTCTCTCTGTCGCATCATCCTGACGGTAAGCCTCTCCGTCACTAATCCGCGTATAAAGATCACTATAACGCCAACTATAAAGTACCTGACGGCCAGCTCCCCCAGTGGCAATCCGAGTTGCTGAATCCCCTGGGCTATACCCATGTATACGAACAGCTCCGCCGGATTGGCGTGGGGAAAAAGACCAGTTATAGGGTGCACAAAGGAAACCGCCGCATCGTAAAAGGCAGGTTTGTATTTTTCCGGGAGAAATCTCCCGAAGGTATAAGCCATGGGATTGGTGAGGAAGAACACGGCCATTACCGGCATTACAGTGTACCTGAGCAGGGTATATTTCCCCGCATTTTGGGCCATTCGGTTTATCCTCTCCTGACCGACAAATTTAATAAAAGCATTTACGGCGGTCATAAGAGTAATCAGCGTTGGCAGAATACCTCCGGCAAGGCTTAAAAACACCTTACCGCCTTCCTGGAAAAGACCTATGAAGCTCTGGGCCAAATTGGCCAAAACATTCACGAAAAATTCACCTCCATAAGATATTTTAAGTGGATTAAAAAACTCTCACCCCCAATAACTTTTTCATAGATTTTTTTCTTTCAGCGTTTTTACTGCATTTTCTACTGCTTTTTTCAAACCTTTATCACTATCATTCAGGAAGTAAGGCACTTCCCATAAATAAAGGCCCTTCATTTCCTCGAGTTCCTTAAACCTTGCGAAAACCGTCATCCCGCTCATCCTATGGGCCTCAAGGATCTTTCCCGTTTCGTCGGCTGCAATCAGCACGATGTTTCCGGGTGTTATTCTGCCTTTAGCGCTGCCAATTCCCACCCTACCCACTTTTTTTAGTTCTTTTATTTTCCCCTGCAGGTTTTTGATCTGAAAATAAGTTAAAACTCCCTGCAGAATCCACATTAAGCCTATTATTGCCAATATCTTAACCCACATAAGCCAACCCCTGTTAATCATTTGTTCATTTACGTATCATATGTTCTTATTAAAGAAAATAGCATAAATAAATTTTAATGTCAATAATTGAGAAAATTGTCACATATATTAAAGGCATATTAAAGCAGCATATAAAAAAGACAAAAGACTCTAAATTAGAGTCTTTTTTGAATTAATCATTAAAAACTGCCCGGTTTTTTCATCGGTGATTAACACATCCAAGTAGTGCCCCTTTAAAGCTGCGAGGATTGCTTTATGTTTTTCATAACCTCCCCCAACGCCGATCACCAATGGAATCTCTTTTAATTTCTCCAGAGTTATGGCTATAACCCTCTCGTTTAATTCCGGACAGCACGGATTACCGTATTCGTCTATAAATCGCGAGCATAGATCACAGCAGGCGCCGTACCTTTTCAGATCTTCGAGCTCCCTTTCCGAAAAGTAACCCGTTTCCAGCATGGTGGACTCGGCGGCAAAAGGAGACCCTATACCGATCAGGGCTATATCGACCCGTTCAGCCATTTCCAGAACCTGTCTTATATTCCTGTCAGATAAAAGGGTATTTTTAACTTCCACGCTGTCTACTAATGCCGGGGCGTGAAGGAGCTGCCATTGGCCGTTAAAACATCTTGCTAAATTCATCACTATTTGGTTTGAATGCAGATCGATTCTGGTCTGCCCAACCCCTCCGACCAGGGGAATAAAGGTGACATCCAGCTCGGGGGCGTTTTTTATATATTCGGGCACATAAGCCAGTGTAGTCCCCCATGAAACACCTACAAGACTTTTATCCTTTAAAGTCCTAACCAGAAAGCCGGCCGCCGCTTCGGCCAGGTATCTTTTAAGTCCCTCTCCTTCATCGTAAGGGGTTATGATTACCTCCTTTAGATTAAAACATTTCTCGAGGGTATCCTCAAGCCTGGCAAAACTCCCTTCGTAATTTATCTTTATCTCTACTATTCCTTCTTCCCGAGCCTTCTGCAGGAGCCTTGAAACCGAGGGTCTTGATATACCGAGCTTGTCGGCTATCTCTTGCTGGGTTCTGTTTTCATCGTAGTACATATGAGCTATTTTTATCAGAAGCCTTCTATCTTTTGTGACGTTCAATAAAGTCACCTTCTTTGTTTAACCGGTCGTTCATATTTTAAGAATATGTGCAATTTATTATAACCGTTTCTATTTTTATATGTCAATAATCGGCAGAAGATGATTCAATAAATTTTTAGCAAGAATCTAATAATAATATTAATTCACCTTAAAGGAGGTCGCTTTCCAATGGTCAGTCAAAATAAAGATGAGGGTAAAAAAGAAAAAGGTAGATTAAAAGAGGAAACAACCCTGGAATCTGCGGTTCGAAAAGAGGAACTCAACAGGATCCGTGGAATGAGAAAGGTGGTGGACCCCGAGCGAGGTCCGGAAAACAAAAAATGCCCGCATTCTTGATCGGAATACGGGCTTTTTTCTTATATCCTACTGTTTTTTCGGCACTTTCTTCCAATCCTCGAGGAATCTCTGCACGCCGATGTCGGTCAGGGGGTGCTTCACCATCTGTTCCAGCACTTTATAAGGCACCGTGGCGATATCCGCTCCCGCTTTAGCGGCATTAACGACATCCATCGGCGTTCTGATGCTGGCGGCGATAATTTCCGTTTTTATGTCGTGAAGGGTGAAGATGTCAGCTATGTCCGATATAAGGCCAATCCCGTCCTGGCTTATATCGGTGAACCTGCCGACAAAGGGACTTACGTACGTTGCTCCGGCCCTGGCCGCCAAAAGAGCCTGGCTGGGGGAAAACACCAGGGTTACGTTGGTCTTTATCCCTTTCTTGCTGAGCTCCTTAACGGCTTTCAGCCCTTCCCAGATCATCGGAATTTTAATTACGATATTTGGATGCCAGGAGGCTATCTCCATGGCTTCTTCAATCATCCCCCGGGCATCGAGGCTAACCACTTCGGCGCTGATGGGACCGTCCACATTTCCTGTTATTTCCAGGATGGTTTCTTTGAAATCCCTTCCCTCTTTTGCGACCAGAGTTGGGTTTGTGGTAACACCGGAAATAACCCCGAGAGCTGCGGCTTCCCGTATTTCCGCCACATTAGCCGTATCCAGGAACAACTTCATACTTCATACCTCCGTGAGCGTTTTATTCGGCATTATTATATTTCACTCACAGGGAGCAGTCAATACGCGGTTCTCTTCCTGGTCGCAATGTCAATCCACACAGCCAATACTAGCACCAGTCCCTTGACGATGATTTGAATAGAATAGTCAATGTTCAAAAGGCTCATGCCGTTGTCTATGCTGGCCATCACCAGGGCGCCGATAACCGCACCGGGGATTGTGCCCTCTCCACCAAGAGTGCTGGTACCACCTATTATAGCCGAAGCTATGGCATCGAGCTCGAAAAGGTTTCCGGCGCTGGTAGTAGCGGCATCAAGCCTTGATGTCAAAACTATGCCCGCCAGTGCCGAAAGCAACCCCATAATGAGGAATATGGTCATGTTCGTCTTTTTGATATTTATGCCCGACAAAACGGCAGCTTCTCTGTTACCTCCTATGGCGTAAACATACCTGCCGAAGGTGGTATTATTGGCTATGAATGTGAACAGCACCACGAGGAAAAGCACTATTATCACAGGTATTGGAATCCCCTGGTAGGCAATCATGACACCAATAAATACAGCTATCAGCGATAAGGTCCCTATCATCTTCATAATCTCGATATTCCACGAAGTCACCGGTAAACCGTATTTCAACCTGGACTTCCTGTTGTTCAGCGTCATATAGATGTAAATGAGAACCGCCGCAAGAGCCATAATAATGCTCCAGAACGATGGAATGTATCCCTGTCCGATTATCTTGAATTCAGGCCTCAGAGGGGAAATTGTTACCCCCTTTGTCACCAAAAGTATTCCTCCTCTAAACACCAGCATGGAACTCAGGGTGACGATAAAAGCCGGAACCCCCCTGTAAGCCACCCAGAAACCCTGCCAGGCGCCTATCACGAGACCTACAAAAAGGGCCGCCAGTATGGAGGGAATTGTGCTCCAGTGATACCAGAGTTGCAGAACTGCGAGCACGGCCCCCGTAAATCCCGAAACGGAACCCACCGATAGGTCTATGTGGCCGGCCACTATCACCAGCACCATACCTACAGCGAGGATAGATGTAATGGAAACCTGCCTCATAAGCATTGAGAGGTTTCTGGGAGTAAGGAAATTACCCTTTGTTAAAACGGCAAAAACGATCCAAATGGCAAGGAGGGCTATAACCATCGTGTAGGACCTGATGTCTATATTAATGCCCTGCCGTAAAACCACCGGATTTTTTTCCCTGACTATCATGAATATCTACCTCCGGTTGCGCAATACATTATTTTTTCCTGGTCGGCATCCTGGTAGTAAAATTCACCGCTTATCTTACCTTCATGAAGTACCATAATCCTATCACTCATCCCCAGTATTTCCGGGAGTTCCGAAGATATCATTATTACGCATACTCCTTTTTGCACGAGCTCATTCATAATATTATAAATCTCATACTTGGCCCCTACGTCTATTCCCCGGGTGGGCTCGTCAAGAATAAGCACCTTCGGATCGGACATAAGCCATTTAGCCAGGACGACCTTCTGCTGGTTTCCCCCGCTCAAATTAAGGACCTTTTGAGTGAGCCCCGGAGTCTTGATGCGCAGTTCTTTTACGTACTCTTGAGCGTACTTGATTTTTTCATTGTTGTTGATCACCGACCATCTTGAAATCCTGCCCAGATTCGGCAGAACTATGTTTTCCTGAACATCGAGCACCGGGATGAGCCCGTATCTTTTCCTATCTTCGGAAACATAAGCGATACCGTTCTTTATGGCGTCTTCGGGGCTTTTTATGTTTAACTTCCTACCGCTCAAGTAAATTTCGCCTGTGACTCTTCCCGGATAGGCACCGAAAATGGCAAGAGCCATCTCGGTCCTGCCGGCACCCATTAAACCCGCAAAGCCCAGTAATTCACCTTTTCTTGCAGAGAAACTTACATTGTCTACTATTTTTTTCCACGGCATCTCGGCGTCGTAAACGGTGAGGTTCCTTACCTCCAGCACTACCTCTCCTGGACAACGTTCGACTCGCGGGAACCTGTCTGTTAACTCCCTCCCCACCATCAGAGAAATAACTTTGTCTTTAGTCAGATTTTTTACATAACCAGTGTGTATGGTTTTGCCATCCCTCAGTACCGTTATGCTGTCAGCAATTCTGAATACCTCGTTGAGCTTGTGTGAAATGAAGATGCAGGTTACACCTTTTTTCTTCAGATCCTGCAGTATATTGAAAAGTTGATCTACTTCACTCTCCGTGAGAGCCGAGGTAGGTTCGTCAAGTATGAGTATCTTAGCTTTTTTTGATATAGCTTTGGCTATCTCCACCATCTGCTGATGTCCTATACCCAGATTCATGACTTTTGCATAAGGGTCGACATCAATGCCCAATTCTTTTAAAACTGCCCTGGTATCAGAATAAACCTTCATCCAGTCTATAATGCCGTTTTTGACGGGCTCCTCGCCTAGAAAAATATTTTCTCCTACGGTCATGTTTTTCACCAGAGCCAGTTCCTGGTATATTATTGAAATACCCGCTCTTTCACTATCCTTTATGTTTCGAAACGGCATTATCTTTCCGTCTATTACTATATCCCCTTCATAAGTACCGTACGGGTATACGCCGCTCAATATCTTCATTAAAGTGGATTTACCGGCACCGTTTTCTCCGCACAGGGCATGGATTTCACCTCTTTTTACCCTAAAGTTCACGTTGTCAAGAGCCTTGACTCCCGGGAAAATTTTTGTTATATTTCGCATTTCCAATATATATTCGCTCATGACGTCACCTTCTCGAACACAAAATTCAAGGGGTAGGCCGTCCAGCCTATCCCTTGATTGCCATCTATTTCGAATAAACGTCTTCCCTCTTAAACCAACCGCTCTCTATTAAAACACTTTCAAGATTGTCTTTTGTAACGACCACCGGCGTCAGCAGTATTGAAGGAACGTCTATCTTGCCGTTATTCACGGTCTGATTAGCCTCGGGCAGGTCTTTTACCTCTTTGCCCTGGGCCAGCATAACAGCCACTTCCGCAGCCTTCTTTGCGAGTTCGCGAACATCCTTGAAAACGGTCATCGACTGGGTTCCCTCTACTATTCTCTTTGCAGCCGCCAGTTCAGCATCCTGGCCGGTCACCACTACTTTTCCTGCAAGCCCCTGAGCCTGAAGGGCCTGGATGATACCGCCCGCCGTACCGTCATTGGGAGCCAGTATGGCGTCAACCTGGTTTTTGTTGGCGGTAAGCGCGTTTTCACACAGCTTCAAAGCTTCTTCCGGCTGCCAGTCTTTAATAGGCTGGTCAAAAAGTATCTTTATATCCCCTTTATCTGCCAGCGGCTGTATGTATTTCATAGCCCCCTGTTTAAAGAGCCTGGCGTTGTTGTCCGTAGGGGCCCCGGAAAAGAGGAAATAGTTGCCCTTTGGAACTTTCTCGGTGAGGAATTTACCCTGAAGCTCTCCTACCTTCACGTTGTCGAAAGAAATGTAAAGGTCCACGTCAGCATTTCTGATCAACCGGTCATAGGATATTACCTTAATTCCTGCCTTATGAGCCGCCTCCACCAACGCTGCGGCCGAATCGGCGTTCTGCGGGTCCAACACCAGCACATCGATTCCTTGAGTTATAAGGTTTTCCACCTGGTTGTTCTGCTGATTTTCATCGTTATTAGCCGCCTGGACCAGCACTTCAGCCCCCAGTTCCTGGGCCCTCTGAACAAAATAATCCCTGTCTTTGATGTACCTCTCTTCCCGAAGGGTTGGCAGCGAGAAACCTATTTTTATCTTCTTCTCCTCATTCTGGCTCTGTTGCTGATCGGAACTTGCAGCCTGATCCTGAACTGTTTTTGAGCACCCTGTGAGAATCGATACCGTTAAAAATACCACAAGCAACAATGCCAGCACGCGATTAAATCTTTTCGCCATTAACCTAATCCTCCCTTTTTTTATCTGTACTTCAATAGAAACCGCTCTTTTACCTCTGTTCGTTTTTTTGATGTTACAGTCTCATATTAAGAATTTGTACCTGTAAAGCAAAAAAGCCGTGTAATTTTGGCACAAAAAAAGCAGGCAGAGACCCAAAAATCAGTGGGCTTTCGGAAGGTTTCTGTATACATCCTGTGAGGAATGAAAGCCGTCCCTTATAACCGTATCTTCTATGTTGCTTTTGTCAACGCCCACAGGCTCCAACACGTAATAAGGCACGTAGTATCTGCCGTCGAAAATCGTCTTTCGAATATCCAGTGGTTCACCCCTGGCCAGTCTAATTGCCATTTCAGCCGCTTTCTCCGCCAGTTTGTCTATAGGTTTGTAAACCGTCATCAGCTGAGTGCCTTCCACTATTCTCTGACATGCAGCGAGATCTGCATCCTGGCCGACTACGGGCACCCTACCAGCCAGCCTGTGTTCTGCCAGGGCTTCTATGATACCCCCTGCCAGGCTGTCGTTCCCGGCTATGGCGGCATCTATTCTCCTGCCGCTCTGAAGGATTTCATCGGTAACCTTAAAAGCGTATTCTGTCATCCAGTCGGGAGCCCATTCTTCGGCAACTATCTTGATGTCGCCCCTTTCAACCTTTTCCCTGAGAATACTATCGTAGCCTTCTTTTATCATCTTCGTATTGTGGTCTGAAGTCGCACCGTTTATTATTAGGTAATTACCCTTCGGCGCTTTTTTTATCAGCCACTCAGCCATTAGCCTCCCTACTTTAATGTTGTCAAAGGATATATAAAGATCTACGTTTGATCTGGTAACCAGCCGGTCATAAGATATAACTTTAACACCGTATTTTTTTGCCAACTGGACGGCAGCTGAAGCCTTTTGGAGATCATTAGGTACAAGTATGAGTACATCGATTTTCTGATCCAGCAGGTATCTCACCTGTTTCAACTGATCCTCGTCATCGTTGTTAGCGTTCTTGACGAATACCTCGGCTCCCAAATCTTTCAATTTTGCCATCAGTATATCCCTGTCCTTGAGCCACCTTTCCTCTTTAAGGGTGCCCAGCGATATTCCGACTCTAATTCTGTCACCTTCCTCCTCCATGACGGATATTTCATTCCCGATCGAACTGTAAGAACAGGCCGCCAATATCATGACAGCTATGAACAGCATTAAAAAAATCACCAGGTGAGTTCTTGACATCCCTTTCAAATTTTCCTCACCCTCTTACGGTATAATTGATTTTTCCCTGTACTCGGTAGGCGTTAAACCAACTAATTTTTTAAAAACTTTTGTAAAATGGTTTGGATCTTGATACCCCACCCTGTAGGCCACATCTTTCACACTGTAAGCTTCATTTTGCAAGAGCTCTTTGGCATGCCGGATCCGTATATCGGTCAGATAATCGGAAAAAGTCTGTCCTGTTCTGTCCTTAAAGAGTTTGCTGAAATAGTGGTAGCTGATATTTACCCTCCTTGCCACATCGTCCATGCAGATATCCTTTGCATAATTCTCGTTTATGAAATCTATGGCCGTTTCTATTACTTCCCCCATTTCATGGGATCTTATAACCCGAACCTCGCTGATTATATCTTCAATTTTTTTTAAGAACCATAGCTTTATCTCTCTGATATCGTTCAGCTTTGAAAATTCCTCCAGATTTCCCTTTTCTCCCATAACAGCTGTTTCTTTATGGTATGAAACAAATCTTAAAAGTACAATTAGAAGTTCGGTCAGTCTGGCTTTTATTCTTGCAACATCAAATGCGTAATTCAGAGTGAGCCACGCAAAAATCTCCTCAAATATCTCCAAAGCTCCCAGTATGTCTCCCAGCAGTATTTTATCCAGAAGCTGCTTTTCCCGATCGAACGGGTAAAAATCGGGAGCATTGGCCGGAAGACTTAGGTCCCCGTAGTGAAACACCTTTTCTTCGCCGGACAACTTAACAGCCCTGTCAGCTTCTTCGTAAGATTTAAGGAAATGTTTAATATCGCGCGGACTCCCGATTCCTATCTTATAGGGCAGATCCATACTGCCGGAAAGGCTACCGATTATCCGGTTGGCCGTCTTTATGGACTCGTTCCTCACCGAGTACTCGTCTGCATCCTTATGTACGGGCACATATACTATGACCCGATCAAGCATCATCGGGCTTACTAGGCACTTCACCGCGTCTTTCGCCGAGTCTCTGAAAAGGATGCCGAGCTCATACCTGTCTAGATTGCACCTGATGCTATTTTCGTCATCACTTTCATCTCGAACCGCGAATATCATGACGTATCCGTATCGCAGCGGCATTTCAAATACTTCCTCGTAAAAGGGGAGTTTTTTCAAACAATTGCCATCGAATAAAAGAGAGTAAAGAAATTCTCCTTCAAGATGAGGCATAACCTTCGCAAGTTTTTCTTTCAGCTCTATCTCCGCGAGAAAGGTCCGGCGATTCTGTTCGACGACCTCTCCGGCTTTTTTTATCACTTCCACAACTCTGTCTTTGTTTACCGGCTTGAGCAGATATTCCAAAACCCCTAGTTTCAGCGCTTCTTGAGCAAAACCGAAGTTCTCGTATGCAGTAATAATTATGAAGACCATATCGCCGTGCCGGTCTTTTATTCGCCGAATGGCCTCAAGGCCGTCGATTCCGGGCATTTTTATATCAACCAGCAACACATCGGGCTTTAATGTTTCTACCTTCTCAATGGTCTCACGCCCCGATTTTGCATACCCTACAACTTCGGCACCGTCCACAAACTTTTCGACGATGAATTTCAACGAGTCTATAACTATCTGTTCATCGTCGGCTATAAATATCCTAAGCATTCTTTCCCCCCTTAGCTAACGGAATTTTTAATATGACCCTAGTACCGCTGTTTTTCCTGCTGTAAATTTCGATAACATCCGAAACTCGGTTCACATTATAAAACAACATCATCCTGTTGATCACATTATGTAATCCTATGCCGCTCACATGACGTTCAATTCGATCTTCCGTCACTTCCGAATTAAGAATAGATCTTATTGCGGACTCCTCCATTCCCTGGCCGTCATCTTCGATTACCACAGCAATATAATCACTCTGCTTTTTTACTTTTATATCGATTCTGCCGTTCCTCTCCAGCCCTTCTATCCCGTGAATGAAGGCATTTTCAACCAGCGGCTGCACTATGGTACTGGGCACCTCCAGCTCAAGAAGGCTCTCGTCGATATCAAGAGTAAATTGCACTTTATCCCCGAATCTTGTTTTCAAGATATACAAATATGTTCTGACGTGCTCTATCTCATCCCTCAGGGTGACGGGCCTGTCAAGCCTTTTTAAATTATACCTGAAAAGATTTGCCACCTTTTCGATAAAAACTGCCGTTTTTTCCGCTCCTTCCATCAGGGCAAGCTGGGAAGCCGCGTTCAAGGTGTTGAATAAGAAGTGGGGGTTAATCTGCGACTGTAGAAACTTGAGTCTGGCGTCTTTAAGCAGGTTTTTCATCATTAAGTTTTGCATTTCCTGCTCCTGAAGTCTTTTTTCCATTTCCGCCTGACCTTTTATTTTATCTATATAGTTTTTTATGCTGACAGCCATTTTATTAAACGCTTCTGCCAACACCCTAACTTCGTCATCAGTCTCTATCAACACGGGGTCTACATCAAAATCCCCGCTGGAAATTCTTTCGGCTGAAGAAGATAGCTCGATAATCGGACCGGTCATCTTGTATGTAAAGTAGACCGCTAAAAACACGTTGAGGCCCATTGAACCCAATATGATAAAAATATTTATGAAACTTATTACATTCATGTTTCCCCTAATTACGTCATATTTTTGTGAACCTTCCTGCAATTTATTATAAAGTAGTTCGTTTATATACTGCTTTATATACCCGGCTACTTTATGGGATTCGGTAAAATGTGCCAGGTATTGGCTGCTTATCCGGCCCCTTTTGGCGTTGACAGCTGCATCGGCCTCATCGAGCAGGCTCTGGATCATATTGCCAATATCCTTCAGCATCAAGCTGTTCTTATCATAGCCCCTTTCCCCCGCTAGCTTCGCCGATTTTTCCTGCAACCTGCTGGATAAATTGTAATATTCAAGGATCGCCTCTGAAGACCTGGTAGCAAGGTACTTCTCTACATTGGTTTCCAGCGAACTGACGTCTGAATAAAGATCGTTCAAATAAAGGTAATCGGCGAAAATTGCGCTGAAACCGGATATTATCGTCCTTGCGCTGTAATATGAGTACAGGCTGGTAATCCCCATCAAGAGCGTTATGACCAAGTAATAGAAAAGCAGTCTCTTTCTCAAACCTCTGAGCACCTGCATCACCCGTTCGATTTGGTAATGACCTTAACCCCCGTATCGATGAAGGTAGAAGCGTTACCCTTTTCCCTTATCTCAAAAAGGGTTTTTATGCTTTCGTAGCCCATTTTATAAGGATCGCTCATAACAGTACCGTAGATGATGCCTTTATCTATATACCTCATGATATCCGGCGTATCGCCGTAACCCACGATTTTTATATAGCCCACTCGGTTAAAATCCACCACAGTTTGAGCAGCGCCTACAGTGTCTACTGAATCCATACAGTATATAGCGTCAATTTTCTCGGAGCTATTAATTATTGACTGGGTTATTTCCTCGGCGCTCAGTATCCCCAGCTTTGAGGCAAAAATCTTCACAACTTTCATCCCCGGGTAATCCTTGATAGCGTTTAAAAATCCATTTAACTTTAAGTCCTGGGCACTGGTGTCCTTCTGTACGTCGCTGCTCATTATTACCGCGATGTTGGCTCTGCCCCCGGTTGCCTCCACCATCAGTTTCCCGGCTTCTTCTCCAAGGACGAAACTATTGGTGCCCACAAAGGACTTCCTCCGGCTCTGTTTCGCATCATTGTCAACTGTAACAACGGGAATACCTTTTTCATAAGCCTTTTCTATAAGAGCGGTAAAATCCTCGTTGTTCGACACATGGGTGACTATACCGTTGACTTTTGAAGTAACGGCAATATCCAGGTACTTTATCTCTTCACGAGTATCGTTGAATCGCGGTGCATTAAATTCTAGAGCAACTCTGTATTGCTTTGCAGCATCTTGCGCTCCCCGGCGAACCTCCATCCAGAAAGGATCCACGGAATTTGGCGCCACCATGTAAAAATGATATTTGGGCCTTTTATCCAAAATCTGGTCCTCAAATATAGGCCTCGCGGTCATGTAAAAACCATAGACCATCAGGGCAAAAATCAGTGCGAAGGACACAAGCATAAACTTAACGTAAAGACCGTTGTTTTTGTCTCTCATGGGATAACTCCTTTTCTGAACTCTTATATAATATTTCTGCCAAAAAACGTAAAATCCTTTCAGATTAATAATTTACCGTGATTTCGGAAAAATAAAGTTTAGAATATGAAGAGGGGGAGATAATTTTGAAGATCGGTATTATTGGAACGGGATATGTGGGTTCAACCGCCGCTTTTGCTCTCATGCTGCAGGGAATTGTATCGGAAATGGTACTGATAGATATAAATAGGGATAAGGCTGAAGGCGAAGCCCTCGACCTTATTCACTCCATGTCCTTTGTGAGCCCTATCGAGATTTACACCGGCGATTACCGTGATCTGAAAGATGCCAGTATAGTCATAATCTCAGCAGGACCGAGCATCTCCAGGGGTAAAACCAGGCTCGACCTCGCCAGTAAGAATTTTAAAGTATTCAGGGACATAGTGCCCAAGATTGTAGAAAACAGCGAAAACTGCATCCTGCTGGTGGTTACGAACCCTGTGGACGTCCTCTCCTACATCACTTTAAAACTCTCCGGCTTTCCGGAAAACAGGGTCATAGGTTCGGGAACAGTCCTGGACAGTTCGAGATTCAGAGCCGCGTTGAGCAAAAAGCTTAACGTCGATGCCCGCAACATCCACGCTTATATAATAGGGGAACATGGGGATTCCCAGGTGGCCGCCTGGAGCCTTACCAACATCATGGGAATAAAATTTGACGAATTCTGCGCGACTTATATAAAAAACTTCGATCCAGCCATTAAGCAGGAGATAGAGCGGGAGGTAAAATATTCGGCTTACAAAGTTATCGAAAAAAAAGGAGCAACGAGCTTTGCCGTTGCCCTGGCGATTGCAAAAATAGTAAAAAGCATTCTGAGGGATGAAAATTCGATACTTACGGTATCGACGTACGTCCGGTGCCTGGATGAAATCGAGGATGTCTTCTTAAGCCTCCCGTGTGTGGTCAACAGAAACGGAGTTGACAAAGTGCTTGTGCCGCCTCTTTCACCCGCAGAAAAAGAGGCTTTACAGAATTCAGCGGAAGTTATAAAAAAGTATATCGACCGGTTGATGTCATTAACAGTGTAACTTTTCTTATATTTTTCAAATAGTATCACCTGCGCATTACCTCTAAAGCGTTTTTCCCTGCTGTAACTGCTGGTCAATTTCTTTTCGGATTTCGGCAAATTATACTATCGCCAGCAGCATAGACCACGACACCTCCCCCAAAAAAAAGCTTGCCATTAAAGGCAAGCCTGTATAAAAGATTGTTTTTCATTTTTATCGACCAAATAGCTGTATAATTTTCAGCAAAACCCAGGTCAGAGGGTTAGCACCATCGCAAATACTTGAGATATTTGAAGCACCTTCAGGGAATTTAAAGGCTGCGTCGATAGCCGCTTGGGTGTGCAGGGGAGACACATTGGTAGCGATTAATAATCCAACAGCTATTACTATAGCGCCAATGATGACTGATCTGAATACATTTCCCCGGGCAATAGGCGCTACCATTGCTACCATAAAAGGTATTGTAGCCAGGTCACCAAAAGGTAAAACTCTATTCCCCGGAATAATCAAAGCTAAAAATATCGTAATAGGAACGAGGATCAACGCAGTTGCTATAGCAGCGGGATGCCCGATAGCAACCGCGGAATCCAAACCTATATAAAACTCTTTACCCGCAAATCTCTTTTGCATGAAAGTTTTAGCTGCTTCGGAAACAGGTATAAGTCCCTCCATAAGGATTCTTACCATTCTAGGCATTAAGAACATGACACCTGCCATTGACATACCGAGGTTCAACGTAGCTTTTGCATCGTACTTTGCCAGCAACCCGAGGATTATACCCAAAACCAGGCCCATTACCACAGGTTCTCCAAAAACTCCGAATTTTTTACTTATATGTTCAGGGTCAGCCTCAATTTTATTTATAACAGGTATTTTATCGATCAGTTTATTTAATGGTATAGCAATGGGAACATATGCTGCGGAAAATCCGTGAGGTAATGATATACCTGGTAGGCCATAAAAATCCTGCACCATAGGTGCGGTCCAATCACCTAGTTTTAAAACAATAGCAGCATTAATAGCGGCAGCCAGCATACCTAACGGCAGACTTCCCGTAGCGGCGGTTACAAGAGCACCTGTAAAGGCAAAATGCCAGTAATTCCATAAATCTACATTAACGGTTTTAGTGGTTTTGGTAGCAAGCATTATTATATTTACAAGAAGGCCAATTGGTATTACAAAGGCGCCAACCTTTGAAGCAAAAGCAATGGCAGCAGCCGCTGGCCAACCAACATCTACAACGTCGAGTTTGACTCCCATATTCTCCACCATAGCTTTTGCAGCAGGCCCAAGGTTGTTAACCAAGAGACCAATAACCAGATTGATACCAATAAACCCTATACCAATTGTTATGCCTGCTCTAAAGGACTTCCCCGGCTTTTCCCCAAGGATTAAGCCCAATATAAAAATTATTACAGGAAGCATCACCACAGCGCCTAGATCAAGGATAAACTTGATAATCGACATTTGATAACCCCCTTTTAAATTACTTTTTCAATTCATTGATTATTTCCTGAATTGCTTTCTCTTCACCTATACCTGTAATAAAAGAAAGTCCATTTATTACCGGAATATTGTATTTATCCTTTAGAATAGTGGTTGTTACAATTAAATCGGCCCCATCAGCATAGCTTCTAAGTTCAGTTATTTTACATTGAATAATACTGGCATTGATCCCCTCCTTCTTACATGCTTCAGATATCTTGTCTGCCACAACTGTCGAAGTTGCGATTCCCGTGCCACATGCCACGATTATTCTTTTGGTCTTCATCAACGTATCTCCTCCCTGTTTAATCTTTCGCGTTAAAATTTAATTTTTTATAAAATATAACACCTCCGTTTTCCCAATTTTTTAACTTGGGAAATTAT
The DNA here is from genome assembly GCF_008124715.1 of Thermosediminibacter litoriperuensis. Classification (GTDB taxonomy): domain Bacteria; phylum Bacillota; class Thermosediminibacteria; order Thermosediminibacterales; family Thermosediminibacteraceae; genus Thermosediminibacter; species Thermosediminibacter litoriperuensis. Next base: position 31,114 of record NZ_VNHO01000007.1, on the reverse strand, counting down.
AAACGTTTGAATCATGATTTTGGTGGGTTTAAGCTTATTAATGGTGCCAAAAGTGATATTATTCTATCTTTGCTCGTCATATTTGACAACATCAAAAGTAATTTTTTATCTTGAAACATTGAGACAAGATTTTTCAGCAAATTTACCTGCATTTTAGGCTCGTTTATAGCCAGCATAAACACTAATTTTACATCGACTTCTTCTGCAGTGTTCCCCATGACATTGAATTTTACAGGATTCTTCAATATTGCTAGCGCGATTCCGGGCATTAAAACATGGTTCAAATCAGCATGAGGTATAGCTACTCCAACACCTTCGGTTGGAAGACCGGTCGGAAAAATCTTTTCCCTCTCTAAAATAGCCCCCAGATAGCTATCTTTAACGTATCCCTTAGCAATTAACAGTTTCGCCAGGCTTTCGATGACTTCTTCCTTATTTTTAGCTTCTAAATCTGTTTCGATTAAATCTACATTTAATAAGTTGAATTCCGGCATTTATTTTGCCTCCTCGAAATAAGTTTGAAATTCAATTTTATTTCTCACAAATTCCTCCAAATAAATTAAAGCAAATTTCATTCCAACAAAACGTATCAATTTAGTTTATACCCAGCATATATTCTAAAAATACTTCTTTAACTATGGTAGGATCTTTTAAAGTCTTGACTTTGGCAATAAACTCGGCATCTTCAATGATTTTATATAAACCTCGTAAAATTTCTACTGAGTTTTCCTTTAATGCTATCATCAACACAATTTCTGCCTCTTTTTCAGGTGACCATTCTATGGGGTGTTTTAAAATCGCTATGGCTACAGCAGGTTTTATAACATTTTCAGGGGTGCCGTGAGGTATAGCAACTTTATTTTTCATAAAGGTTGGTCCCATAACCTCTCTTCTATATACGTCCAACAAAAATTTCTCATTGACATAACCACATGTTACCAAAAGATTTCCAAGACCATCTAAAACGTCATTTTTTACATTGAAACCATCGGTAATAATGATTAAATCCTCATGAAAAATATCCGCAAAAGGTAGAACCCCGAATGACTCGTTTCTTAACGCATCGGAGAAGCCTCTTAATCCTAATATTCTTCTTATTTTATCAATTGCCCTACCGCTGATTAATTCTTCTAAAGGAATGAAAGGAATATCTTTATCATCGGGGTTTATAGTCCCCACTATTGCTGCCACTTTTCTTACTGATTTTATTCTAGTAATTTTTTGTCTAATGTCTTCATTCGCTATCGCGCCAACAGGAATTATATCGGCTCTCTCAGAAACATCTGGCACCATCTTTTTAATAAGCTCTTTTAATTTAACCGCTGTCCCCTCCCCAGTTATACAAACGGTTAGAAGAACACGTTTATCCCCTTCTTGAACTGTTAGATCAGGCATATACCTGCCTATTTCAATTTCGTGTTTTTCTATATTCTTTACTATATCATCCAAATTAGTATCGGGTAGAATGGCTCTCCTAACTGCCTCAAGAACCATTACGGTATCAACTCGTCCCATGGTCCGCGTTGGTATTCCGGTCTTTTGGGTGATTATTTCCCCAAAAGTTACAAGAGAACCCATATCGACTAAAAGTAACACACCCTTACCTTCATCGATTTCTTTAACCACTTCCATAGTTTTGTGAAGAGCTGACTCGGGTTTTTCATCCAAACCCATCTCTATGCCAACGGCGTGATTAACCCCCAGGAGACGGTTGGCAACTTCAACCATACCTTTAGCCACATGTCCGTGAGTTAGTACTACCACCCCTACTCTTCCCGTTTTTAAATCAATGGGATGAGTTGTAGTCCGGAGATACATAGCTACAAAAGCTACTTCATCCTCCGGCATCTTACATCCCGTCGCCGACTCGACGATCTCCACCATTTCCTTCGCAACCCTGTATTCCAGCCTGTATTCATTTTTGACCTTTTCAAGCTGAGGGTTGATGATGGGCTTGCCCTGCCGGATGCGATCAAGGGTGGCGCTCAGGTGTATGGCCAGGCAGTAAAATAGGTGGTTGTCCATCTTGCCCAGCTTTCTTTCGGCTATCCTGACCATCTGTTCCGCCAGATTGACGATATGGGAACCGACGATGCCCTCCAGGTCTTTTTTATCCAGCATTTTATGTTTTGTCTCGAACTGTCTGACCAGTTGCTGGAATTTTAGCTCGAGTTCCCCTCCTATAACCCTGTTGATGACGTCCTGGCTCAAGCCCTGGTTCTGAAGTTCCTGGTATTTCTCTTCGATGTACCTGTATATTTCCTCCGGTAAAATATACAGGTCTTCCTTCGGCAAAAACGTAATGCTGGATTCGCCGGGGTTTACCACAAGATCCCCTTTCAGAATCGTTTCGATTTCCGGTATTCGATACTGAACCTTCAGCATTCCCCTCCTGGCGTGTACCGGCAGGTCGATCAGATCCACCTCGATAAAATCCTGCTGGTTTCCTATATACGACAAAAATCCTCTGGCACACGCCACCTGTATATCGCTCCTGAGCTGTCCTATGTTGCCCGGGCAATCGTACATCAGCAGAGCCCTCAGAGCCTCCTGTCTGATTTTTATTTTTACCCCTATCCGGTCCGACTCTTTCCTGAAAAAATCTTTTATTATCTCGTATCTTTCGGATATGGGTCTGGCCGAAAGAGAAGGTAGCTCGATTATCATCGGGATCCTGCGCCTGAAAGTCAAAAGCAAAGAGGACTCGATATCTTCCGTGGTAGCGGCTATAATCATTACATTTACCGAGCGGTAGGCCTCCGTCTCGCCGAGGCGTCTGAACTTCCCCTTATCTATAAGGTAGTACAGAATCTCCTGGCCCTCGGGAGGAAGGCGGTGTACTTCGTCCAGGAACAGTATGCCGCCGTTGGCTTTTTCCACCAGACCCTCCTTTGATGAATCCGCCCCCGTATATGCGCCTTTGATATGGCCGAACAGCTGGGATAAAAGAAGCTGCGGATTTTCGGCGTAGTCGGCACAATTGAATACCACAAAGGGGGCGTTCGGAGGAAGTTTTCCGATTTCGATGGCATAGTGGTACATGGCCTCCGCCAGAATGCTCTTGCCAACGCCCGTCGGTCCCAGGATGAGGGTATGAAGGCCGTGGGGAGGATAAAGAACGGCAGCTTTTGCCTGCTGGATCTGGGGCTTCAAACTCCCGTCGTGACCGATGATCCTCTCGAAAGCGGTTGAACTTTCGGAGCCAGCCTTAAATTTTTTTTCAGGCGTTTCCTGCACTTGTTTTTGAATTGTTGCGGGCAATTCCCTGCGGAGCTGGGAAATTATAAACCTGGACACGTTAAAGCCGCGTTTCTGAATGAGCCTTGTCAGCTCCCTGTCTGATACGCCGGGGTTTTTCAACATCTCCTCTTCCATAGCTTTCAGCAGGTGAGGTTTGCGCCTTTCGCGAGAATCGGGGATTTTGAGCTCTCCCCTCAAGATAGTCACCTCGTCGCGCCTTGCCCCCAGCATGGCAGCCAGCTGTTCGTCGGTATAAGGGTTTTTCTTATCTTCGTTTTTGATAAGCTCCATCAGACGTTCTTTCATACCCGTCCACCTCTCGTTAAATTCACATTTTATGCAATAACTGTACCATTTTCGTTTTTATAGGGAATTCAGGTATCATCTTTCCACAAAACATGCCGGTTATTCAACATTGTTGTAAAAAGAGCCTGACAGTAGCGTCAGGCTCTTTAGGCTCCGATATGCTCCTTGTTATTTATGAAAATACTCGTATACGGCCAGGGCGGCTTTTTTATTCATTCCAGGCACCTTTGACAATTCTTCCGGAGTGGCTTTTTTTATAGCCTCCAGACTCCCCAAGGCTTTAAGCAGAGCTTTTCTTCGCGCCTCTCCTATGCCGGGTATATCTTCGAGAACCGATTTCAAGTTCCTCCTGGTGCGCAGTTTTCTGTGATAGGCTAAAGCAAAGCGGTGAGCTTCGTCCCTTACCCTTTGAAGCAGTTGTAAAGCATGGGAATCGCAGGGCAGGATTATAGGCTCGTCCTTGCCTTCGATAAAAATATGCTCAAATTCTTTCGCAAGGCCTATAGTCGGAATATAATCCAGGTTCAATTCTCTCAAGGCCTCCCGGGCGTATCTTAATTGCCCCTTTCCCCCGTCTATAACGAGCAGGTCGGGGAAATCCCTGAACTTTTCGTGGCCTTCAAGCCCCCTTTTGAACCTCCTGGAAACGGCTTCTTTTATACTCTCAAAATCATTGGGGCCCTCAACCGTCTTAATCCTGAACTTCCTGTAGTCCTCCTTTTTCGGCATGCCGTCCTCGAAGACCACCATAGAAGCCACCGACTCGTACCCTTGTATATTTGAAATGTCGAAGGCCTCTATACGCCTGGGAATATCTCTTAGGCCAAAGCATATTTTCAACTCTTCCATCGCCTTTATGTTTCTAATCCTCTCCCTCTCTTCAGCACTTTCCCTCTGCTCCAGATAGGCCCTAGCATTTTCCGCCACCAATTCAGCCAGCTGCTTTTTCTCTCCTCTCCTGGGTATAGTTATCTTCACTTTTGAGCCTTTTTTCCCGGAGAGCCAGCTTTCAATCGTGTCCCTGTCATCTATTTCTTCTTCTACGATGATCTCCTTTGGGATAAAAGAAGCGTTGTCGTAAAACTGTTTAACAAAAGACGCCAGGATTTCCTTTCTTTCTGCACCGTCGGTATTTTTTAACATAAAGGGCTCCCGCTCTATAAGCTTTCCTTCCCGCACAAAAAACACCATCACGCAGGCCGTATCAAAGCCGCGCGTCATTGCTATGACATCCTGGTCAACCATGTCTGTGGACACAATCTTTTGTTTTTCCAGCAATTTTTCCAGGGCTTGAATCTGGTTCCGATAAACTGCCGCTGTTTCGAAATCAAGGGCCTGGGCGGCTTGTTCCATTTTTTGCCTCAGGTAGTTAAGAAGCGCTTCCTGTCTGCCTTCGAGAAACATCACGACGTTTTTAATTAATTCATCGTATTCTCCTTTTTGCAGATTTCCCTGGCAGGGGGCAAGACACCGGTTTATGTGGTAATTGAGGCAGGACCGCTCTTTTAAGGGAACCCGGCTTAAATCCTTTTTACAGCTCCTAACCGGAAAAATTTTTCTCAAAACGTCTATTGCTTCCCTCATAGCTCCCGCGTCGACGTAAGGCCCGAAATACCGCGCGCCGTCTTTTTTGATTTTCCGCACCACCTCAATTCTGGGGAAAGGCTCGTTCAAGGTGATTTTGATGTAAGGATACTGCTTGTCGTCCTTTAGAAGGATGTTGTACTTAGGTTTGTAAAATTTTATGAGGTTGCACTCCAGGATAAGCGCTTCCACTTCGGAATCGGTCACGATATACTCTATGTCGTCAATGTGAGAAACCATTGAACTCACTTTGGAAGGGAGGCTATCCCCTGCCTTAAAATAAGATCTAACCCGGTTTTTCAATGAAACGGCTTTTCCCACGTATATGACTTTCCCGTTTTTATCCTTCATTATATAGACCCCGGGTTTTTCCGGAAATGATTCTATTCTTTCGGGATTGAACATAAAAAATCCCTCCCGCTTTTATTATACCATGAGCGAAAGGGTATCACCGCCGCTGACTCGTGTGGTTTACGTGTTCGAAACCTTCTTTAATGATTTGAATTACGTGATCGTCGTCCAGTGAATAATACACCTGTTTCCCTTCCCTCCGGAATTTGACCAGGTGCGCCACCCGGAGAACTCGAAGGTGATGGGATACGTTGGATATGGTCATCCCCAGTATGGCCGCAATATCGCACACGCAAAGCTCTTCCTTTGAAAGCAGGTACACGATTTTGACCCTGGTTTCATCCGCCAGTACTTTAAACAGTTCCGCCAGATCCCCCATATGGGGTACGGTCCCCATCAAGTTTTTTACTTTCTCTTCATCGATACAAAATACATCGCATAAATCCGGGCTCGAATTTTTCCTTTCTTCCATCGGCTTTCACCTGTTAATAATTCCTTTTTGCTAATTATAACTTATTTTCGGCATTTTGTCACGCGGATCACAGCTCAAATCCCACTTATCTCCCGAACCTCCCCGCATCAGGATCTCCAGCAATCTGTCATCATAAAAACCGATAACGGGTATTTCCCCGCAGCCTTTCAACCGGATTCTTATATTCCCCCTTTCGTCTTCCTCTACAACGCCTCCGTAAAAATGTTTTTTTATAAAAACCAGCATGCTGGTATCCTCTATTACCAGCGCCAGAACTTTATTATGGTTGAGCAATTCTATATCATCCCGTGATATTCGCTTTCCAAAAACGACCACCCGGGGTATACCAGCTCCCTTGTAACCTTCAACCAGCACTACGTCCATATCTTTGAGTTCGTCTAAAATCTCAAAAAGAGATTTCTCTCCATCGCAGCGCTCTATCTTCAGCAATTCTTTGCCCGACGATGCGATCACAGCATCGGCTCCGGCGTCAAAAAATCTGCCTGTATCCTTTTGCCCCACATCAAAACCATGAGGGGTGTGTTTTACAACTCCAACCTTTATTCCTCTCTTTTTTAATTCCCGCACAACCCAGGTTATCAGTGTGGTTTTGCCGCTGTCGGAAAAACCTACAAATCCTGTGACTTTCAACAGCACCACCCGCGATGTAAATAATGAAATAATGTATAGAAGCATTATACTCAAATAATTCAAAAAAAACAATACCCGCCCTGGTCCCCTCTCTTATTGAGAGAGATCTCTGGGCGGGAAAATAATATCCTTCATGCTACGTTAAGATCGAGTTACGCGCCCTCTTTCTCGAAAAACTCCCTGGTTAATTTAAAGATTATTCCTCTCAAACCTATAAGGCCGATGAGGTTCGGTACTGCCATAAGGCCGTTTAAAGTATCCGCCAGGTCCCACAGTGTCTCGAGTCCACCGACTGCACCTATTACCACAAAAGGTATAAATATGATTCTGTAAATAATCTTTACGCCTACGCCGAAGAGGTACTCGGCAGACTTTTCCCCGTAATAGGACCAGCTGAGCAGGGTTGAGAACGCGAAAAGCAGTATACCTATGGCTACTATAATGCCGCCCGGTCCCGGTAGCCCCTGGTTAAACGCAGCGGTGGTCAACGCAGCACCGGTAAGCTGCTCGCCAGCCGCATCCACCTGGGTCCATACGCCGGTGGTGAGTATTGTAAGGGAGGTTAGCGAGCATATAACGATAGTATCCATAAAAACCTCGAAAATCCCCCACAAACCCTGGCGGACCGGATGGTCGGTGGTGGCCGCAGCATGGGCTATGGGTGCGCTGCCCAAACCGGCTTCGTTGGAAAAAACACCTCTGGCCACACCGTATTTCATCGCCATCATAACTGTAGATCCGGCGAATCCGCCGATGGCAGCCGATCCTGTGAAGGCTTGACTTATAATCATTGCGATGGCGGAAGGCAGTCGCGATATATTCAATAGAAGTATTATGACAGATCCAACTATATAAAATGCGGCCATAAAGGGCACCAGTTTTTCAGTAACTATAGCCAGCCTCTTTAAACCTCCGAGGATTACAAGGGCGGTCATTATTGCAAGAGCTATACCGGTATATAACTTCGGGATCCCGAAAGTCGCATCAAGGGAAGCAGCTACCGAATTGGCCTGAACCATATTGCCTATACCGAAGGCAGCTATTGCACCGAACAGTGCAAAAAGCACCGCTAGCACCTTGATTTTAAGCCCCTTCTCCAGATAATACATAGGCCCACCGGCAAAACTTCCGTCAGGTTTTCTCTCCCTGAAATGAACCGCCAGCACGACTTCACCGAATTTGGTTGCCATGCCCACAAAAGCGGAGACGAGCATCCAGAAAACAGCTCCCGGTCCGCCAGTTGCAATGGCCGTAGCAACACCCGCTATATTGCCGGTTCCAACCGTCGCCGCTAGAGCCGTTGCCAGAGCCTGAAAGGGGGTTACTTCTCCTTCTCCCCTCTGCTGTTTTTCAAACATTTTAAACAACGTATTTTTCATTACATAAGAGAATTTTCTAAGCTGTATGAATCCCAGGCCTATGGTAAGGATAAGGCCCGTTCCAACGATCAGAATAAGCATAGGTGGACCCCATACTATACCATTGACGATACCATTGATTTCTAATAATTTGTCCATAATTTGTGGTAATTTTTCTGACATATGACTCCTCCTAAACAGTCATTTTTATAAATTTCTTATTATAGTCAAAATTTAACCCCATATCCCCCCTTTCGAAATGTATTTATATTTTTCGATTTTTCTATCACTATTATATAACAAAAGCAATTTACTTGCCAAATACTGCAAAGGGCTAAATTATAAACTATTTAATATAATCGTTATACAGTAGTGGAAACTTTTTATTCCATAGTTTCCATTTTTAAAAGGGTTTTTTTAATTTAATAGAGAATATTAATACATGATAAAATGCTTACTCCGGAGGGTTTGCTGTGAAAAAATTAAGATACAGGATACGATTCAACGACCGGGTGGGGATGGTGAGGGATATTTCGGAAATCGTGGCAAAAGAAGGGGCGAACATATCTTCTCTGGCGGTAAAACGGGGCGAAATTTATCTTCAGGTAGAACCCATGCCTGATGATAAGCTCCATTCGATACTCCGGGATATTTCGCGCATCCCAGATGTCTACGAGTTAACTCCCGTGGAATGGATGCCCCATGAACTTGCCGAGCAACAGCTGAGAACGGTGATAAATTCCGTCCGCGAAGGCATACTTTCTATAAACAGGAGCTTTATCATCTCCACGTGCAATGTCCGTGCTATGCAGATCCTCGGGTTCGATAAACCTCCGGTAGGAGCGATTCTTTACAATGTACTGGATTTGCCGGAGGATATTTTAGAACTAATGGAAAAAGGCAAACCCGTCGAGCAGAAAGAAGTCATCATCAGGACGTCCAAGGGGCCTTCTCGCTTTATGATCAACTCAAAACCGATTTTCGACGACAGGGGAAAGACGGCAGGAGCCGTAATAACTATAATGAAGATGTCGGAAATCAGGCGGCTCGCCCATTCCCTGACGAGGCCCGTCATGGTTACCTTTGAGGACATTATATATCAAAGTAAAAAAATAAAAGAAATAGTTGACCTGGCGAAGACTGTAGCAGCCGGAGACTCCACGGTGCTTTTGAGGGGGGAAAGCGGCACCGGTAAGGAACTTTTTGCGAGGGCGATTCACATGGAGAGCCCCCGGAGGGACTACCCCTTTGTCGCCGTGAACTGCGCCGCAATCCCTGATACGCTGCTGGAAAGTGAACTGTTCGGCTACGCTGACGGCACATTTACTGGAGCCAGGCGCGGAGGACGACCCGGCCTTTTTGAATTTGCCCATCACGGCACCATATTCCTCGACGAAATAGCGGAACTCCCACCCCATATCCAGGCAAAGCTACTGCGGGTATTACAGGAAGGAAGCGTCCGCCGGCTCGGCGAAATGGAGGAGATTAGAGTAGACGTTAGGATAATAGCGGCCACCAATCGTTCTCTCGAAGAGATGATAGTCAGGGGTGATTTTAGAGCGGACCTTTTTTACCGCCTTAATGTCATACCCATTTACCTGCCTCCTTTGAGAGAGCATAAGGAAGATATACCCGTTCTTGTAGATTACTTTATAAAAAAATTCAACCAGAAGTTCAACAAATCGGTGCAGGGCATTTCTCCTGATGCCCTTGAACTTCTTCTCAACTACCACTGGCCGGGCAATATCAGGGAACTGGAAAACGTTATGGAGAGGGCCATGAACCTTTGCAAAGGCCACATTATAAAAGCCAAAGATATCATCATAAATACGCCCTCGATCTTGGTTTCACCCGGGGAAAAATATTTTCATTTAGAAGAAATGGTCCGGGAAACGGAAAAAGAGGCTCTGCTGAGAGCTCTATCCCAGGGAGGCAGTGCGAGAAAAGCGGCAAAGATTCTGGGGGTGTCCCATACTACCGTAATCAAAAAAATAAAAAAATATGGTCTGACCCCTGACTAATTCCATAGTGGAACTTTATGTTTCCACCCCTTTGATTGCTGAGGTCCGCCCGTTCTCCCGGAAAGATATGGTATGAATCTTGCATTGTATTCTAATTGATATAATTCTACATTCAAAAAAAGACAGGGAGGGTCAAAAATGATCATTGGCGTGCCAAAGGAGATAAAGCCTCAGGAAAACCGGGTTGCCATGACGCCTGCGGGCGTCGACGCCCTCGTAGCGGCCGGCCACCGGGTGTTAATCGAGAAAGGTGCCGGAGAGGGCAGCGGAATCCACGACGAGGATTACAAGCTCGCCGGGGCCGAAATAATGCCTTCGGCGGAAAGCGTCTGGGAAAACAGCGAAATGATAGTGAAAGTAAAGGAGCCCCTGCCCAGTGAATACAAGTACTTTAGAGAGGGACAGGTGATCTTTACATACCTCCACCTGGCTCCCGAACCCGAACTTACAAAAGCCCTCATAAACAGCAAGGTCGTCGCAATAGCCTATGAAACCGTACAGAAGGAAGACGGCAGCCTGCCCCTGCTCACACCGATGAGTGAAGTTGCGGGAAGGCTCGCAATTCAGGAAGGCGCCGCTTTCCTTGAGAAATTTCGAGGCGGAAAAGGCGTTCTCCTCTCCGGCGTACCCGGCGTTCCTCCAGCCTCAATCGTTATCGTGGGTGCCGGAACCGTCGGCATGAACGCCCTTAAAAGAGCCGTTGGCATGGGGGCAAGGGTTACCATCCTTGACGTAAACGTAAACAGGCTGCGCTACCTGGACGACATTTACCAAGGCCGGATCGAGACCCTCTACTCCAACCGCTTCAACATGATGAAGGCCGTTAGCAAGGCGGACCTTGTCATAGGCGCAGTATTAATCCCCGGTGCCAAGACGCCCCGTCTGGTCACCGAGGATATGGTCAAAGCCATGGAACCCGGCAGTGTCATAGTTGACGTAGCCATAGACCAGGGCGGTTGCGTTGAAACCATCGATCACCCCACAACCCACGCCGATCCCGTATTCGTGAAGCACGGTGTAATCCACTATGCCGTTTCAAACATGCCCGGTGCGGTACCGCGCACTTCCACCTTCGCCCTCACCAACGCAACGCTACCCTATACCATTGAGCTCGCCAACAAGGGCTGGAAAAAGGCGGTTATGGAAAACAAGGCCCTAGCCCTTGGCGTAAACGTGGTAAACGGGAAGATCACTTACAAGGCTGTGGCCGAAGCCCACAACCTGCCCTATCATCCGCTGGAAGAAGTTCTCCCTGAAATGTAACCAAAAGCCCTTCCGGTCATTCCGGAAGGGCTTTTGACGTCAAATATCTATTGCCCGTATGGTATGTTAAAGCAGAATACGGCCCCCCTGTCTCCCAAATTTTTTGCCCAAACCTTCCCGCCGTGGGCCTCAATGATGCTCTTTACTATGGCAAGACCGATACCGGTACCGCCGTTATCCCTGGTTCTGGCCTTGTCCACTTTATAGAAGCGCTCCCATATAAACGGCAGTTCGTCTTCGGGTATGCCAGGCCCCCGGTCTTTTACGCATACCGTCACGCTTCCGGTACCTGCCGAAGCTTCGATTATTATCTCTCCGCCGTCTTCCGTGTACCTCAAAGCATTGTCTATGAGATTTATTAAAACCTGCTCTATCCTATCCTCGTCGGCGTAGACTAAAGGCAGTTCTTTTAATTCGGCAACAAGGGAGACTCGCTTTTTTTCGGCAACGGGGTTAACTTTTTTTATCACTCTCTCAATCAGTTGGTTTAGAGAAATGCTGTCCTTTTTAAGGGTCAAATGCCCGGTTTCCATAAGGGAAAGGTCCAGGAGTTCATTCACCAGGCGGCGAAGTCTCAATGTTTCTTCCAATATAATGTTCAGGTATTTTTTCTCTTCTTCCGGCTGTTCCACCATACCGTCGATAAGGGCTTCGGTGTACCCCTGAAGATAAGTCAGCGGGGTCCTCAGTTCGTGGGACACATTGGCCACGAATTCCCTTCTTAGGGACTCCAACTTTTTTTCCCGCGTCACATCCTGCAGCACCGCAACAACACCCCATACTTCTGATCCATCGTTTAGAAGCGGTGCAAACCTTACGTTCAAAATTCTTCCCTCAACCCTTACTTCCTCCTGCAAAGATTTTTTATTCTGTTTCACCCTAAGGACCAGTTCCCCGAGCACCCGCGCCGCCGTCAGCTCCAAATTAACGCTGCCTTGAGGCCCATTCCCCAGCAATTCCTCCGCCTGCGGATTGGCCATGAGCACCCGACCCGAAGAATCAAAGGTTATGACTCCGTCGGTCATGCTCAGGAGAACGTTCCTCAGCTGATTTTTCTCCTGCGAAAGCGCGGTTATATTTTTCTTTAAAGCATCAGAAAGAAAGTTCAGGGTCCTGGCGAGAGTCCCGATTTCGTCATCGGTTTCAGGTTCCACTTTGTCTCCGAATTCCCCTCTCGCCATACCTTCCGCAACTTTTTTCATTTTTACCAGAGGTCTGGTGATATTTTCCGAGAGCCCGAAACTCAAAGCGGTGGATATCATCACAGCTCCCGCGGCCACAAAAAGTATTCCCCGCCTTATCTGCCATATGGACTCCTGGATGGATGCCATCGGGGAGAAGAGAATAAGTCCTCCGACAACGCTTCCATCGCGGGTAATCGGAAGGGCAACCATGAGCATTGAAGTGCCTAACTGGGGCAAATAGCCTTTATGAACCACAACCTCGCCTTTCAGCACGTTCGACAACCTTCCGCCGTCCATCGGCACCCTGTAGCCGTAATCGAACATTTTGGAGCACGCCATAACGAGTCCTCTACGGTCTACCACAACCGCGTGGGCGTTTATGAACTTGCTTATATCTATGAGCTCCGCCGGCTCAATGCCGCGAATAATAAGGGCCACAAGCTGCTGGCCCTCGTTTATCATCTCATTCTGTTTTAGTTCGATGTAAAAATCTTCAAAAAAGCTGGATAGGATGAGCCCGGAGGAAACAAGGGTTATAATGGACAAAAGCGTCATATAAAACCACAGTTTCCCCGTTATACTATTTCGATAATTCACTTTACCACCTCGAATTTATACCCTACTCCCCAGACCGTAGTGATATACGAGGCAGCCCTGCTCCTCCCCAGTTTTTCCCTGATCTGCTTAATGTGCGTGTCCACAGTCCTCAAGCTTCCAAAAAAGTCGTATCCCCATACCTCTTCCAGCAGCTTTTCCCTTGTGAATACCTTCTCCTTGTTTTTCGCGAGAAAGTATAAAAGATCAAATTCTTTCGGGGTGAGAGCCACCTCTTTGCCGTCCACTCTCACCGTCCGGGACTCAGGTCCTATAACAAGCCCCGGAAATTCCAGCGTCTGCTCCGGGTCTTTGGGGCCGAAGCGCCTCATCAGAGCCCTTACCCTGGCCACTAGCTCCCTCGGGCTGAAGGGTTTCACGACGTAATCGTCGGCACCCAGCTCAAATCCCAGGACTTTATCAAATTCTTCTCCTCTGGCCGTCAGCATTATAATAGGTATATCGGATTTTTTCCTGATTTCCTTGCATACAGTCCACCCGTCAATGACGGGCAGCATAAGATCCAGAATAATCAGGTTGTATTCTCCCTTTGTTATCATGTCAAGGGCCTGCCGGCCATCATGGGCTTCGTCTACTTTAAACCCTTCTTTTTCCAGATAGAGCCTTACCAGCTCCACAATTTTCTTTTCGTCGTCAACTATGAGAATCTTTATTTTCGACAATGCGCGTCCTCCTTATCTGCAAAAAGGGCCAAGCAAACTTGACCCTCAATCCATACCATTATTATAAATTTTTACGATTTTTGCGTCAACAGCTCTTTTTACTGCTTTTTCCGCATTTCTCCCGTATTTCTGTCCACGTAATAATCCCCTTTTATAAGGAGCTGGGACACGGGAACTATTTCATACCCTCTGCCTTTCAATTCCTTCAATATCGGTTCCAGCGCTTCGGCGGTATTCTTTCCATTGTTATGGAATAAGATAATAGACCCCGGTTTTACCTGGTTGACCACCCTGCTGTAAATGGCCCCTGCACTCAGATCTTTCCAGTCGAGGGAATCGACATCCCACTGAATAACATAATACCCCAGTTCGTTAGCGGTTGTAATCAGGGTGTTGCTGTAATCTCCGAAGGGCGGTCGAAACACCCTGCATTCCTGGCCGGTAAGCTCTTTTATCTTTTCATGAGTAGTTTTAATCTCCTCGATTATCTCCTGTCTGGAGAGGCTCCCCATTCGCGGGTGGGTGGCCGAATGATTACCTATTTCATGGCCTTCCTGGGCTATCAGTTTCGTCATATCAGGGTATTTGTCCATCCACATCTTGACGAGAAAAAAAGTCGTCTTTATATCGTATTTTTTTAAAATTTCCAGTAATTTCGGAGTCTTGTCTGATCCCCACGCAGCGTCAAAGGATATGGCAATCCGCTTCTCATCGGTTTGAACCCTGTAGATGGGCACCAATCTATCCCGCCCGGCAAAAACATTGATCGCCCTCTTAAATACCGCCGCCTGAGACGCCAGAATAACCGCAACGACGGTAAGCAAACATACAAGCCTTGTAAAATATTTTTTATCTAAGCTCTTCACATGGCACCACCACCTAAATTCAATCTCATCTTATCTTTATTCCCGCATCCCGTTGCTTATGATATTTTCGCCGAATATGCAAGGTCTTTTAGGAATAAAATTTATTAAAAAAATATTTGGCGGGAGAGATGCAAATGATATCAAAGAGGCAGAGAAAAGGGGTTGTAATAGGAATTATCTGGAGCCTCTTAGCCTGGATTCCTTATTATACCGACTATTTGGGGTCTGTCCGGGGAATTATAGGTATTCCGGCTGCTCTGGGACTAAATCTGGAACTGGCTTTGAACGGGGGTGATTCCTTCGTTTACAGCATTCTTCTGGGGGCGGGCATGGGATTTGTAATAGGCAGCATTGTGGATTTTGCCAGGAACGGAATAAAAATTGTAGGCCTTTTCCCTCAGAAAAAGAAAAAGCTTTACGGGAGGGGGTTGTAATATTGCCCCACTTAAAAACCTTTTTTACAACTTTTTTATTGGTATTTCTGGCCGAGCTGGGGGATAAGACCCAGCTCACGACTCTTCTGATGGCAGCTCACAATGAATCCTTAACCAGCGTCTTTATGGGTGCATCGCTTGCTCTCATGGCGAGCAGTTTCATAGGCGTATGCCTGGGTGGATATATCTCCAGGTTCCTTCCCGAAAGCCTCATTCACTCCGCCGCAGGAATCAGCTTTATAATTATCGGAATATTGCTTTTAGCCCACAAGTTTTAAAAATGGCCTAGGTTGTGTTATAATATTCCTTGAGAATTACATTAAAATGGGAGAGGATGTTTTTGACTTTAGAAAGTTCATTAACTTTAATCGGGGGCCTAGGTCTTTTCATCTACGGCATGAAACTCATGGGAGAAGGGCTGGAGAGAGCCGCCGGGGATAGGCTTAGGGTTATCCTGGAACTATTTACCAGAAACAGGATAATAGGAGTCCTCACGGGGACGCTGGTTACAACTATCGTCCAGAGCAGCAGCGCCACTACAGTTATGGTGGTCGGCCTCGTCAACGCGGGACTCATGGACCTTATGCAGGCTACTGGTGTCATAATGGGCGCCAACATAGGTACCACCGTCACCGCCCAGCTCATAGCTTTCAAGCTTACTAAAGCCGCCCTCCCGGCAATAGGCGTAGGTACGGCATTACACCTTTTCTCCAAGAGCAAAAAACAGAAATTCCTCGGCCAGGTGGTTCTAGGATTCGGCCTTTTGTTTTTCGGTATGCAGACTATGGAGGTTGCGTTGAAACCTCTTGCTAAGATGCCCGAATTCATCAATTTTATGGCAAACTTCGGTAAAACCCCTGTACTTGGCGTTATAGCGGGATTTTTAACAACGGGCATAGTCCAGAGCAGCAGCGCCACGATAGGCATCCTCCAGGCCCTGGCCAGCCAGGGCATAGTCGATATCTCAATTGCCCTGCCTATACTTTTTGGGGACAACATCGGCACATGTGTAACCGCCCTGCTGTCCAGCATAGGCACCAACATCACCGCCCGTAGAGCAGCTCTTCTGCATTTGACCTTTAATGTAATAGGCACGATAATATTCTTGTTAATGCTGCCGCTTTTCCAGGTGTTTATAGCCAACACATCATCCGATCCCGTAAGGCAGATCGCCAATGCCCATACTTTTTTCAATGTAATAAATACGATAATTCAATTACCTTTTGCATTACTGCTGGTTAAGTTGGTGACCTTCCTTATACCCGGTAAACCCGACGTAGTCGAGCGGGGCACAAAGTATATAGATGATAGACTCCTGGAGACACCGGCGATAGCCCTGTCCCAGGCTAAAAAGGAAATCGGGCGCATGGGCGAGCTGGCCTTGGAAAACCTGAAGGATTCCATCAAACTGTTTATGAACTATAATGAAAAAGAAGCACAAACCTTACGAGAAAGAGAAGTGGTTATAAACGAGCTCGCGCGAGAAACCACCAGATACTTATCACTGCTGTCCCAGAAGCCTCTAGCGTCCGACGAATCCCGCGCGGTAGCTGATATGATCAACGCCATCAACGACATGGAAAGAGTGGGAGACCACGACATTAACCTGCTGGAGCTAGCAGAATACAAAGAAGACCACCGCCTCCCCTTCAGCAACGAAGCACTAAGAGAGCTGTCGGAAATGGCGTCGCAGGTGAGAGAAAGTTTTTCAAGTGCAGTGAAGGCCTTTGTGGAATCCGATATGAGTCTGGCAGCCAAGGTAATTCAGAACGAGGACAGGATAGACCAAATGGACCGCAAACTCAGAAACAACCATATAAAGAGACTCAACGAGGGAAAATGCAATCCTAGTTCCGGAGTAATATACCTCGATATAATAAGCAACCTGGAACGCATTGGGGATCATGCTTTCAACCTAGCGTCTTATATACTAAAAGTGGACAAGAACTATAAAAGACCTACCGTATGGTAAAGGGTAGCGGTTTAGATCGCTACCTTTAGGTTATAATAAGAAGAGCAAGGTTACGCGCCTTGCTCTTCTTTTACATTTTCTTTTTCCTCTGCCCTTTCCCCTTCTATTATCTCTTTACCGCAATAGGGGCATATCCATACTTTTAAATCTGCGGCGGAGTAAGATCTCTTAGAACAGTAAGGACATATAGAGTACGGCAATATAAACCCCCCAAACTTTCCAGATAACACTTGTAACTTAAAAACGCTTCGCTTCGCTTTAATAATTTAATTTCACCATTTTTCCTTTAAATCCTTCTGGATAGGGTGGATTTTTATGGGTATTTTTTTGAAGATTTTTTTATACAGCTCCTTTTCAGGCTTGGCGGTAATTATAGGCGGCTACCTAGGCACGAAAAAAATCCCGGATAAAATTTTTGCTTTCGTACTGACCTTCGGTTCTGGAGTGCTTATTTCGGTCCTGTCCTATTCTCTGATGCACGAAGCATACCGGCACTCGGGCCCAGTCTTCACATCAGTTGCTTTCCTGGCGGGAGGCCTTGTATTTTACGCTATAGAAGAACTGCTTATCAGGAAAGTTGCTCCCGGTATCGGGATGATACTGGGTACCGCCCTGGATGATTTGCCCGAGGCCCTGAGTATGGGCATCGGCTTTGCCAGCAATACCGGAAGGCTCGGAATAGTGCTCGCGCTTTCTATCTTCCTGCACAACATCCCTGAGGGGATTTCTTCCACCACCGAATTGATAAAAGAAGGCAAGTTTTCACCCAGGTCTGCGATGACTCTGGCATTCCTCATCGCCCTCCTGGACCCCTTCGCTGCTTTAACCGGGTACTACCTGCTGCGCAATATAGGCGAAGCCTGGCTCGGAATGATAATGGCCTTTTCCGGCGGCTCAATACTTTTCTTGACCGGCACCGACATGATACCGAAAGCTCACAAAATAGGCGATAAGATCGAAAACATCGGTCTCCTTGCCGGATTCCTGGCCGCATTTCTGCTTAGCAGGCTCATGTGAGGAAACCTTACAGGTTGAATTTAGCAAAATGCGTTCCGTCGCCGTCATACAGGAAAATTACACCTGTTTCCCTTTTGCGAAAACCAGATGTTACGTCGTGGCTGAAATACCCGTAAGAAATCTTCTTCCATAGTTCCCCGCCCGCTAATACTTTGGCCCTGGATAAATTTTGCCTCAGCCATTCTTGGCTGCCCATCAGGGACCTGACCCTGTCTTTGAGCCGCCTGTCCTCTTCCCGATTTATGCAATCGGGAGGAGATCCCTTGCAGCCAGAGTACATAAAATCGAACTTGATGAGATCTTTAACAAGTTCCGGATCAAGATTCAAAGTAGCGGCATAACGGTAGAGGTGATCGTACAGAGATTTCAGTGAAAGTTCCTTCCTCGAAAGTTCGTTTTGCCTCCAATAGCTGTACAAAGAAAGGTATAACTCTAAGGGCCTTTCGAAGGTACCTCTCAGGTAAGCTAAGCAGTGCTTAAACCGGCCTGTGTTGTAATATTTATCCACCAGTTTTGCTATACCCTTCAACACAACGAACTCTTCGTAACTCATCCAGTCGCTGTATAGTATTTCGTATGGAGCCCTGGAGCGGTATACGATACCGTATTGCCCCGACTTATCCCTTAAACGGGTGCCTTTTAAAAGTTTTAAGAATCCCAACTGGATTTCATCCGGTTCAAGCTGGTAAACATCGTCGAAGGACCGGCTAAAACTTTCGAAGTCATCATAGGGAAGACCGGCGATTAGGTCAACGTGGAGTTTCACTCCGGCTGCCTTTAAAAGTTCGATGCCCCTCAGCGCCCTTTTAACATCTGGATTTCTGGATATCTCTTTAAGGCTTTCGGGGTTGGTGGTCTGGATACCCACTTCAAACCTGAGCTTGTTTTCAATACCTTCGAGGCCTTTTAAAAATCTGTCGTTTACAAGCTCCGGATTTATTTCACAGTGGAAAACGGTATTCCCCCCCAAACGCCTGATTATATCCAGAATTGCTACGGCTCTTTCGGTATCGCAGTTGAAGGAACGGTCTACCAGTTTGACTGTGTCAACTCGCTTCCTCACGAAAAAAGAAAGGTCCCTCTCCACCTTTTCAAGGCTCGCCGTCCTTACAGTCGTGTCCAGAGATGAGAGACAGAAGGCACACCTAAAGGGACAACCCCTTGACGTCTCGTAATACACCAACCTGTGGCTCAGGTCCTCCCGTTCATCATAAGAGAATGGTATCTCATTCAAGTCCACATAGGCCGCCGGCGGATTTACGCAAGGCCTGCCGTCCTGGCGGTACGCAATCCCTGGGATTTCCGACAAACGGCCGTAGCCCCGAAAGGCATCAAGAAACGCCTTAAAGGCGTACTCCCCTTCCCCGATAATTATGTAATCCACATAGTTGCATCTTTTCAGAATTTCGCCGGCATCGTGCGAAACCTCCGGACCTCCGAGTACCACAGTGATCTCCGGACTTACCTTCTTTAGATTTTCGGCCAGGAAATGTACATGGTCGATATTCCATATATAACACGAAAAAGCCACCATCTGAGGAGCGCGCAGGATTATTTCCTCCAGCACATCATCCATGCTATCATTTATGGTGGCCTCGAAAATTCTTATGTCGTCCGACCGGCAGTACGCCGCCAGATTCCTGACAGCTAGATTTGTGTGAATATACTTGGAATTTAGTCCTACCAGCAATACCTTCATTTTTGCCCTCCCAGAATCAATATACCAGCTGAAGTATGTACGCCACCACCGGAAGGGTAACCATCGAAAAAATGGTAGTGATCACTACTATCTTAGCGGCAAAATCGGGATGCTTTCCGTATCGAGCGGCAAGAATGGCCGTGAACATCATGGACGGCATTGCCGCCTCGACCGTGATTACTTTCTTAATCGCAACTGGGATGTCGACGAAATGCGCCACACCGCCTATTATTAGAGGAGAAATAATAAGCCGGATGAGAGAGGCGGCTATGTACTCGGGTTTTAATACTTCCTGCGAAATGCCTGCACGGCCCACCGACATGCCTATGAAAAGCATCGACAGAGGCACAGTGATGTCACCCAAGGTTTTTATAACACCGCCGGAAAACCCCGATAACTTCACACCCAACACAATCAGCAAAATGGAAAAAGCCAGAGCCGTGAGAGGTGGATTTAAAAGATTTTTAAGGTTTTCTTTAAGCGAAACGGTACCGGTGGAAAGATCATTTTCTCTGGATGCAAGCCAGACCCCAAAAGACCACAGGATTACTGCTGAACCGAACTCGTAAAAAAATACGTACCCGGCCGCAGTCTCACCGTAAAGGGAATCTATAACGGGATAGCCCAGGTAGACGGTATTGCAAAAGGCGATTGTCAGATAAAATACATCCAGCTTCGCCGGATTATCGATCCTCAGGAATTTTCCGGCTACCCGTGCCCCGGCAATCGAAACTACTACCATCAGTATGGAAAAGAAGGGAACTACAAAAGTCTGAAGCAGTACATCCCGGGTAAAATACTGGGTCATATTGAAAACGATCAGTGCGGGGGATGTAATATAAAGCAGGAGTTTGGCTATAGCTTCGGTATCCCTCTCTTCGAATATCTTCTTGCGTGACAGGAAATATCCAATGGACGCAAAAATAAATATTTTTGCGAACGCCTGATAGAGCTTGCTGTTACCCATATCATCCTCCCTTTAGAAAACGATCCAGGGCGGCCTCCATTACTTCAAGGGGCGCCTCCAGGCCCGTCCAAAGCTTAAACGCTTCGACTCCCTGATAAAGCAGCATGAATTTTCCGGGTACAGTGAGGTACCCCCTCGATTCGGCTTCCTTTAAAAGGCGCGTCGACCCGGGGCCGTATACAGCATCAAAGAAAACGGTATTCTTATCCAGGTCATCCCAGGGTATTTCCAGCTCCAGGCCAAGGTCATCCTTTTGTCCCGCACCCGCCGTATTTGCTATTATATCGACCCGGGCTGCAACCTGGCGCCAGTACTGTTTTCCCCATTCTATGATGGAAATGTTCGAGCCCATGCCGGCATTTTTAAAGTGCAGCACGAGCTCTTGGGCTCTGGCCTTCGTCCTATTGGAGACTATAATTGATGAAGCTCCGGATAAAAGGCACTGCCCTACCACCGCCCTGGCGGCACCTCCGGCTCCCAGCACCAGAACCCTCTTGCCGCTCAAATCCACTCCGGCTATTCTGTAAAGCGCATCTTTAAATCCGGAAGCGTCGGTATTAAAGCCAATCAGCCGGCCACCTTCGTTCACGATGGTATTTACCGCCCCGATTGCAGCAGCTTCTTGCGATATTTCATCCAGGTAATCCATGACTTTTACCTTATGAGGAATGGTAACGTTCACTCCGGCCACATTCAACGCCTTTATCCCCTCGATAGCCTCTTTTAACTTTTCCGGATTTACTGGAAAGGCTACGTAAACGCAGTTCAGCTTCAGTTCCTTTAAAGCAGCATTGTGGATTACCGGTGAGAGCGAATGCTCGACAGGGTACCCTATGATGCCCAGTACCTTCGTATCACCTCTGATTTCCATGAAACTCCCCTTTCGTAAATGAAAAGCTCACCCGCCGCCTTCAATCGGATCTAGGAGTGATCTCTATGATTTCGATGTTCTCCAGGCTACACCGGATGAACTCGTTTATGTCAAACTTCTCTTCCGCCCTGTGGACATCGCTAAGTTTCGGCCTGGTCTTCGGATGTTCCGGCACAAATATCGAGCAACAATCGGCATAAGGTTCTATTGAAATATCGTAGGTGCCTATCTTCTTTGCCAGCTCGATGATCTCCACCTTGTCAAATCCTATAAGCGGCCTGAATACCGGGAGCTCCGCGACTTCGTTGGTGGCCATCAGCGCTTCCATGGTCTGACTGGCCACCTGCCCTATGCTTTCCCCTGTTACCAGGGCTTTAGCGCCGATCTTTTGTGCTATTTGCTGGGAAATTCTGACCATCATGCGCCTCATGAGGACGGTCAGGAGTTCATTGGGGCCCTTTTCTCCCAGTTCTTTAAGTACACCGGTAAAGTTCACCACGTGAAGGCGCATTTTGCCGGAATACCCGGAAAGCACCCGGCAGAGTTCCACCACTTTTTCTTTGGCCCTGTCGCTGGTAAACGGGAAGCTGTGAAAATAAACCGGCTCTATTTCGACCCCCCGCTTCATTACCATATAGCCCGCTACCGGGCTGTCGATCCCGCCGGAGAGCAAAAGTACAGCCTTTCCGTTGCAACCAAGCGGCAGGCCGCCGGGTCCCGGAATTCTCCTGCAGTATACAAATCCTTTTTCCCTTACCTCCACATTTACTTCTATGTCAGGATTATGAACATCTACGCTCAACCCTTGCAGGTTCTTGAGTATATGCGCTCCTACAAGGCGGCTTATATCTGGGGACTTTATCGGAAAAGACTTGTTGGCCCTCCGGCTTTCTACCTTGAAGGTCTTACCCCTGTAATCGACTTCACGTATCGCCGAAAGGGCCGCTTCTTTTATAGAATCGATGTCGAGGTCACAGCTTTTTGCAGGACTTATGGCAACGATGCCAAAAACCTTTTTCAGCCTTTCTACTACTGCATCCTGAGACCCTACGGCTTTAACGTATATTCTCCCGTGGGTTTTCCTGACGTCCACACCTTCAAAACCGGCCAGGGCCTGTTTTATCCTTTTTATTAAGATACGCTCGAAAAAAGGGCGGTTTTCCCCCTTTAATCCGATTTCGCCGAAGCTCAAAAGGTAAATATTTTCCATCGTCTACCTCCGAATAAATTTTCTTAATTCGGTCACTTCTTTCGTTAGTACCTCAACAGTATAGTCTATATCTTCCTGAGAAAGGAGGGGCGAAAAGCTGAAGCGAAGGGCACTGTCTATCTCTTCAGCCGTCTTTCCCATAGCGGCCAGTACGTGACTCCTGCCCTTTTTATGAGAAGAGCATGCAGAACCCGTAGACACATATATGCCGTGGGACTCCAGGGCATGGAGCAGTACTTCCGCTCTGGTGCCCAGAAAAGATATATTGAGGATGTGAGGTGCACCGTTGTCAGGACCGTTCACAACTGTGTCCGGTATTTCAGCCAGGATTCTGTCTTTTAGTCTTTCCTTTAGTTCCCGCATCCTCGCCTGCCAGGCGGCCATATTTTTAAAGGCGAGTTCCGAAGCTGCGCTAAAGCCCGCTATGCCGGGTACGTTTTCCGTACCTGAACGCAATCCTGCCTCCTGGCCGCCGCCGTTAAAAAGCGGCATGATTTTGATTCTGTCCCTGACGTACAGCGCTCCGACCCCCTTAGGGCCATATATCTTGTGGGCGCTCAGGGACATAAGATGTATGCCCTTGAGGTGGGGAATAAGCGGAATTTTGCCGAAAGCCTGTACGGCGTCCACATGGAAAAGCGTATTTTTATTTTTTGCGATAATCTCCGCCGCAGCTTCAATAGGCTGAATGGAACCCACCTCATTGTTGACGTACATGATGCTTACGAGAATAGTATCGGGCTTAAGCGCCCGCTCCAGCTCCTCCAGGTTTATATGCCCGGAATAGTCCACACCCAGGTAAGTAACGGAAAAACCCTCTTCTTCCAGACGCTTGAAAACGTCGAGTACGGAAGGGTGCTCTATGGCCGTAGTTATCAGATGCTTTCCGTAGCGCTTCCTGGCGTACGCAGTGCCCTTTACCGCCAGATTATTGGATTCGGTACCGCCGGATGTAAAATAAATCTCCCGCGCCTTTACCCCCAGAAAGGAGGCCAGGGCTTCGCGGCTTTTACTAACGATTCTCTCGGCTTCGATCCCTTTTCTGTGAAGAGACGATGGGTTCCCGAAATCTATAGTCAATGCCTGCACCATTGCATCAACTGCTTCTTTCGCAACCTTTGTAGTAGCGCTGTTATCTAGATATACCTCCTTTATTTCTCCCATATAAAAACCACCTCGGTTAAATTTTTTTCCACGAATCCTGTGACGCCAGGAGGCTCTCTATTTTTTCCACCAGTTCTCCATATCGATTCATCATCGTCCTGCCCGTCTCGGTCAGCACGGCTCCTCCGCCGTTTTCTCCGCCCTTATGTCTTTCCAGCAGCTTAACTCCCAGCCTTTTTTCTATCTCCTTGATCTTCCCCCATGCCTGTCGATAGGACATCTTCTGAGCCGCTGCAGCCTGATTGATGGAACCTTGTTTTTCAACAAGCTGTAAAAGCCTGTAGATCCCGTCGCCGAAAACCTGTTTGCCCTCGTGTTCTATCCATAATTTATATTTAATTTCCATCTATTCTCACCCTAAGTCAATTTTAATACATTGAACTTCAATTAACAACACTCATCTTAATAACACTTACCCGGACTTTTTTGAAGACATCACATTTAATATTCCTCTTTTTTTCAAAGTTATTTGTGTAACCAGGAATACAAAAAAAGCTGAAGGAAAAAATAAAGTTGGAGGTGATTTCCTTGCAGTTAACGCAAAAAGAAAAACTATACCTGGAGGATACTCTAAGCCATGAGAGGGTCAGCGTCACCAAGTGTAATTATTATGCCAGTCAGGTTCAGGATCCTCAAATAGCAAATATGCTGAGGAACCTGGCCAACAGAGAACAACAGCATATAGATACAATAACAAACCTGCTGCAGCAGGCCGGAGTACAGCCCCCATCCCATTAAAAGTGAGAGGAGGTATTGGTGATATGCAGCAGACCGTTAACGCGACTATCGCCGACAAGGATATAATGAACGACATACTCATGACGACAAAATACCTTTCCGGAGTATACGAAACCGCGATAATGGAGTGCACCAATGAGGCGGTAAGAAACGCCCTTCGCCAGATCCAGGACGAGGAGCAGCAGAATGCCAAAATGATTTTCGATTTCATGGTTCAGAAAGGCTGGTACAAACCCCAATAGCGCATAAAAGGCAGTCAAAAGACTGCCTTTTATCTTTTCAACGCCCATAGGGCATGTTCCCTTATAACAGGCGAAGGATCTTCCAGGAGTTTTTCAAAGCATTTCTTATGCCCGGAACCGGCATTGGATAGAGCCACTACGGCATTCCTTCTCAATACATTCTTCCCCCGCCAACCAATGGGGGTAGGCTTGAACATCTTCTCGAATTCACGGCTGCCGATATTTATCAACCTGATAAGGCGCCTTTCCAGGGGAACATCGGGGACAAACTCTTCATGGAAGGGAATGCGCACACTTTTGTTTTTCGGGCACGCCTCCTGGCAGGTATCGCAGCCGAATACCCTGACGCCAAGCAGGGGCCTAAATTCTTCAGGGATGGAACCCCTCATCTGCGTCACGTATGAAAGACAGCGGAACGGGTTAAGGCGGTACGGGGCTTCCAGTGCTCCCGTCGGGCAGGCTTTTACACACTTTCCACAGTTATTGCACCGGTTTACGGAGGGTTCATCCGGCTCTACCTCCAGGTCGGTGATGATCTCTCCCAGGAAGACCCATGAACCGAATTCCTCGGTAAAAAGGCAGGTATTTTGGCCGATCCAGCCCAATCCGGCCCTTCCGGCGGCAGCCCTGTCCATAAGGCTTCCCGTATCAACGAATATCCTGAAATTGCCCCCCCAATTCGAAAAAATATAATCCGCCACCAACCTCAATTTTTCTCCCATCACCCGGTGATAATCCTTTATCGAAGCATATCTCGATATTATACCCGACGGTTCTTCCGCATTCACTTTCACCGTACAGGCGGACTGTTCTATCAGGTAACCCATGGCAAAACATATGATGGTCCTTGCACCGGGTAAAAGTTTATTCGGGTGACACCTGAGCTCGACGTCGTTTTCTTCAAAGGGTGAAAAAAGCCCCAGCTCTTTTCTTTCCAGCAGGATTTCCCTCTCAGCCAGAAAGGGCTCGGCGGTTGTAAACCCCACTTTATCAACGCCTACGCTCTTCGCATAATTGATAATTTTTTCTTTAACGCTCATAAAAATCACCAAAAAAATAAAGCGAATCCCTCGCGCGGAATCCGCATTCTTTCTGGTGCAGGGAGCGGGATTTGAACCCGCACGGAGCAAATCTCCACTACCCCCTCAAAGTAGCGTGTCTGCCAGTTCCACCATCCCTGCAGTTTTTCAAATTCATCGACTGACAATATATATTATACATTCTACCCGTCCGGCTGTCAATCATCGCAGTGATTTTTTTACATGCGGTGGGATTCCAATTTTACTTTGTCTTTATGTTTGCTGTACAGTATCCTGGCGGCGTCGTTCGCCACGGCCTCCTTAACACCGCTCCTTGCCGCAAACGCATCGACAGCCTTCGCCCCCTCTTCGCGGGGGATTAATGCCCCAGGCCCGCCCACGCAACCTCCCACACAGGCCATACCTTCGACGAAGTTGGCGCCAATGGTGCCGCTTTCTATATCATCGAGGATCTGCTTGCACTCTTTGATGCCGTCGCCCTGTCGGGCTTTTACGTCAATATCCGGTCTGATTCTTTTTATGCTCGATACGATGGCGGTGGTGACACCGCCCGTATGAGCGTAAATCCTGCCGTCGTGAGACGCATCCGCCACAGGCATCTTGACCTCTAGCTCATCTAGGTTGATTCTATAACCTTCAAACATGGCAGCCAGTTCCTCAAAGGTAAGAACGCAGTCAACCGCATCCCTGAGTTCGGGCAGTTTGGCCTCGGTCTTTTTGGCTATACAGGGACCGATAAAAACCACCTTTGCATCTTCGTCTTCGGCTTTGATGAACCTGGCTATAGCCACCATAGGCGAAACCGAATCGGACACCATGCCTTCAATTTTCCCCCTGTAGCCCTTGGCCAGCCGAACAAATGGAGGACAGCAGCATGAAGTTATCATAAATTGATCGCCTCTGTCCATACGCCTAATAAATTCCTCCGCCTCTTTCACGGTGATCATATCGGCGCCCAGAGCAACCTCGATCACGTCGTAAAAACCCAGCATCAGCAGGGCGGTCTTAACCTGCTCCTCACTGACCCTTGGGCCGAACTGGCCCGCAAAGGCCGGTGCCACAACCGCATACACCCTCCGGTTCTTTTTTATCATATTTATCGTCTGGGCAATTTCGGTTTTATCGGTAATGGCGCCTTCAGGGCAGGCCACGATACAGAGCCCGCACGATATGCACTCGTCGAGGTCTATAGACGGCCTTCCCTCTTCGTTCACCTTTATAGCCTTCGGCTCACAGGAAATCCTGCATCCGCAGTTTTCCCCGTGACCGGCGCAGGCCTTTTCTACTATTGATATGAAGGGAAAATCCACGACTTCGGGTATATCTCCCTTATCGAAAGTGCCGAGTGCCGCGCGCACGCGCGCTTCCGCTTCTTTTCGACTTATCTCATTGCCTATAGATTCAATGACCGCAGTATATACATCCTGAAGGTTGTCAAGAGTTCTGGCGTGTTCGGCGACCAGCCGGTAGATCTTCCGCCGCAGTTTGATAATATCTTCCCTCAAGGTGTTACCTCCTCGATGCAAACTGCTATTTTAATAACTTCAGCCGACGGACGTCCGTCGGCTGAAGTTAATCACGGCACTTCTATAAGGGTGAGATAATGCCAGCCGTACTCTGGAATCACGAATTTTAATACTCTTTCACCGGAGTCCAGTGCTTCGAGTATTTTTTTATCAATATACACCTTTATGTCGTCGTCAACGG
The DNA here is from genome assembly GCF_008124715.1 of Thermosediminibacter litoriperuensis. Classification (GTDB taxonomy): domain Bacteria; phylum Bacillota; class Thermosediminibacteria; order Thermosediminibacterales; family Thermosediminibacteraceae; genus Thermosediminibacter; species Thermosediminibacter litoriperuensis. Next base: position 3,480 of record NZ_VNHO01000007.1, on the reverse strand, counting down.
TATATAGCACGAAATCTTCTTCATTCTCGGGCTTGCCCATCAAACCTGATGGGGCGTAAAAGGCGTTTCATCACCCGTGAATATTGAGGCGTTTTTCGATGAACATTACTCCTCCGTGCTTTTTCACATAATCCTTTGCCCAACCGGATATATCGGCCTTCACTGCCGTTACCCCCTATAGGATCATTATAAGAGGAGACAGTCTGTTTCAGCATCCACCGCTCATCATGTGAATTACGTTTATTACGTCTCCATCTTTTACCCTGTATGTGGGATAGCTGTCCTTTGGCACAACCTGGCCGTTTACTATTACCGTAATCATAGTATGAGAATATTTTCTTATTTTCAGGATATCCTGGATGGTCATGCCGTCCACATAATCCATATCTTCCTTGTTGACCTTGATCACCGGTTTCTGCCCCCCTGGGATCAATACTATTCTCTACTCCCGATATCTGCTAATTAATTCTACCACATCGGGAAAATCGATACCAAGTTTTTTTACGGTCTCCAGGGTTGGAACACCGTTTTTATCCCAACCGCGGCGCTTGTAAACGGCATCGACGAGCTTTTCAAACTGGCTCTCCCTGTATTGTCTTAACATGGTCATTTTTTCTTCCGTGGTCTTACCCTCGATATCGTATCCAAGTTCCTTTAACTGCTTGTCGTATCTCTCAGCCCTGGATTCGTATTCTTCCTTTGTTGCCGGGCCCATAAGCCGGAACGGAGGCCTATCATATTCTCTGGTGCCGCGTCCCATCTTGAGGTTGAAGATCCTCTGGAAATTAAATACCCTTTCCGACTGGAGTAAAAGCTCTTCCCTCGTTATGTTTTTACCTGTTACACCGGTAAAGATATCTACGTAATTCTGGACGTGGGCCGGAATCTTGTGCGGCTCGTTAGTTATGGCGTTATCTGCAGGTATTATATCGTTCCACGGCAGTTTACACAGACCCTGCAGGCTGAACCAGGTGCGGAAAACCGGGAAGTAGTGAAGAGCTTCCGCTTTATCCTCAAAGGTTGGTATCTGTTTGTTCACCATGTCCATGAATATCAGCCAGGCTTCGTCGTGCTGGGGCCCTTTATTGGCGAAGGCATAACCTCCCTGCTGGGCGAGGGATTCCTTGCTCACGTACATGGATACTTCGAGGCCTTTTACTTCCATACTGATATCCCTCAGGAACGCAGGATCGGCGCCGGTTTTCTCAATGATGTATTCCCTGAGGCGCTTTACGCCCTGACCGGCTATTTCTCCGAAACCCTCCCCTCGGCCCATCTGGTGCAGAAGCTCCAGCGCTGCTTCGGCATTGCCAAATTTGAGTTCGAGCCCGCCGGTAATCTCTTTATTTATTATTCCCCTCTCGTAACATTCCATAGCAAACCCAACGATGTTTCCAAAGGATATAGTGTCAAGACCGTAGGTATCGCAGTAGAAGTTGGCTTCAATAACGTATTCGGGATCGAAAATGCCGCAGTTGGAAGCAACAGCGGCTATAGTCTCGTATTCAGCCGCGTCCACGCATACCTTCTGTCCTTTGTACGGCCCAGTTTTCACCTCGTAATTGTCGACCGCTTTTGCGCACGAAAGCGAACAGCCGTGCCAGCAGTTATCGGGCACATTCTGCGTAAAATACTTCTCCCGAAATACTTCGGAAGTGATTTTTACCGCATCCGGGTGCGAACCATACTGGAAGTTCATTACGGGCAGCAGGTCATAATCGTTCATAATTCCTACCAGGTGAGCGGTTCCGACTTCCCTCATCCTATTCTGCAGTTTATCCAGCTCGAATATCTCCCTGTGCAGCCTGATCGCTGCATTGATTATTTTTTCCTTATCGGCGGGGTTATTGGAGTCGCCGGTTACCCCCTTGTATTTGACTATGATCGCTTTTATTTTCTTATCCCTGAAAACGGTGCCGGAACCGCCTCTTCCAGCCTGTTTCACCCTTACAGCTTTTCTCTTGACATCGTAGAAGGATACGTTGAGTATCCCTATCAGGGTGTTTTCCGCACCCCTACCGGAGGAGACAACGGAGATGTTCCTCTTGTCCTCTTCGGAATCGGCGTACTTTTCAGTAAGCTCTTCCGCTATCAGATGGGTGTCGTCATGCCCTTCGTCAGCCTCTTCTATCGTGACCAGCCCTTTATTGCCGTCGATGAAAATTATCACGTCTTTATCCGCCTTACCCTGTATTTCCAGTGCATCCCACCCGGAAAATTTCAACAAAGGCGCAAAGTAGCCGCCTACATTGTTGTCGATCGGGCATCCCGTTAAAGGAGAAAGGGTCACCACCGCTGCTTTACCGGACCCTGGATACTGGGTAATACCGCATATGGGACCGCCGGCGATTATTATCTCGTTTTCAGGGTCATTCCACTTGGTGTCTCCCGAAACCGCATTCCAGAGATACCACAGGCCGAAACCCCTTCCTCCGGTAAAAATTTGCTTCATCTGTTCCGTAACCGGTTTTGCCTTAATTGTCCTATCGGACAGATTGATATACAGGGTCTGGTTGGCGTAACCTTTTTCGATTTTTGCGGGCTGGTATTCATATTTTGCCAGGATTTTTCCGGTTGTCATCACCTTACCCCCTTTTAATTTATTTCCTCCATGTAGATAGCGCCCGTCGGGCAAGCTTTTACGCAGGAACCGCAAGCAATGCATTTGATGGTTTCGTTTATGTCCCTGTGAACGAAAATTGCATTATGCGGACAGAATCCCACGCACATATAGCACCCCACGCATTTCCCATGGTCAATTCTCACCGCGCCGTTTTTTGCCCTGTAAACGGCCTCAACGCTGCAGATTGGGATGCATTCCCCGCAGTGATTGCATACGGCGATCTCGTACTTGACTCCGGTGCCGGGTTTTTCCTTTACCCTAATCGCTGACTTTGCCGGATCCTCTACTTTGTAGAGCGCTTTGGAACACGCGATCATACAGGCCCCGCACCCGGTACACAGCTCCGGTTTAGCCTTGACCATTTTCATACGAACTTCCTCCTTCCCGGTCTTTTTGGCCCACTTAGTGGTCCAGTGGGATATTTCAAAAAACATTTTGTATTTATATAATACTATATTTATCTGACTTTTCCTTCGTTGTCCATATTTTTTTTAACTCATATATCAAAAAACAAAGGAGCCTTCCGGCTCCTTCCAGCTTGTAGACAAAGCCGCTTTTAGGTTATGCATCCTAAAAGCGGCTTTTTGTTGAAGGCGAAGAAAATTTTTAAGAAAAACGAATGTAAAGCGGGGACTGTTGGCGGAAACGTTCCCCGTCTTTTCTTCCATAAAGCCAGCTTTTTTAAATTCATGCATGCGAAAAGAAGCGTGAGGTAATGTCCGACTTTCCTCAAGCCTCGTAGATTTGTATAGCGCATGCCATGCTTTTCCTTCGCATCGGCAAATACCCGCTCGATGGTCTGGCCGCGCATTTTGTATAGTTCTTTACCCCATTGGGTGTGTCTTATATCTTCCGCT
>NZ_VNHO01000006.1 GCF_008124715.1 Thermosediminibacter litoriperuensis | reverse complement strand
CTGACTCCTGCCGGTTCAGCTGTGCCTTTCAGCACGGGTTACCAGCTTTACCTGGCGTTACCGGCAGGCCTCCCCGGGTAAGAGCGTTAACCTTCGCCCCGCGCCCGCCCCATATACTCTACCGCCCCTTGGCAGCCTGGGATTTCGCTGTGTTATGCCAGCTCATCCGAACGGTCTAGCCTCCTATGGGGTTCTTGTTCATCAGGCCGTGGCTTTGCCTCCAACTTCCTTCAGATTCCACCTCGCAGTGGACACCCTTGCCTTCGGCTAGCAGGCTAGTGCTGCCTCGCCTGCAGTGGACTTTCACCACCGAGTTAACGCCCATGCCGGGCGCACATAAAAAGAGCAGGTTAGATTTTAACCTGCTCTTTTAAAAATCGATTATCCGCTCCCGGAAGTCCCGCTGAAGATCCTTCTGCAGGTAGGTTATAAACCTGTTTAAAAATGCGGCGGATTCGGCCCTGGTTACCGGGTCGTTGGGCCTGAAGCAGCCGGCCTCGTCTCCCCGGGCGAGTCCGATTTCCCTTCCGACGTAAACGGCATCTTTTGCCCATGCCGGTATTTCCGCATCGTCCCTAAAACCGGTGTGATACGGCACCGGCGGGGCGTTGTTTTCGAGGCCCAGGGCCCTCACCAGAATGGTTATCACCTGGGCCCGGGTCAGATTTTCCTGCGGGGAGAACCGGCGGAGCGACGTGCCCTCCATGATTCCCATCCCGGCAAGGCTTGTTATCTGTTCGGCATCCTCCGGCTGGACCTTTATGTCATCGAAGGGCAGCGGCTCCGGTTCCTGCTTCACCTTCTTCCTGCTTCCGCTATCGGAAGCCCCGGACCACCTCCCGGCGCGGGAAGCTGCATCTATGAGCCTTCCGACCGCTAGCGCAAAGGCGAGCCTTTTTCCGCTATCCCGGGCCAGAAATAATTTCCGTCCCCTTTGATGATCCCTAGGGCCAGGAGTTTTTCCGCGTCCGCCTGAGCCCAGTGCCCCGTCAGATCCAGCACCTTGGGGATGGAAGCCATCCGGTTTACCGGTGTAAGAGCAAGGCTTATTTTTTCAGTGCCCCTGTTTCTACCGCTCCCCGGCATTCCGTTTTTATCGAACCGGGGCAGGTCGTAGTAGTAGCCGGCCACCGATTCTTCTTTGACGACTTCCATGTACCCGCCTTTAAAGCTGATCAGTCTGGGCTCGTTGGCCACGTATGAAATTTCTCTGGTCCTGCTGCAGGATACCTCGGCCTCGACCCTGCCTGTCCACTCGTAAGCCTCGGTGCCTTTTTTGGCATCGGCCCTACGCTCGGCGGATATCAGGAATAACTGCCTGCGGGTTTCGGTGGCACCCCATGAGTGGTCGTAACCTACACCGCTGCCGGTCATCTCAACGGTAACGGTGCCCTGGCCGCCGTTCACGTCGTATATCTTCCTGCCCCTCATGACCAGAGTGTAGTAGTCCACTGCCGGCGTCACGTCGGTTACAGTGGAAGCCGACAGGTTGTAATTCTTTAAAGTATATCTTTCCTGGCTGGCCCGGTCCTTTTTCACGCTGACGGTCTCGCTGGAGCGCACGATTTCGGCAGTGGTAGTAACCTGCCTTTTGTCCCTCATTTCCTGAACCCTGATCTCCAGGGTTATACTCCTGGAAAGGCTTACGGTCCTGTCGTCGCTGTAAAGGCTGTAGCTGATCCTGTCCTGCCTTTTGCCGTCCTTCATCCTGCCCTGGGATACGGTAACCTTCCCTTTTAAAAGCACCGGCTCCCCGGTAATGAACAGGATTTCCGCGTACTCAACCTCGCTTTTTATGCCGCCTTCGTAACCGGGGATTTCGACCGCGAGAGCGGGGAAGGCCGCCATGTTTACCAGAAGTGCTGCGACCAGCAGTTTTACAAATGTTCTAATAAGCCCTTTTTTCAAAAACACCACATCCCGCTTTAAAACTCAAAGACGAAGGCCAGCAGGCCCGCGTTGTTCTCCCTTATGACATACAGAAGCTGCCCCGGCCTGAGGTTGTGCTTTTCCGCCGCTTCCCCGCGCTCCATAACCAGGGCGCCGCTCATGTCCAGCTCGAGCCTGTCCGGCAGTTCGGTGTTCCACCTTTCCCCGAACTGGCTGTAATCCAGCATATTTGCCAGGGTTACCCTGCTCCCGTCGTCAGCCACGGCCTCTATGGTCCCCAGGCTCACGGTATCGTCGTCCCTGCCGCCCTGCTTTATTATCATCGCCAGGATTTTGTCTCCCCGGCTGATCATATACGCGCTCCTGTAATAATAATTTTCAATGTACCTGTCTTTCAAGAAATCCTGCCTGGATATCTCTTTAGGGGAGCTGCCCGTGGCGTCGATGATCCGCACGTCGTCGGCCAGGGAGTACTCGTATTTATTGCTCTTGCTGCCGCTTGACCACAGGCTGCCTTCCAGCACGCTCCTGTACCTGATGACAAGCCCGTCCCGGGTTATCTCATAAATCTGCCCTTTCAGCACCTCGAAGGATTTATCGTAAAATTCCGGCTGATAGAGGATTGCGGCTTTTGACGCTGAACCGGACCTGTTCACCACTATGAACACTTCCCTGTCCTCTTCCAGATAATCGGGGTATACCGAAGTCCCCCTGAGGACGGATATCGTCAACCCGTCGAAGAGGGCCTCCACATCACCCACCTCTATTTCGCCGGTGGACCACCTGACTTCATCGATGGGGCCGTTGGCGACGTACTCGTCACCCGATTTCACCAGGATCTTTACGGCTTTTTTAACCCCGTATTCTTCGTTCAGCGCCGCGTAAATCTCCCGGCCCGTGTAGTTTGCGATCAGATCCTCCGGCGTCGCCGCCCCGGCCCCGGTGTACACTTCCGTATCCTTTGATAGGTTTACTTTCATTATACCCGCCTTTTTAAAGAAGGTGCCGAAATAGAATTCCATCACGTCGGAAAGAACTATACCCTCGCCGGGGATGCCTTCCACCAGCCTCCCCCTGACGATTTTATTAACCCTGCCGCCGGATGCCACCTTCACCCTCTCGGGGGCGGTCTGGCTTTGCGGCCCGAAATACGCCACGATGCGGTCTCCGGGCCTTATCTCACCGGGTTCCGCCGCCGCCCCGTTTTTGACCACTGCGGTGTCGGGGGCGAGGCTGATTTTAGTCTCTCCCTGCCCCGGGACTCCCACGGTTACTTCATACCATCCATCCTTTTCTCTTACTTCCTTTACCGTACCTTCCACAGGACCCCGCGCGGCGGGCATTCCGAAATCGTCCCTGCCGGATGAGACATCCAGCCTGTATACCGTTCCGTTCATCGCCGCAGCCGAAACTTCCACGCCCGGCAGCAGGTCGCTGAAACTGCTCTTTTTCCCGTCCACGTATACTTCGGGATAGGCTGCCAGCCTGAAGGAATGGACATTGCCCCTCGGGTCCTTAATGTATATCCGATCGCCTTCGGTCCCCATCAACTCCCCGGAAACCGCCTGCCTGCCGGCTCCGGTGACTTCAGCAAAGAGCACCTCGTCGTGTCTCAGGGCGAGCAGCACGTAATCGCCCTCTGCCAGGGCCCGGGAGTCGTATACCACCCCGCTTTTTATCACCGGAAAATCGATTTCGCCCCGGATGGCCTTCAGATCGTATACCGGCCCGTCTTCGGTCCGGACCGCATACACCGTATAAGGGGGCATCGCTGCGATGGAGGAAACCCATCCCCGTTTCACTATTACACCGCCGGGTATACCGGCCTTTAGCCTGTCCAGAAGGGCGGCCAGTTCGCCGCGGGTCATGGTTTTGTTAGGGTAAAACCGGCCGTTCCATCCGGAAGCTATCCCCTTCCCGGCCAGAGCGGCGATATACGGGAGCCTCCGGTTATCAATTTCCCCGTAATCCGCAAAAGCCGCCGCCTTCAGCACGTCGCTGCCCTTCAGCGGCTCTATCTTTAGAGCTCTGCCCGCCCACGTGAACACTTCCTGCCTGCTGACCCTTGCCCTAAAATCCATACCGCTCAATTCGGTCTGATCGAGCAAGCCGGCCCGGGCGGCGGCTTTTATATAGTCCCGGGCCCAATCCGAGGACTGGAAGTTTTCGGTGCCCGCCTTTCCGCCGGAGGTAGAAGCCGCCTCCATCCCGGAAAGTCTTACAAGGGCCGCCACAGCCTCCTCCCGGGTAACCGGCCGGTCGGGGAAAAACCTGCCCCTTTCGCCGACCATGACCGCCATGGCGGCTACCCTGGCGATGGAACTTTTTGCCCAGTGTCGGGCGGTGTCCGCGAAATTTATATTTTTAATCAGAGAACCGGCGTAGGCGGTGCCCCGGTATTCGACGCCCTGGGCACCCGCCGGATTTATGGAAATAAGGACGGCAATTAGAAGAAGAACGACAGTCCTGATAGCCCTGTACCGGATTTTCAGCACGTTATCAGCTCCCCGCACGCTTATCTGCCGAAGACCGAGTACCATCCCGGCGACTGGATGTATCCCCCCGAAGTGGAGTAGGGAACGAGGCCGCCGGCCGCTACCTCCCACCGGCGCTTCTCCGGGTTGTAGCGGTACAGGCCCGCGTCTTTGACTTTGCCGGAATAGACGGCGTCGTGATCGAAATCGATGTAAAGCCAGGCTTTCATGTACTCCAGCCTGCCGGTTTCCTTGCCTATCCTGTAGGAAAACTCGACGCAGACTATTTCTCCCAGCTGTTTCATGCCCTTTTCCCTGAACTTCAAAAGCTCGTCTTTCTTGGCCCCGTCAGGCCGCCGGACGGTTATCAACAGGGCCGAGTCCTCCTTTTCCCTGCCGGTGAGGTCCTGGAAAGCAGGTATGTTCAGGGAAGAGGGTGATATTCTCAGGCTTACTTCATCAAAGGCCAGAGTTAAGGAATTAACTTCAGACATAAGGCTGTAGGGCAGAACCGCCGAGTACTCCCTGTATTTGCCGATACCCCCGGTTTTTACAGTGACCCTGTAATCCTCTTTTTTCAGGTACTTCACATCCTTGACGATCACCGAGGCCCTGCCCCCGGCCCTATCTACCACCACGTCCGCGGGCAGTTCTACCAGCTTTTTCACTTCGCCCTCGTCGGTGTAGGCGTAATCGGCGTAGGTATAGCCGGAAAATCCCAGTTCGTTTACGGCCCTTATTCTGAAGTAGTATTTGGTGTCGGGCTCCAGGCCGGTGACGATATAGTGGGTATCAGCGGTCTTGTCGATGTACTTAAAAGGACCGCCGGAACTGGTGGAGCCGTAAATTTCGTAATAATTGGCGTTCAGGGATGCCGACCAGGAGAGCATTACAGCCGTCTCGTCAATGCGCCTGGCCCAGAAATCCTCGGGCGTATCGGGCCTGGTCCTGGGGGGTCTATAGTAAAACCCGTCTTTCAGGGTGGCTTCGCCTCCGTCCGGGTTTATAACGGTCACGTCCTTGTATCCCGCCGAATGCGGCGGCGTTTTTGCCTTTATAGTGGTATCGCCGATTACGGTGACGTCTGAAGCGTTTTTCCCGCCAATGAGCACCACGGCGCCGGGGTTGAAAAGTTTACCGGTGATGGTTATCTCGGTGCCGCCCTCCACGGGCCCTTCGGCAGGCTCCACCTTTTCTATTTTTGGATAATCCACGTAGGTGAAGCCCTCCTCCAGAACGTCTAGACCTGTATCGGGGTTAATGACTATGACATCCTTGGGGCCCAGAGTGCCCTGGGGCAGGATTATCCTTATCTGCCCCGGCTGCACCATAAGCACCTCCGCCCGGTTTTCGCCTATATATACTGCCGCATTGCTCAGGAAGTTCTCCCCGTATATGTTGACCTCGATGCCGCCGTAGGCGGGGCCCCGGTTGGGGTCCACCTGGATTATTCGCGGGTATTTTTCCGGCACCTTGTACTCAAAGCCGTCCTTTAAGGCCCCCGACAGGCCGTTGCCGTTCAACACCACCACGTCCTTTTTGCCCGGGGTGTTGGCCGGGGTTCTGCCGGTTATCGTATTGGAATCCACAGCAGTGGCCCCTTTTGCCTCTTCGCCTCCGAAATAGACGGTAACCGGGTTGACGAAACCGCTGCCCTTGATGGTGAAGGGAGTGCCGCCGGATACGGCCCCTTCCGTGGGATTTATGAAATCCAGCGCTATCTGGCCGGTAATGCTTAAGTATTCATAGCCTTTTGAAAGCACCGCCAAGCCCCCGTCGGGGTTTATAACCCTTACGTCCACCTTGCCCGGGGTTCCCGGCGGCGTTACAGCCGTTATCCTGGTGCCGGTGACGAAGGCCGGGTCGCCGGAAAGCCTGCCGTTTTCGTCCTCGATCTTTTCCACCAGGGCTTCGGCGTTCCCGAACATGACCGCAGCACCGGGGCGGAAATCAAGGCCTTCAATCGTCACCAGCGTGCTGCCCGAAGCAGGCCCCTTGGCCGGCGCTATACCGGTGATCTTCGGGCTGCTCTCCGGAATCGTGAACTCAAAGGCGCCGTCGAAGGTGACAAGGCCGCCGTCGGGGTTCACCAGCACCACCTTCACCGGGTACCTGCCATCTACAGCCGTATCGCCGCTGCCGGTTTTGTACGCCGGGGTTACGGCAGTGGCGAGGGTTCCGGTGTCGTCCACGGTCACCTCGGGGGCTTCCACCCCGCCGAAGTACACCTTTGCGCCTTTAACAAACCTGGCGCCGGTTATTTTCACCAGGGTACCGCCGTATATGGTGCCCTGTTGGGGGGTTATACCGGAAATCACCGGAATCGTAGCGGGCGGCACGTACTCGTAGCCGTTTTTAAGGGTAAACGTGCCGCCGTCCTCGTTGACGACCACCACGTCCTTTTTGCCGTAGCTTTGGGCTCTCGGCGTCACGATCCGGATTTCGGTGGGGCTTATGAGGTTTACATCTTCAGCGGGCACCTCCACACCGCCTATTATTACCGATATGTTCTCCCGGAAGTCTGTACCGGTTATGGTCACCGGAGTGCCTCCCTCGGAGCTGCCCACCGGCGGTGTAACTTTTGTTATGGTGGGGCTGCTCCTGGGCAAGGTATAGGTGAATCCTCCGGCTTTCACCGCAAAACCGCCGTCCCCCTGGTTTATGACCTGTACGTCGGCGGAACCCTCTTTGCCCGGCGGGGTTTTCGCCGTCAGTGTGGTGCTGTCGACGTACTTCACATCGGTAGCGAAGGCGTCCCCGATGGCAACCAGGGCGTCGCTTTCAAAATCCTGGCCCTTGATCGTTATTTCGGTGCCTCCCTGCACCGGCCCCCTGTTAGGGGTTATAGAGAAAATATGGGGTTGCGTATAAGTATTTTTATAAAGGTATGCGCTCTGCTTTACCCCCCTGCCGCCGTCGGGGTTTATTACCTCCAGGTCCACGTAACCCGTATAGCCGCCGGGCGATGCGGGCACCTTCGCTTTTATGAGGGTATCGCTGACAACCTTGACATCCTCTAAAGGTATATAGTTGTTACCGCCGTAGACGAAGTTGCCTACAAAATGAACATCGGCCTGAGTCTCAAAGTTTTTACCCCTGATTTCGATAAACATGCCACCGGTCACCGGGCCCCGGGCCGGAGTGACCGATTCTATCACCGGGCTGCTGATGTATAAAAAGCCTCCCGGCAGGACGGCGGTGCCTTCGTCGGGGTTGACCACAGTCACATCCCGGTAGCCGGGGGTACCGGCCGGGCTTCTGGCAGTTATCTCCGTGGTGCTCTTCACCACCACGCCGGTAGCTTCGACCCCGCCTATCAGCACTCTGGCACCGCTCATGAAATTCTCTCCGGTAATCGTCACGAGCTCACCCCCGGCGGCGCTACCCCTGTCGGGAGTTACCGCATCTATCGAAGGCCTGCTCTGCTCAACGTAGTACTGAAACCCGCCCTTTAAGGTGGCACTGCCGTAAGCGTTGGACACCACCACATCCTTGGTACCCGGAGTGTTCGCCGGCACTATCAAGGTGATCCTGGTGGAATCCACCACCGTCACGTTGAGGGCGGCCTCGCCACCGATGGTGACCTGGGTGCCCTGGATGAAGTTGGCGCCGGTGACGGTGGCGTAGACCATTCCCGTCACGGTGGCGCTGTTCGGGGTGATGGATGTTATCACCAGGTTGTTGCCCTTGTATATGAACCCTCCCCAGAGCACCGCTTCGGCGCCGTCGGGGTTCACCACCTTTACGTCGACGGCCCCCACCTGAGTACTGGGCGGTGAAACGGCCTGGATCAGTCCGGGATTGACCACCTCCACGATGGAGGCTTTCCTGGTGCCGAAATAGACTTCCAGGGTCTTTCCGCCGGACTGGGCTATAAAGTCGCTGCCGTATATCCTCACGATGCTCCCGCCGCCGGTGGGGCCGGTCGGGTCTTCTTCCTGTTTTGTCTGGGGGTTGTAAATCTTAACGTAATCTATTTCCGGCCGGCTCTTCGGCAGCTCGTAGGTGAAGCCGCCCTTTAACACCGCCTGGCTTTCGATTTCAATTTCGGTCTCGGGACTTGAGGATTCGTCCATCTTCACCACCTTAACTATGACGTCCTGGGGGCCTACCCTGCCGCCCGGGGTGACGGCGGTGAGAGAGGTCAGGTCGTCGCTCACCACCACGCCGGAGGCTTCGTTACCCCCGATGGTGAGCCTGGTCTCCCTGTATACCGAATCCGAAAGCTGGGTCCTCTTGACGAAGTTGGCGCCCTTCACGGTTACCTGGGTGCCGCCCAGCACAGACCCCTTGTTGGGCGTGATGCTGGTAATCGACAGGGCCTTCTCGGGTATCCTGTACGTGAAGGGTTTCGGCGAAACGGCGTAATTGCCGTCCGGGTTCACCACCTTTACTTCCTGGTCGCCGGCGCTGCCGGCGGGGGTAATACCCTTCAGCACGCTCTTGTAAACTCCGTCGATTTCCTGTACCTCAACGCTGATGACCGTAGCCGGATTTCCGCCGATATACAGTTTTGCCCCGCTCCTGATGTCGTGCCCTATTACCGTTATCTCCGTACCTCCGGCGGTGGATCCCGAGGTGGGCTCGATGCTCTCGATGGAAGGGTTACTCGGGGGCAGCACGTAGGTAAAGCCGGACTTTTTGACAAAACTTCCGTAATCGGTGAGGTTGATTACCGCTACATCTTTCGCCCCTTCCGAATTGGCCGGGGTCATCACGACAATCTGGGTGGAGGAGGCGGAAAGGACCTCTGCCTCGGCCCCTCCGAAGAAAACCTTGACCTGGTTCGGGTCCGTCGCAAAGCCTGTGCCGTCGATGACGACGGTGGTACCGCCTTCGGTGGTGCCTGTATTGGGGGTTATACCCGTTACCGTCGGAGCCACCACGTACCTGAAGGTCGTGCTGGCGCTGCCGCCGTCGGGGTTTGTCACGACGAGGGTCTTGTCTCCCACGTCGTTGGCCGGCGTCGTTGCCGTGATTATATGTTTATTGGAATCTTCCTTAACAACCTTTACGTTGGCAGCGGGTTTGCCGCCTATGGTCACCTGGACGGCATTTGAAAAATCCCTTCCCTCTATGCGAATGGGGGTCCCCCCGGCGGTGCCGCCGGTGTTGGTCTCTACGCCCATAAGGGATTCTATATCGACGTTTATCACTTTGTCGATCGCCGGATTGCTTTTCTCGTACTGGAATTTGGTCGCGGCCGTGGCGGTGCCCTGGTCGGGGTTCACCACCTTGAGGTCCACCAGACCCGCCGACGAAGCCTCCGGTATGGTGGCTGTTATACTGGTTCCATCCGGAGATACAACGACGTTTTTGGCCTCCAGGACGCCAAAGTACACCTTTGCGCCCTCCATAAAATTCTGGCCGTTGATGGTAATAGTGTCCTGCTTCACAGTGGACGAGTTTTTGGGATTGAAGTCGTTAATGGCGGGCTTGCTCCTTATATACGTAAAATTGGCAGTGGCGGTTCCGCCGTCCTTATTCACCACCTTTAAAGTCGTAAGGCCTTCAGCCGTACTGGAGGGTGTTACCGCCGAAATTATGTCCTCCCCCGTCCCCTTGTTGAGGACCACGTTGGTGCACAGTTTACCTCCTATGTATACCTTAACCTCATCAGGGTAACCGTCGGAGCCGAAGCCGGTCCCCTTTATGTAAATCGTTTCTCCTCCGAGGACGCTTCCCTCGGCAGGGCCGGTGCCGTCGAGGGTGTTGGAGATGGACGATATCAATGGGGAGCTTTGGGTATATGTAAACCCGTTGTTCAGCACAGCCGTACCGCCGTCGGGATTCGTCACTGTCACCGCCACACTGCCGGGCGTTGAAGTGGCCGGTACCGTGGCGGTAATTACGCTGTCGCTCTTCACCGATATGTTTTGCGCCAAAAGTCCGCCGAACTTCACCTGAGCCCCGGCCATAAAGCCGGAGCCGTTAATAGTGACTGTGGTCCCGCCCAGCACGCTGCCCTGGGAGGGACTTACTCCCTGAGGAGTATCCGACAGTGAATTGATAACCGGCTTTGAGATGAAAGTAAAACCGTTTTCTTTAATGGCATTTACCCCGTCGACCGTCACTATGACGTGCTGCGGGCCGGTTATCGATATATTGGACGGGGTCTTGGCCGTAATGGTGTTTTCGTTCACCACCACCACGTCGAGGGCGGGCTGGCCTCCAATGGTGACGGTGGTAACCGGCGTGGAAGTGTCGGGATAATTGCCCGCGATAAAATTTGTGCCCTTTATAGTTATGGGAGTGGCGGTATTTACAGGTCCCTTATTGGGATCCACGCTGGTTATCGTGGGAGTGCTCTTCTGGTAGAAGAATTTCTTGCTGTCCTCGACGGGAAAATAGGTATACGATCCACCGTCGGGGTTTTCCACCCTTATCTCCTTGTAGCCGGACACCTGGGCGGGAACAACCGCTTTAATGGTCGTCGGACTGACGAAGGTGACCTTGGTAGATAGTATCCCGCCGATCAGCACCAGCAGCTTTTTGCTTGAGTCGATGTCCTTCATGAACTCGTTGCCGGTTATGGTTATTTCCGTGCCTGCGGTGCCGGAAAGCGGCGATACACCGGTTATTTGGGGTGAGCTCTGTTCGTATTTGTAGCCGTTAGTTACTACGGCCGTCTCGGTCTCGGAGTTTTTGACAGTGACATTGACATGCCCCAGCTGGGGGTAAGAAGGTGTGGTCACGGTTATGACGGTACCGTCGGAACTTACCGAAACCACCTTGCCCTCGGCGCTGCCGAAAAGCACCTTTACCTGGTTGGCCGGGGCGAAGTTTGTACCCTCTATCGTCACCAGAGTGCCGCCGGCTGCGGTGCCGCTGGTAGGGTTGATGCCTGTAATAGTGGGAGCGGCGGCCATAACGCGCGCCGCCGGCAAACTATTGAACACGAAGGAAATAGTTATAAAAATTATAATAAAAGCTCTTAACCGCCTTGAAAGCATCTATGTTCCCCCGTTTCCTATCATCGTTTCACCCCTCATAAATTCGACAACCGCTCTCCAAAATCCTCCTCTTTTGACAAATTCGGGATAGGTCTTCCTGGGTAATTTGTCGCATAAAAATTTAGTTCTTTTTATCCACGTTATCCACAAAGTTATCCACAGGTGTTGATAAGTGTATTGCCCTGTCCCCGGCGAAAGACATAAATTCGAGGCATTTATCCCCATTGGGGATAACTTATCCACATTAACCACATACCTCTGTGAATCATGACCCTGGCCTTAATACCTGGGTTTCGGGACAAAAAAATACCGCCCGCAATTGCGGCGGTCAGAACTTAAGGCATTTTTACGATAACCGGTCATGCGAATAGACCGATGGCATATTCCGCCATTTGCCCTCAATTTCAGGCCGATCCGGCCATCTCCAGGAAGAACCTGTGAAAGCTCGGATCTTCCGTCACTTCCGGGTGAAAGGCTGTCGCCAGCAGGTTCCCCTGCCTGGCGGCCACTATTTTCCCGTCCACTTCCAGCAGGACCTCTACGCCGGGACTGACTTTTTCCGCATAGGGAGCCCTTATGAACACCAGATCCAGCGGTTTTTCCGAAACGCCTGGAACCGGCCGCCTCACGATGAAACTATCCAGCTGGCTGCCGTAGGCGTTCCTCCTCACCCATATGTCCATCAGCCCCAGGTGTACGTAATTCTCGTTCACTATGTGCTTCGCGAGCAATATCATGCCGGCGCAGGTCCCCCATACCGGCATACCGCCCTCCGCTCTGCTGACGATGTCCTCTCCAAGTCCCGTCTCCTGGAGGAATTTCCCGATTACGGTGCTCTCTCCGCCCGGCAGGATAAGGGCATCCACGGAGCAGAGGTCTTCCCTCCTTTTTACAGCTACTGCTTGGGCACCGGCCATCGTCAGCATCCTCAAGTGTTCCCTCACGGCGCCCTGGAAAGCCAGGACTCCGACCCTCATATTACCACCCGCGCTCGGCATAGCGATCCTCCAGCCGGTCTATCTCCAGGCCCGGCATGGCTTCTCCCAGGTCCTCGGAAACCTCGGCCAGCACTTCGGGATCGTCGTAGTAGGCCACCGCTTTAACTATGGCCTTTGCCCTTTTGCCCGGATCTTCGGACTTAAAAATCCCCGACCCCACGAAAACGCCGTCGCACCCGAGCTGCATCAGCAGGGCCGCATCGGCGGGCGTGGCCACTCCTCCCGCAGCGAAGTTTACCACAGGCAGCCGGCCGTGCTCGGCCACGTAAAGCACCAGTTCGTAAGGCGCTCCCATCTCCTTGGCGGCGGTAATCAGTTCTTCCCGCGGCGTGTTCTGAAGCTTCCTTATTTCACCCATGATCGTCCGTATGTGGCGCACCGCCTCCACCACGTTGCCGGTACCCGCCTCGCCCTTGGTCCTTATCATGGCGGCCCCTTCCGCAATACGGCGCAGGGCTTCTCCCAGATTCCTGGCCCCGCAGACGAAGGGAACTTTGAATTTTTTCTTGTCTATATGGCAGAGTTCATCGGCCGGGGTCAGCACCTCACTCTCGTCGATGAAGTCCACTCCCAGGGCCTCCAAAATCTGGGCCTCCACAAAATGCCCGATCCGGCACTTGGCCATAACCGGTATGCTCACCGCCTGTTTTATGGCTTTTATCACCTTGGGATCGGACATGCGCGCCACACCGCCCTGTTTCCGTATATCCGCCGGCACCCTCTCCAGGGCCATAACCGCCACGGCTCCGGCTTCTTCGGCAATTCTGGCCTGCTCAGGCGTGGTGACGTCCATTATAACCCCGCCCTTAAGCATCTCGGCCAGGTTTTTGTTGAGAGCGTAGCGATCGGAATTCGCATTGGTGTCCTGTTGATATCTTTCCTGTGGCATAATCGCGCCTCCTTTTTAAATTATTAGTTTCAGGATCGGTACTTTTGTGGTATAATTGTAATTGTTTCGTAACAATATTTTGGTAAGGGAAAAATTGTATGTACTTATTATGCCATTACAAGCAATTGTTTGTCAATACAATTTTTAATTAAACCAGGGAGGTAATTTAATGGATAGTTATGTATCGATACATTTAGACCGCAGTTCCAGCAAGCCCCTTTACGCGCAGGTTTACGAAGGCATGGTCCGTCTGATAAGGGAGGGAAAGCTGGCCCCCGGCGAAAAGCTTCCCCCCATCCGCAAATTGGCGTCGGCGCTTCACGTAAATACCGTGACTATCATAAACGCCTACAGATTGCTGGAAAGAGAGGGTTACGCCGTTTCGCGCGTGGGCAGCGGCACTTATGTGAGGCCTGCCGCCGGCGCTGTCGATGAGGAAGGCTTAAAGGTGCAGGACGGCGGCACCGGCAAAACCCCCGGCCCGGGGGGAGATTCCGCCTTTGCAGCGGGCGTTCCACAGCCGGGAGGCAGCGGGTCCCGGGAGGTGGATTTCGACTTCGCCGGCGCTTCGGTTTCTCCTGAATACTTTCCGGTGGAGATCTTTAAAGAATCCCTGAACCGGGTGCTGGACCGGGACGGAGGGTATGCCTTCGCCTACAGCGAAAGCCCGGGTTACCTCCCCTTCCGGCAGTCCCTCAGGGAATATCTCGCCCGGGAGTACGGAATAGAAGCTCCGGTGGACTCCATACACGTGGTGTCGGGAGCCCAGCAGGGCATCGACATAATATCCAAGGCCTTCCTGGACTTCGGCGACGTGGTGTACGTCGAAAGCCCCACCTATCCGGGGGCCATCGACGCTTTTAAATCCAGAGGCGCCAGAATAGTGGAGATTCCCATGGCAGAAGACGGCATTGACCTGGAGGATTTGCATTCAAAACTCCGCTCAAAACCGCCGAAACTCTTTTACACCATGCCCAATTTCCAGAACCCCACCGGACGTTCCTATTCAGAACAAAAAAAGAAAGAGCTCCTGGCTCTTTCTCGCAAGTACGATTTTCTGATAGTGGAAGACGACCACATGAACGACCTCTACTACGTGGAAAAACCCGTGCCCTTAAAGACTCTGGACGGGGACGGCCGCGTTTTTTATATCAAGAGCTTTTCCAAACTGTTCATGCCCGGTCTCAGACTGGGCTTTATCGTGACGCCCGCCCGTTTTTCGAAAAAGATAGCCGAGGTCAAGTATTTCTCGGACATTGCGTCGTCGGGCCTGACCCAGCGGGTACTGGACGTAATACTTCGGGACGGCACTTTTTACGAACACGTGAAAAAGATAAGAGGCCTTTTCCGGGAAAAGTGGAATCTCATGAGGCAGGCCCTGAAAAAACACATGCACCCGGAGGTATCCTGGACCGAGCCGCAGGGAGGGCTGTTTTTCTGGGCTGCACTCCCCGACGGCTGTTATTCTATGAACCTTTACGGCAACGCCCTCAGAAAGAGGCTCTTAATCCTGGCCGGGGACTTTTTCTACCCCGACCGCCGGCCGTCACCCGGGTTCAGGCTCAGCATAGCACAAGTCCCGGCGGACAAACTGGAAGAAGGTATAAAGCTGCTTTCCAAGACCGCCGGGGAGCTGTTGGAAGAATTCCGCATACACCCCATCAGGGGGAACGAATACCGGCCGCTGCTCTAGAATATACCTAGGTACTGGTCCAGTTCCCACTGGTGAACCTGGGTCCTGTAGGTATCCCACTCGATGAGCTTGGCTTTTACGAAATGCTCGTATACGTGGGGACCGAGGGCCTCTTTGATTACTTCGTCCTTAGACAGATACTCCAGCGCTTCCTTCAGGCTGCCGGGCAGGTCTTCTATCCCCGCCGCCATCCTTTCTGCCGGCGTCATCTCGTAAATGTTGTCGAAGGTTTGGGGCCCCGGGTCTATGCTGTTCTTAATCCCGTCAAGGCCCGCCGCCAGAATTACGGCCAGCGCCAGATACGGGTTAGCCGACGGGTCCGGACTCCTGAGCTCGATCCGGCTGGCAATCCCCCGGGCTGCCGGTATCCTGACGAGAGCGCTGCGGTTTTTGCTGGACCAGGAAATATATACAGGGGCCTCGTATCCGGGGACCAGCCGCTTGTAGGAATTCACCGTGGGGTTAGTCACTGCCGTAAAACCTTTCACGTGGCGCAATATGCCACCAATGAAGTACCTGGCCACTTCGGAAAGGCCGGTTTCCCTGTCGTTCTCATCATAGAAAGCGTTTACTCCGTCTTTAAACAGCGACATGTTCAGGTGCATGCCCGAACCGTTTTCGCCGAATATGGGTTTCGGCATGAAGGTGGCGTAAAGGCCGTGTTCCATGGCGATGGCCTTGGTGACGAACTTGAAGGTGACGATGTTATCGGCGGTCCTCAGCGCCGGTGCGTATTTAAAGTCGATCTCGTGCTGCCCTGGCGCCACTTCATGATGGGCTGTCTCCACCTCGAATCCCATTTCCTCCAGGGCCAGCATTATGTCCCTTCGAGCATTTTCGCCCAGGTCCACCGGCGATAGGTCGAAGTAACTGCCTTTGTCGTTGGTCCTGATGGTAGGCCTGCCGTTTTCATCCATCTCGAAAAGGAAGAACTCCGGCTCCGGCCCCACGAAAAATTCATAACCCATTTCTCTGGCTTCCTGGCACACCTTCTTTAAGATCCCCCTAGGGCAGCCGATGAAGAGTTCGCCGTCGGGGGTATAGATGTCGCACATCATCCTGGCCTCAGCGCCCTTCCTGGGCTTCCAGGGCAGTATGGCAAAGGTGTCATAGTCGGGCTTCAGGTACATGTCGGACTCTTGAATTCTGGTAAATCCTTCTATGGACGAGCCGTCGAACATGATCTTGCCGTCAAGGGCGTCCTCCAGCCGCTCTACGGTAATAGTCACGTTCTTAATTATACCAAGAATGTCGGTGAACTGAAGGCGTATAAACTTGACATCCAGCTCCTGGGCTTTTCTCAGGATGTCGCTCTTGGTGAACTTCGGCATTAAAGCTCCTCCTCCGCGTTTTTTTATTCCACGGAAATACTATCACAGCCAGAGAGTTCATGTCAAATGTTTGTAAGGTTTTTCAAATTTACTCTAAAAACCTTACATAGTCATTGACCGTGGTATTAATTTTTGTTAGAATAATGTTAAAAATGGGGAGGTTAAATCCATGACTTCCGCGGAAAAGGACCTTTACCCAATAGGCACCGTCGAGAAAAAGACAGGGTTGTCCGCCAGGCAGATCAGGTACTACGAGAGCATGGGACTCGTTAATCCGGTACGCACTAACGGCGGGCAGAGGCGCTACACGGAAAACGATGTATTAAGGCTCATCCGGATAAAACAGATGAGGGACAGCGGGTTTGACCTCAAATCCATAAAGGAGAAAATACAGGTCTTCGAGCAGAAGCTGGAGGAGATTTCCCTTCCCAGCGTTAATCCCGCCCAGGTGAAGCTCTCTTCGCTCTACCCGGTTTCAAACAGGGCGGTGCTGATGAAGCTGCTGGAAAAAAAATAAAATCCTTGCTTTTTCTGCAAGGACTTTAATAAACTTTATGACCTTCCAGATAAGGGTGGAGGTTGATCCTGGCCTTTTCTACGTGTTTTATCATGGCCTTTTCCGCCGCATCGGGGTTCCGCGCCGCCAGAGCGTTGTAAATCTCTTTGTGCTCTTCCAGCGAAACCGGTGCCCTGCCGCCGCTTTTGATGGATACCAGCCGGGCCCTCTGGATAAAGTGATGAAAATTGGTGAGCACCGATTCCAGGGGCCTGCTCTTGCACGACCTGAAGATGATGTCGTGGAACCGGGTGTCCAGTTCCGAAACTTTGTCTATTTCCCCTTTTGCTGTGTAAAATTCCATAAGGTCCAGCACGTCTTTAAGTTCTTTGAGCTGCTCGGGGGTTATCTTTTCGGCGGCCCACCGGGCGGCTAGTCCCTCAATCATTTTTCTAATCGTATATATGTCTTCCACGTCCTGTTCGGTGACGCCCTCAACTATTACACCCTTGTTGGGGATGCTCGATACCAGACCTTCCAGCTCCAGCTGCCTTATGGCCTCCCTCACCGGAGTACGGCTCACACCCAGTTCCCTAGCTATCTTCATTTCTATAAGGCTTTCACCGGGCTTATAGACGCCGTTAAGAATGGCGTTTTTCAGGTGCTGGTATATTTTGTACCTGAGGGAGTACCCGGCTTCCTGGGTTTGGGTTAACATAGAATTTGCCCTCCTCGCTCCACACCTTCTATTACTATTTTACTACAGTTTTTTTTATTTTGAAAGCAGGGATTTTCCGGGGCCCGAAATGGTATAATTATAAAGGCATGTGCCGGCGGTCGTGCCGGCACATAAACATCCCATGAACATATCTATAAGGAGGATACGACATGAAATCCTATATATTCGCCCTGCTCACGGCTGTGTTCTGGGGAGCCGCACCCATTCTGGGAAAAATGGGCCTTGCAAAGCTGCCGCCCTTTCTGGCCCTGTCACTGCGTTCCTTTACGATAAGCGCCGTCCTGCTCGCCGCCGGTGTGCTTTCGGGCAGTTTTAAAAACCTCTCAATAGAAACCAGATCCTTCCTCTTTATCGCCGGGGAGGGTTTAATGGCCTCATTGCTCGGACAGCTGGCCTATTATTACGCCCTCAAGTACAGCGAAGCTTCAAAGGTCGTCCCCGTAAGTTCTTCTTTTCCGCTGGTTACGGTTGCCCTGGCCTTTCTCTTCCTGCACGAGAGCCTGACGCTTAAAAAAATTTTCGGCACCCTGCTGGTCATACTGGGAATTATCCTTATAAGGGGTTAGTCCTCATCCTTCATCCTGACAGCCAGTATCTCCCCGGAATAAAGGACGTGATAATCCCCGGTGCCGTAATATAAGGTCTTTATCTCGACCGGAATCTGCTCGGGATGAAGGGGGGACTTGTACAGGATGCCGCATTCCAGGTGAATGTCGCATCCGTCTATAATCGGGGTGTCCACCATTTTACCGGGCAGGAGTGAAAGGCCGCACTCCTTGAACTTGTCTACGTGCCTTCCCGATTTGGTGCCGCATAGGTTCAGGGCGTCCCTCATCCGGTCGTTCAGGGGAAAACTGACGGTGAAACTGGTGGCCTTTTCTATGAGGTCAAAGGTATATCTGGAAGGCCTGACCATGGCCGTGAAAACGGGCCTGTGCCAAATGTAGCCGATGGTCCCCCAGGCAATCGTCATTGTGTTTATCGTGTCGCCGCTTTTTACGGTTAAAAAAGCGCCCTTTTTCAGCTGTTCCAGGATCTTTCCTGCTACTTCTTCGATATGCACGTCTTTATACACCGGTCGTTCCCTCCCGTGACATCCTGATTGAGCGGCATTCCAACGTAGTATGTCGGTATTTGCCGCAGGTAAATCAAAGCCTTGTTTTCAGTGCAAAAATTTTCTTACGGTCCTCTTGCCGCTTTCGCCATTATAAAGTTTCTGCGGTAACACCGGTATTTATCAGTTTAGTGTGTTTTAAGATAATTTATTATCTCCCTCATGAAAGCCGGCAGATCCGGTGGTCTGCGGGAGGTTATCATGTTCCTGTCTACAACCACCTCCCGGTCCACGTATACGGCCCCGGCATTTACGAGATCATCCACTATAGCTTCCACGCACGTCATTGTGTATCCCTTTACGACGCCGGCGGATATGAAAACCCAGGGCCCGTGGCAAATGGTAGCCAACAGCTTTTTTTGCTCCGCAAACCGTCTGACCAGATTCTTTACCGTATCATACCTCCTCAGGCGGTCAGGCGCCCAACCTCCCGGAACTATTATGCCGTCGTAATCATCGGCTGAGATTTCGCCGGAGTTCCGGTCAACCTTCACCGGAACTCCGTGCTTGCCGGTGTATGTATCGCTGCTGCCGCTGCCAGCTATCGTCACTTCGCAACCTTCTTCCCTCAGCCTCAGGACCGGATACCACAGCTCCAGGTCCTCAAAGGCCTCTTCAGCGAGGACGACTATTTTCCTGCCCTTTAAATCCATCGATCTCCCTCCTTTTTTAATCATGCCGCCCACGGCAGTGGGATACGGCCCTGATGTATATATTGTAGCATTTTTTTGAAAATAACACAAATGCATATAAAAAACCGACCGGAATCCGGTCGGGTCGGCTGAACCATAGGAACCTTCGAAAGGCAAAAAAACCCGCGCTGCCGAAGGGGGATGTGGATTTGCTTTTATTTATTTCAAATAAATAAAAGCACCTCCGGCAGCCCGGCTGCCATAGCTATAAAAGCTTTAGATCCGCAGCTTTGCGCCCCAGCCTTCGATTGGTTTGCCGTTGCTGAACCTGTCCATCGTGATTTAATTATGCCATATATTGAAAATTTTGTCAATATCCACCTATTAACTATATAAATTTTTTGATATTTATGCCTGTATGCTAAGGCTTTTGTAAAATTCATTCACCAGAACCGATGCCGCCTCTTTCATAGAACCTTTCCTGATATTTATCAAGGGCTTTTAAAAGACATTCCTCCAGTTTTACACCGGTAACGTTTGCTAAGGAGATCAGGGAAAAAAGCACGTCTCCCATTTCGCTTTCCCAGCCTCCGGTTGTCTCAAAGGCCCTCTCGCCGTAATCCGTAGCCTTGAGGAATTCCTTGGACAGCTCTCCC
The DNA here is from genome assembly GCF_008124715.1 of Thermosediminibacter litoriperuensis. Lineage (GTDB taxonomy): Bacteria > Bacillota > Thermosediminibacteria > Thermosediminibacterales > Thermosediminibacteraceae > Thermosediminibacter > Thermosediminibacter litoriperuensis. Next base: position 89,793 of record NZ_VNHO01000006.1, on the reverse strand, counting down.
ACTTCTGCCACGAGGTCCATCAACCTGACGCCGGCCGGAACTTCTGCACCCAAAGTACCTTTTATAAATGCATCCACTTTCTCCTGCAGGTCCATCAAATCCATAATAGCCCTCCAGAAATAATTTATTAAACCGCCATATAAAAGCCTGTTCAGAGCATCGACCGGACGTGCGGTCACCTTTATTTTACCCGCTGACACCGGTTGTGATTCGGATTTCCCGCACCCGGGCAATTTCCGCAGAACCCTAAACGGATCGGTCTACAGCCCTGATGCCCACCTTAACATCGTACAGCGCAGCACAAGCCCCCATTTCGGTGGCGCGGGAAGGTACAAGAAAATTGGGACACGCACCGCTTTCCACGCTCCAGCCGGACTCCAGGCTGAGGGTGTCTTTTCTCATCATGGGGTCGAAATACACCCTGGTTCTTATGCTACCCGTGTCGTTGTAAACTTCCACTTCCTGGCCTTCTTTTAATCCCAGCCGGATCCCCTCTTCGGAATTGATATACACTTTGGGGAAGGGATTTAATTTTTTAATATATTGGGTCACCTGGAATTGAGAATGTATGCGGTACCGGGAATGAGGGGTTATGAAATGGTACGGGTAACGGTCGTCCTCGCACGCCGGCGCCACATAGGCGGCCGTGGGAGACTGCCCTTCGGCCAGGGCTTTTTGCGAATAGAACTCGAATTTGCCCGACGGCGTGCGGAATTTTTTGTCCTGCCAGGCCACCTCCGGCACAAAGGGGTTTTTTATATGCCCCTTTTTCCTGAGAAGGGAAAGGTCCACCCCGAATTTCCCGAAGGCCTCTGCAGCGTATTCCAGGAACTGCTCCCGGCTCTCCCAGGGGAAATCCTTGAGTCCTATTCTCCTTGCAAGCTCAATGAAGATCTCCTCATCGGGCCTGGCATCCCCGACGGGCTCGATGACCTTAGGGCAATAGTAAATCCAGGGGCTCCAGGAGCTTACCTTGACGTTTTCCTCCTCGAAAAAGGTGGTACACGGCAGCACCACGTCGGCCTCTTTCGCCGTGTCGGTCATGAACACGTCTATAGCGACGACGGTGTCGATGCTGTTCAGGGCTTTTCTCATCATGGCCGTGTCCGGCACGTTTACGACGGGGTTTGCATTGGTGATGAAAGCCATTTTTACGGGCGGGTCTTGGGCATTTAGAATCCCCCGCGCCAGATCCCACATGTAAATAGTCCGACCGGCCCCGGCCGGCGCCGCCCCCTTCACATGGCTCCCTACGTGCCAGTAGGTATCGCTGCAGTAGGATACCCCGGCCCCCGGCTTTCCGATGTTGCCCGTAACCGCTGCCAGGGCGTCCACGGCTCTTACGGCATTGCCGCCTCCCCTGTACCTCTGCAGCCCGAAACCGAGCAGGGTGGTGACGGGTGTATTTTCCGCGTAGAAGAGCGCAAGGCGCACTATGTCATCAACACCCACGCCGGTGATCTCCGAAACCCTCTCGAGCGGGTAATCTTCCAGAGCCTTCCGGAATTCGTCAAATCCATAAGTATATTTATCGATGAATTCGCGGTCGATTTCACCCCGTTCTACGAGGTACCGGCACGCCCCCAGAGCCAGGGCGGCGTCGGTGCCGGGTTTCGGCCTTACCACCAGCTCGGCGATGCCCTCCATCCCGGTGGGGAGCGGATTTACTACGGCGATCTTCCCACCCCGCCGCCTGCACTCCTTAATAAAGGGAAGCGAGTGGGCGTTGGTTGATTTTACGTTTCTGCCCCAGAGGACGCACCCCCGGGCGTTCGGCAGGTCTTCGATACTGTTCTGCATAAGGCCGCCGAAGTCGTAAATCTGTGCCGCCAGGCCACCGCTGAAGCAAAGATCTCCCGAGACCTTGGTAATGCCGTCCAGGGCGTTGAAAAACCTGGTGTCAAGGTGTTTCGTTGCGACTTCCGACCCGCTGTAGTGGTAGTGAAGGACGGCCAGAGGGCCGTATGTATCGACGACCTCGGTAAGCCTTTTCGCTATGAAATCCAGGGCTTCGTCCCAGGTCACCCGCCTGAATTCACCGTTCTTTTTCATTAGGGGATAAAGGAGCCGCTTCGGGTGGTAGACCAGTTCCACGTAAGAATTTCCCTTGGGACAGAGATACCCCCGGGTAACCGGATGGTCCGGGTCCCCCTTTACGCCGGCCAGCCTTCCGTTTTCATCCACGTAAGCCAGGAGGGAGCAGCAGTCCGTGCAGTCCCGAGGGCACGCGGTGCGGTAGACTTTCATTTTTGCATTCCCCCTTTACTTGCAGGTGTAGCGTTAGACATCAAAAAATGGAACCGAAAATATCAGTTCCGCCATTTAAGCATACCGTTAGCAAGAAGAACCAGTTTATTTGTATAAATGTTTTCAACAATTTCCAAACCCTTCATTTTTTCACCCTTGCCAAACAATTTAAACTCCTTTGTTTCCAAAACATTTACATACCTGCGGGGTTTGTACAAAATTGCACTATGCTATCTCCGTTTGAGACGGATGATTCCAGTATCTTATAGTAATCTTCGTAATAATTTGTGCCAAATATGTCACAACATTCCTTGAGATTGTTAAAAATGTCCTCACAGGCATATGGAAATACTTATCCAATAGGTCAAGCAAATCCCTGTCGTCCACCATCTTAATTAGCCGTTCCTTAATAAGCTTGTCTAGCAAATCTGCTGCTCCTTGTGGCCATTCTACTTCTTGGCGGATATGACAGTGTATGTAGAATTTACCGCCCACGGTCAGAATTTTTTCTAATAAAGTTGGTTCATGAGGAGAAGGGGAGACAGCTGATTTAACGATAAAATCCGTATCAAGTACGCAAATATTTGATTTACTCAATTTTCTCACCTATCTCCTCAAAAACTTCTTCCATGCTTTTCTGGATATAGGATAGGTCTTTTTCGGCTTTGGCTTTTGGAATGAGTTCCTCATCATTGTTATCCATAATTAATGCTTTCAAGTTTCCATATTTTATTATCCTGGTACGCTCCTGCCACCGCAAACCGATTTCGTGTTTCCTTATTTCATATAGCACGCCTTCATTTTCGTCTCGGTCTGGAACCTGCAACCACTTATCCGCATCTTTGTCTCTTAAAAACCCCGTTTCGTACAAACGTAATATCATTGTTTTATAAGGAACGGCAAATACATCCATCAACCGAATTATATCCAGCAAATTCAATTTCGCGGGGTCTATCTTTAAAATCTCGATCTGCTCTTTCAACAAAGTTCTGGGAACAAGCAAAAGGGCGGCAAAGAGGTTAGCTGTCCGCTCCTCCTGTTTGCCGTCAAGGTCATCCTGTTTGATCATGTGGCTATAACCGTTTTCCAGCTGGTCTCGGTTAAACAGAAGGTGGTAAAGCTCATGGGCTGCGGTAAAAATTTGCTTTTCCAGCGGGAGGTTGGTGTTTACATAAATGAAAAGTTTACCTTTATAGTTGCAAATAAAACCGCAAATTTCGTCGTCAGGAATGGGAAAAAGAAGCAAATTAACATCCTGCTCGTAATTTTTAATAATATTAAAGATATCGTCCTGAATAATCACACCGCTTCCGATATATCGATCAGCAAAGCCAATCGCCTTATCTTCAATATTATTGAATTGTTCTTTATCGTTTCTAAAAACACATTCTTTTATAAGATCGTGCATATTACGCATCCCATTCCTTCATCAGTTTGCTCTTGTTTTCCCGCACCTGGCTGTGGAACAAAATCATATCCATGATCTTCTGGGCGTGAAGCAAGCCTATTCGAGCCTCTTTTGTGCTGACTTGACCCATAAAAAGTTTTATCGGCTTAACGTTCTCTTTTACCGAACCCTCTTTTACCAATTCCTCCATGGATACATTTAAGGCATCAGAAATCTCCTTTAATTCCTTTGCCGTTACATTCTTTCTTCCATGGATTATTTTATTAACGTCCTGTCTTGTCCAGCCAAGTCTTTCCGCCAGGGCAGCCTGTGTCAAAGATTTTTTATTAAGTATTTCAAGGATGTTCTGTCCGATAATTTCGTTGGTTGTAAGCATTTCAAACACCTCCCTCTGATTTATATTATATGTCATTTTTGCGATTTTAGTCAACAAAATAGATACAATAAGTCTTTTACCATAGTGTTTTGTATCTTATTATGCAACTAATTGTGAGGTTGGTTCAGAGAATTTAAAGAGATAAGCTAGACAAAAGGTTTACCGAAAAATTACCCTTCTTTTTTCTGAAGTTAATTTTAATGCAATTAAGTAAAAACTCAGATGAGCAAAAAGCGTATGAGGTCATTTATGGTACGGTTCGCCCCGAATTATTTTGAACCAGCGGTAAATTTGCTCCAAGAGTACCAGGCGCATGAGCTGGTGGGGCAGGGTGAAGTCGGAAAAGGAGAGTTTAAGGTCCGAAGCCTTTTTTACCTCTTCGGAAAGGCCCCAAGACCCGCCGATAATGAAGGTTATATCCGACACGCCGGAAAGGGCGAGTTCGCCGATCCTGGATGCCATTTTCTCCGATGAGAACCTGTCTCCTTCCACACAGAGGGCGATGTTGAAGCTGCTCCGGTTCATTCTGCCCAGTATGCGCTCCCCTTCTTTTTTCATTACCCTCTCCTTTTCTGCCGGTCCGGGATTATCCGGAGCCTTTTCTTCGTCGACTTCGACTATCCTCAGACTGCAGTAAGACTTGAGCCTTTTTTCGTACTCCCGTATACCTTCCCGCAGATAATTTTCTTTTATTTTTCCTACAGCTATAATGGTGATGTTCATAGGCATATTAACTTCCCTTATTTTCCAGTTATATTAACTATATCACAAAAAGCACCATAAAAATCAACCCCGCCCTGGACGGAGCTGTATTTAAAGATAGCCTATCCCCTTTCCTCTTCCACTACTAGTGTTTTTATCATTTTCCTGCCGCCGCGGATCAGTTCTACCTCGATTTTACGGCCCGGACCCAAGCTATACAGCACCTGACGCATTTTGGCCACTGAATCTACGGGCCGGTCAGCTATTCTGGTTATCACATCGCCCTCCTTTAAACCGGCCAAAGCTGCGGGGCTTTTTTCCGTCACCTCGAGCACGTATACCCCGCCGTCCACGGGCACATCCACGTCCATGAGCCGGGCTATTTCCCTGTCGATGCCCTTCACGCCTATATACGGTTTTTCAAACCGCCCCTTTTCGGCAATGCTCTTTAGTATGGGCTTTGCGATGTTAATGGGTATGGCAAACCCTATTGCCTCAGCCTGGGAGGCCTTGACGGTGTTTATACCTATTACCTCGCCCCGGCCGTTTACCAGCGGGCCTCCGCTGTTGCCGGGGTTAATCGAGGCGTCGGTCTGTATCAGGTCCTGCATAAGCACGTTTCCCTGCTCACCCTTAAGGACTACCGTGCGCTTCAGGGCGCTTATTATCCCGGCGGTCACGGTCCTCTGCAGGGTGAGGCCCAGGGGATTTCCTATGGCAACGGCCAGATCCCCTACCACCACCCTGTCGGAGTCTCCCAGCCTGGCTGTCGTGAGGTTTTCGGCATTTATTTTTATTACGGCCAGATCTAGCCCCGGATCGCTGTAAAGCCTTTCAGCCGGGAAACTGCGCCCGTCGCCGAGATACACTTTTATGCGGTCGACCCCTCCCACCACGTGGTCGTTGGTGAGGATGTAGCCCTTTGGGTCGACAATGACGCCGGAGCCCACGGCCTCACTCCTTATGGGCCTGAAGAAGAAATCCCTGTCGATGCGAACGGTGACTATGCCCACTACGGCGGGAGCTACCTCTCTTGCAATGTCGGGTATCGGTGACCGGCTTTCCTCCTCCACCCGCTGTGCCTGCCGGGGGAGCCGCTCGGGAGCACCGGTCCTCTGCCCGTAGAGAATCGAGGTGGTCACGGCGGTGGCCGAAAGGGCCCCAATAAGTGCGCACAGCACCGCCACCAGCAGGATTTTTTTGAGCTCCGATCTCCGGCCTTTGTCCTGTTCCATCCAGGTTCACCGCCCTTATGTTTTAAGGCCGGTGACCGGGATAAAAAGGAGCGTTGCAAGTTTAGTGGCCCGCTTCTCCTTCGGGAATATGCTTTTCGGTTACCTGGATCAACTCGTATTCCTTGCTGCCCATCCCCAGTTCATGTGCGGCGTCTATATGAAGTTGCGCGTTCTTCCCGGTCACGGCTTTGAGTATATTTTCACCCTTTTTTACGTTTTTATCCGCCGCTTTTGACCCGGGAAGGGGTTCGGCGCCGTTTATCATATCCAGAGACGCCTGGTCTATCGCCACTATGTCGTGGGATACCAGCACGCCCTGATCCTGCACCAGCGGGGTGTCGGCCATGGGCATGCAGTCGCACTCGGGCTGGACTTCGGTGATGAAGTTTATGTAAAGGATCCTGCCCTTTTCGAAGGTGGAAACCACCGCATAAGCCGATTCAGCAAGCCCCTTCTGGAAGGTCTCTTCATCGATGGGCACCACCAGGGCCTTGACCGGACAAACTCTGGCGCACCTGGCGCACTTTACACACACGGTTCTATCTATGACGATGCTGTCGTCAACCAGCTGCAGGGACTTATGAGGGCAAACGTCCACGCACTGCCCGCACCGGGTGCACCGGACTTCTATCCATTCCAGGTGCTTGCCTTCATAAAAGTGTATCCTGCCCCTCTCGGCTTTGCCGTGGTGGTCCTTGCAGCTTATGCAACCCATAGCCAGGTTCTTTATGGCCCCCCCGAAGCCGGAACCGATATGCCCCTTGCAGTGGGACACGACGATCATAGCCGGAGCGTAGTATATGGCCGAGGCCACCCCTATTTCTCCCAGGATGGGTCCCGCCTTGACTCTGATCTGGTCCCTGCCGAAAATCCCGTCGGCCATCACCACCGGGGCTCCTACCGAAAGGTGGTTGATGCCTTCCATATTGGCCACTTCCAGGTACTCGAGGCCCGGTATTCTCACCGTATCGGTGACAAAGGGATGCCCTCCCACCTCTTTTACCCTTTCAACCACTTTCCTCAAAAACAAAGGCCTTACAATGCGGTGGGCTCCCTGGGACCCGAAATGGGTCTTTACAGCCACATAATCCCCCTTTTCTATAAACGACCGGAAATCTACCATCTGCAGGATCTGCTCAAATTTGGCCACGAAGCTGTACTTGTAGTCATAGCTTTTTACTCTGGCATCGGCAAAGAAGATTTTGCTCTTCATTGGGCGAACCTCCCTGCGTGATTTTTTAATAGCCGGATCTCCCCTTTATTATTTGCCGGTTTAATTCCACCGTATACTCCTAGGGCCTTTTGAACTTTGCTGGTTTGGGCCGGTAACGGTTTTGTAGACCCGGTAAAACACGAAAGCCCCCTCCGTCATTTCTTACTCTTCTATTATACCATACTTTTCCACCGGGAGGGTAAAAGAAAAAGCCCCATTTAAAATCGGGGCTAAAAGCAACAGGTATGATTCTACAATATTTTATTTCCCGGGAAATATTTCGCTTCTATCCGACAAGAACGGGTACGGCGGTTGAAGCTGCAGGCACCACATAGGCCTTGAAATCGTATCCGAGCATGTTGCTTAATATTTCCAGCACCTGGCTGGTGCCGGCAGCCGGCACCATTCCCATCTCGGAGACCATTCCAGTATCGAGTTTCGACACCAGCACCACCCGGAATCTCTCCAGAGTCAAGGTGAGCATGTACCCGACGCCCTTGGCTATGGAAAATTCCCTCCAGAGTTCCTCTTCTCTCTGCCGGCGGGTCGGGAAGTCTTTTATGATCCTGTAAAAGTCGGCGTGCCCCACCCCCTCGGGACACTCCGCTAGCAGCACTATAACACCGCCGTCCTTCAGCACACCCTGGCAGTTTTCTACAGCCTTTGTGGCCTGGTAGAGATCGATATCCCTCGGAAACCCACCGCAGGATAGAAAGAGGGCGTCGGCAGGAATCTCCACTTCAAGACTGAAGAACTCCCGGGCTTCACGGCAACCTTCTTCGAAGGCCTCCCTATAATCTCCCGCTACAACCCGGGCGATTTTCCCCTCACCGTTCAGGATTACATTGACCATGAAGGTGGGATTTACCATCGCCGCAATTTCGGCCATGTCCTGAGCCATAGGATTATCGCATACTCTGCCGGGCCCCACGCACGGATTGAGGCCGCCGCCCCTGTCCAGCGGGTTGAGCATCAGCTTGTGATTGTATTGAATCGTCTCGTAGCCCGACACCCCCGGGCATACGGCCTTTCGTCCGCCCCCGAATCCGGCCATCGAATGGTACACAATGCCGCCGGTTATTATCACTTTATCGGCTTCCGCCACAAGACGGTTTACCCACACCGGCGTTCCCCTGGAGGTGACACCGAGATAGACCAGCGATTCCCGGTCCCTGCAGTTGTGGTCGACTACCCGGACCCGCTCCAGCACTTCTCGGCCGAACATGAATTCTAACTCCTGCCTGGTATGACCTCTGTGGGTGCCCGTTGCCACCACTACGGTGATATCTTCGTAAGGAATTCCCGATTCCCGAAGTTCCTCCAGTATAGTGGGGATTACCACCGGATTCCTGACGTTCCTGGTTATGTCGCTGGCTATCACGACGACCGAATCGCCTTTTTTAACCAGTTCCGAGAGCGGCGGAGAACCGGTTGGGTTTCGCACCGCTTCCACCACCGCCTCTTTTTCGTCGGGTACCGCCGGCACCGCCTGAGTTTCGAGGACGCCCAGAACGTTTCTCGCCGGGATTTTAAGCGTCATCGTCCCCCTGCCGTATTTTAAATCAAAGGTTTTTATCTCCATTCAAGCCATCTCCTGAAAATATTTTTTATTATTATATTTTATTGCCCGGATTTTGACAATGCCGCAATAACGTTTGGACTCTCGCCCAATTTAGGGCATCCAAAAAAATAAAAAATCCCGGCAGAAACCGGTATTAATTAATTATTGATAATATCTGGGTTATTTATGACTAATTAGAAATGGATAAATAAATAAACGCCCTACATTCTCAAATCAAGTCAAATCCAGGGATCGGAAAAAATTCTATTACCACACCGCTGATGTTCTCCGGTGTTGCAGCGCCGGAGAACATCTTTATTTTATATTATTATGCTCTTCGATAAAAAAATTATTCTACATGAATATAAACATATAGTTTTACGTAAATAAATTTTTCTATGTAACAATATTATATTAAAAAAATCCAAATGACAAGGTTTTTTTAAAAAAAAGCACTAAAATGTCATAAATCAACTTAAAACATCATTAAAGAATCAAAAAGTATGCCTTGTGAGCTATGACGGGAAAGAAACGAAATATATATCAGCTCGATTAACTCTATCTCTCCAGTTCCCCGGTATAGGCATTTACGTAATAGATTTCACCGTTTTCCAGTTCCACCTTCCAGACCGGGGCCGCCTGCCACCGGTCGGCGTTGTAAAATTGCGAGTAAAATCCCTGTTCCACCTTTTTTATTACCACTGGTTCCCCGGATTTCCTCTCGGCGTCCACCCTCAATATGGCCGTTATAGGCGGTATTACTTCCCGCTTCTTTCCCCTGAACCCCAGCGGTTTCAGCCAGCTCATATAAAAATTCGTAACACCGCAGGGCGTAACCAGGAGGTCTATATAACTGTTGGCTATAAAGAATCCTTTGTAATACCTCACGTACTCGATCAGATACCCTCCGCTCTTGGGGTCGTATGTGATAGCATTGAGCCTCGCGTCTTTTGGAAAACCGCCGTGAGTTTTTAAAAAGTCTTCGGCCGCCTTAAGGGCCTTCCCCTCATCCAGGCTTCCAAAAGTCTGCTCGGACCCTTTGTCTATGTACGTAACAGTGCCGTTCTCCATTACGACCAGCTGCCGTTCTCCCAGCAGAAATTTTTTTCCCCCGTTGATCTCCTCGACCCGGGGCGCTTTTCCGCCGAAAAACTGCCGGATGACGCTTTCCTCCTGGACCGGCTGATAGCCGATCTCCAGAAAGGAAACGGGCACCCCCTGCGGGGGGATTTGGGCTTTCAGGATTATTCCCCTGCTTTCGAGAAAAGTCTTGATTTTCTGCTGTTCGCTTTCTTTAAGAGTAAAAGCTCGCGGCGGTATGGCCTTGATATACAGGTTTACCGCCAACATGACGTTGAGCACAAGAAAAGATACAACGAGGATCCCTACGGCTTTCCTCCAGTCCATGCTTAATCCATCTCCGAGTCAGTTTAAATTCATAACCATGCCGTTTCTCGCATCTATAAAAATCTTCCTGTCCTTTGTGTCCACGGTCCAGACCGGGATAAGGGTGTTTCCTACCGAGGTATAAACCAGTCGCAGGGATTTTATTTCTTTTTGACCTCCGGCTACAATGGCGGCATCGAGAGCCTGTATCGGCGATATAGGCTGGATTTCTTCCAATACCCTGTCTTCCCTGACGAGTCTCCGGTAATACCTGGATACCTGATTACCTTCTACGGTCACGGTCAGGTAGTCCTTTTGCTCTACCAGGGGAAGACCTTTCACCCGTACTCCGAAATTAAAGGTATACGCAGGGACCTGGTTGCCGGAGATTTTATAACCGGAAAGATACCCGCTCCTAGGCCATCCACCGTGGGCGTTAACGAAATCAACGGCTAAGTTCAGGGCTTCGTAAAAACCCAGCTTGTGCTTCTGATCCCGGGGCACGGGCCTGCTGTATTCAACGGCACCGTCCGGATATATCCTGAGGCCCCGGCTCCCGTCGGTGTATATTACGGCCCCGTCCTTTTCCTCGATCCTCCGGGTTATGGAAAAGTCGGAGAAAAATTTCGCGATGTTGTTCGGCCCAGGCCTTTTTTCAAGTTTAAAGGTAAATACAGGCAGATGGTTTTGGGTGTCCGGAAGCGGCACGTACATACCTTCCTCAAGCTTCAGGTTTACCTGGGCGGGTGGAAGATAAGCGAAAAGAGGCGGATTTTCGGCGCTCACATCTTCCAGGATCTGTCTGATATCGGAGCTGTCCGGTTTATTTTTGAGCCTGAAAAATCTTCCGCCGGCTTCCTTTAAAAATACGGAAAGGCCATCGTCCTCCACTATTACGATTGAGTCTACCAGGCGGTCCTGGGGGATGGCCTGCTCATCTCCTTTTATATTCAGAACTTTTGTCAAAAAATCAACGGGCAGGGGTGTGGCAAAAAAAAGCTCGAGCCCTCTTTTCAGTTGAAATTTTTCGGGGCTGATACCGGCTTCTTTAGCTCCTGCGGGCCACTCGTCAGAAAGAGACTCTCTCACGTAATTCCATATTTTTTCATAATGAGGGGAAGAATGGTTTATAAAGCCGTGGGTGTTCTGCCCAAAATGCAGTACGACCCTGTCGGGCGCGACCACATTAGACAGGTCCACGACCTTCAGAGCGGTGATTCCGGCCTCCATGGCGTCCGTCCCGTAGGAGAGCCGCCACCAGGTGAGGTTAGAAAGCAAAAGGCTGGTGCCGACCAGGATTATGAGCAGCAAGCCCAGCAGGAAATCCCTGTTGTTCACGGCAGCACCGCCTCTCACTTGAGGATGAGCAGTTTCAGCGCCTGGATTATGGAGCCTATACTCTCCATATTTATCGAGCTGTCAACCCTGTATACGCTCCGGGAAACGGTCTTTGTTTCCCCTGAGGGGAAAACCGCCTTTACGGTTATCACATTCTTGCCGGTTTCAAGGTTAACCCGGGTCACAAACAACCCGGACGCTCCCACCGTAATGCTCTCTTTCTTATCGCCGTTCACCAGTACTACCACCGATGTGTCGGCAAGGGTTTCGCCCGAAACGACCGTAAAGTCCCGGGTGGTTATAAGATCTTCTTCGGGTTGGTTGAGGACGAGCGTATCTCCGGCGGCGGCGAAAGAAACCAGAAGAAAAGTTATCAATACGGCTGCCGCTATAATGCTGATTAGCCTTTTCATGTTCTTTCTCCTCTTTAAAGTAAAATCTCCCTAATTACAGTCTAACTCATAAATATTACAAATTTATTACACGGAAATTACGTTTAATTTACACTATGGCCGGGAGTTTAATAATGACTTCGGTGCCCTGCCCCAGCTCGCTCTGTATGCTTATCTCGCCCTCATGGGCCAGAACGATCTCCCGGGCTATGGAAAGCCCCAGGCCTGTCCCCCCTAGCTCCCGGCTGCCGGTCTTGTCAACCCGGTAAAAACGCTCGAAAATGCGCGGCAGATCCTCCCTTGGGATTCCTATACCGGTATCCCTTATTGAAACCTGCACCCGGCTGCCCAGGTTTTTGGCTTTTACGAAAATCCTGCCGCCCTGCGGGGTGTATTTTATGGCGTTGGAGAGGATGTTCTGAAATACCTGTTCCATCTTGTCCCTGTCGGCAAATACTTCCGGCAGATCCTCAGGCAGGTCGTATTCCAGCTCCAACCCCTTCTTTCTGATGTTTACCATCATCTTTGATATTACGGCGGTTAATATCCCGTCTATCCTGATAGGCTTCCTGTCCCAGTTGGTTTCCCTGTTGTCCAGGTGGGAAAGTTCTAAAAGGTCGTTCACAAGCCTGGTCATCCTGTCCGCCTCGTCGTTTATCACGCTCAAAAACTGCCGGGCCACCGATGAATCATCCAAGGCTCCATCCAGCAGGGTTTCGGCGTAGCTCTTGATCGTGGTGAGGGGAGTTCTCAGCTCATGGGACACGTTGGCCACAAATTCCCTCCTCATTTCATCCAACCGCTGCTGCTTAGTAATGTCCTGCAATAGCAGGATGTAACCCGCAACCCTGCCGTCCCCGGTCAGGGGCGCGAAAATGGCCTTCAGGGTGCCGTCTCTTACCTTGACCAGTACCTCCAACTGGGCTAGCTCAGCCTTTTGGAAGTCCTCCGGATTTATATTAAAAATTTCCCTGAGTTTATCAACAAAATCCTGGCCCAGCTGCTCTCCTTCCAGCTGCAGCATTCGCCTGGCGGCCGGGTTGATGTGTATCACCTCGCCCCGGCCGTTCAGGGCTATGACTCCGTCGGCCATATTGGTGAGTATCGCTTCCATCTTCTCCTTTTCTTCCGATATCTCCTCAAGGGTAGCTTTAAGGCGCCCGGTCAGAAAGTTGAACATGTCGGTGAGTTTGCCTATTTCGTCATTGGATTTTACCTCTATCCTCTGGTCAAAGTTGCCTTCAGCCAGCAGCGCCGCTCTTTTTGTCACTTCTTGAATGGGTCCGGTTATTGTTCTGGACAGGCCGTAGCCTAGAAAACCGGTGATTGACAGCGCCATAAGCGTAGCCATAAAGAGGATGGCCTTTATATTGTTCAGGGTTTCGTAGATGTCCTCCATGGAGGCTATGAGGTAGAGTATTCCTACCACAGTGCTGTTGTTCTTAATAGGATAGGCCAGGTATTTGTAGCTTTTCTTGGTATCCGTATCCTGCCGGATGTCCTCCGCCTGCTCCCCGAAGGTAGCCCGCATTATTTCCGGCGCAAGGATCCTTAAGCCCTCGCGAAACTTCTGTTTATCGGTGGAGGCTATTACCGTGGCATTATCGTCCAGCACGACTATGTATTTTATAGTGGGGGCCACCTGTTTAATGTACTCCTCTATTGTGGAGTCGTTATCTGAAAGCTTCCGCTCCGAAGTCAGGTGCCTCACCAGTAGAAAGTCGGATATGAGCTGGGCGCTTATGGTCAGGTTCTCTGTAAGTTTCCTGTCGTGATACTTCTCCAGCGACTGCATCAGGTAAAAGCCCACCACTTCCATGGCGAGCAGGATAAGCAGTATATATATTGTAACCAGCTTGCCCTGTATGCTCCTGAACAACCAAAATCACCCTAGTTTCTGATAAAATAATATCCCACCCCTCGCTTTGTCATTATGTACGAGGGATTTGACGGGTCATCTTCTATCTTTTCCCTGAGCCTCCTGATGGTTACATCGACGGTGCGGATATCGCCGTAGTATTCGTATCCCCAGACTTCCTCCAGAAGCTTCTCCCTTGAAAACACCTGCCCCGGCTGGGAGGCCAGGAATTTCAAAAGCTCGAACTCCCTGAAGGTAAGCTCCACGGGGTTACCGTTCTTTCTCACCTGAAAGCTTGCAAGATCTATCTCCAGGTCCTTCACTTTTATTACCTTCTGTTCTTCAATGGGATTTGAAAGCGTCAGCCTTCTTAAGTTTGCCTTTATCCGGGCCATGAGTTCCCTCATGCCGAAGGGCTTGGTTACATAATCGTCAGCCCCGAGCTCCAGGCCCAGGACCTTGTCTACTTCCTCGCCCTTGGCCGTCAGCATGATAATGGGACAAACGAGTTTTTCCCTCAGATTCTTGCACACTTGAAATCCGTCCTTCTTAGGCAGCATTACATCCAGCAGTATGAGGTCCGGATTCTGAGATAAAGCCACCCCGACGGCCTCTTCGCCGTCGTAAGCAACGATCACTTCGTATCCTTCTTTGGTGAGATTGTACTTCAGTATATCAACTATGGGCTTTTCGTCGTCCACTACCAGTATCTTCTGTCCCATAATATCACCCCTACACTCCTATATTCGCCACCTGATTGTATTTTTCCTTCAGAAAATAGATATAAGTTCAGCCGGCCCTGGTGCCGATGAGAACGAGTAACACACCCGTGAAGATTATCAGCAGCTTTGCGGGGGACACTTTCCCCGCCATCCCGAAAAGGCCGATCAAACTCACGGCAGTGAAAACCAGGGGACCGACGAGCCCCAGCAGGGCGTTTATTCTGAGGGCAGCTTCCAGGCTCTTAAGCCTGAGAAATATCATTGCGGCGGTAAATTCGACGGCGGCGGATATAAACCTCATTAAAGCCATGGCGAAGAGGAGTTTTTCCATGGGCTGAACTCCCCTTTATAATTAATTATAAAAAGGCGCGCAGGTACTTTAAATATACGCTCGCCCGCGCGCGGTAATGATAAAAAAGTTTACCGGAGAGTGGCATCAGCCCATTTGAGCCTGACGGCAGGCTCCCTTACCGGCTCTTCTCCAGCACCGGCCTCCTCTCCTATCATCCGGCTGACTTCTGCAAAAAAGTTTCTGTAACCGGCATCTTCGCACTGCCTCGGTCTTGGAAGGGGATTGGCAAGGATGGCTTTGAGACTGCCGGAGGCGAAAACCAGAATCCTGTCGGAAAGTTTAATACACTCGTCGATGTCGTGGGTCACAAATACGATGGTGACCCCGGTTTTTTCCCACAGTTTCAAGAGCAGCTCCTGCATGGCCCTGCGGCCGAAGGCGTCCAGGCTACCGAAGGGTTCGTCCATGAGGAGCACCCTGGGATTGACCGAAAGGGCTCTGGCCAGGAAGGCCCTCTGCTTCATGCCCCCCGAGAGCTGGTACGGGTAACAGTCGGCCCACCCCGAAAGCCCCACCAGTTCCAGGTAGTAACCGGCCCTTTCCCGGAGCTCCTTCGGGGTCATGCCTTTATGTACCGTTTTCATGGCGAAGATGACGTTGCCTCTCACCGTGAGCCACGGGAACAGCTGGTCGAGCCCCTGGAACACCATAAACCTGTCGGGGCCGGGACTGCAGACTCTTTTACCGTCCAGGAAAATTTCCCCGCCGTCGTACTTCTCAAACCCCGCAATGCACCTGAGCAGAGTGGTTTTGCCGCACCCGGAGCGCCCTATCACGCTCACCAGTTCCCCTTCCATTACGTCGAAATTCACGTCTTTTATCCCGGCAACCGTCTGACCGGAGGTGCCGTATATTTTTGTAAGGCCCGTTACTTTGATAAGCGGTTCCAATTTCGCTTTCCCCCTTCAGTCGGCCACTACCTTCCACTTTCTTACGGTCAGGTTTTCCACCGTAGTGAAGATAAGGTACTCCACAACCAATCCTATGGCTATAATCACCAGCATCCCGGCGAATACCCCCGGGGTCTCCATCATAAACCTTTTTTTATAAAGATACCATCCCAGTCCCCCCTGGCCCCCGGCGGCACCGAATACCAGCTCCGCCGCCACCGACGCCTGCCAAGCCCTCGCCCACCCGCTGCGGAGCCCTCCTAGGATGTGAGGGAAGGAAGCGGGAAGCATGACGGACAGAGCCAGTTTAAGTCCGGACAGCCCGAGATTCCTGCCGATCTCCAGCTGGTTTCTCGGTATGGACCGGAAGCCGGTGTAGAAGTGGTTGGCGAGCGGCCATACTGCTGAAAAGACTATTACAAACAGCACCGATTTAACCCCTATTCCGAACCAAAGAATCGCTACGGGAAGTATGGCTATCCCTGGCAGAGGATGCATTATAGCCATAATATCGGTTATTACCCCCGGAAACAGCCTTCCGTTCATGCAAAGCAGTGTAAGCAACATGGCCAGGGCAACCGCCGTGGAAAGACCGGTGCCAATTATCCTGAGGGAAAAGAGGGCGTTCTTGAGAAGCTCTGCCCTTTCCGCCCAGAAAGAAGAAGCTACGCTTAAGAGGCCCGGCAGGAGAAGTTCGGAGTAACCGCCTGCAATTCTGACCGTTTCCCACAAGACCGCCAGTGAAAGTATGAAGGCAACTTTTGACAGCATTGTTTTCATAATCTTCCTCCTACCTGGGAAGCTGCATCTTCTCGAGCTGGCACGGCTCTCCTTCTCTCTTGCCCACAACTGCCAGCACGTTTTCCCAGGCTATTTCCGAGAGGTCCCGGGGCACTTTGGAAATATAGCCGGCCTTTTTCATGAATTCAGCAAACCCTAAAAGGCCGTAAGGCGCTGTAGTGAAATTTAAACCCTCGCTGGTGAGGTAGCGGTAAAGCTTTTCTTTTTCAATTTTAAATTCCGGGGCTAGAAGCTCGGCGGCCTCCATCTTATGTTCGTTGAGCCAGTTCATGGCGTCGTTCAGTCCCATAATGAAGGCGGCGTAACCGGCCGGATGCCTGTCGTGGTAGTCTTTCGTCACCAGCAGCACGTTGAAATTGAATTCGCCCCCGAAAGCTTCAAAGCCGTCCAGCACCACGCGGTATCCCGGCTGGGCCAGTTCCTCGAAAAGGTACGGCGGTGTCGTGAAGTGAGCCACCACATCCTTTTTGGCAAGCATGGCCTGGGTTCCGTCAGGGTGCGGCAAAGCCACCAGGTTGTCGTCCAGGGCCTTCGGATCGCCCAGCTCCTTTTCCAGGGCCATGGCCAGCAGGATGTGCTGAACGCTCCCGGGCGATGGAAGGGCTATTTTATGCTCCGGCCTGAAATCCTTTATGCCCTTGATGTTCTGATCGTAGGTCACGAGCTGCACCGGGCTTACCGTGTATCCCGCCGCAATCTTTGCGGGAAGTCCTTTATCCCATCCTATAAGAAAAGGGGGTATGCCCATGAACGCCGCGTCCAGCTTGCCGGAAGCCATGGCTTCCCTGACAGCGCCTCCCGAACCCAGGGTTACCCACTCAACTTTCAGGCCGTATTTGGAGAAAAATTCCTTTTTTTCGGCTACCATAAGGGGTGCGTACACCAGTCCAAACTGCTTTGCCACCCGGATCACTTCCCCACCGGAGGAATCCTGAGCTTTCCCGGTGGACCCAGCCTGGACCCTATCGCCGCAGCCGGATAGTATAAAACCCGCGGATGATAAAAGCAGCAGCACCAGCAGCAGTGACATGGCTCTGAAAATTTTTTTCCGCCTCATCAATATCCCTCCGCAAAAAAATCAATCTATTTCCATATTATTTTTTGGGCTCCCTTTTGGTGAATTATTTAACGGCACCCGAAATATACTTTATTAAAATCCTGTCGGGGGGGCTTGCCTTGAAACCCTCTTCGATAATTTTTTTAATCCTGCTGCTTGGGTACCTCGGCAGAAACCGGCTTATCCTGGTGTCCTCAGGAGTACTCCTTTTATTCAAATATCTGGGGCTTCTGCCCCGATCGGCGGCTTCTCAGAACACCCTGCTGGATCTGGGAGTGATATTACTGGTCATGGGCATTCTCCTGCCCCTGGGCACCGGCGAGGTTTGCGTGAGAGACGTTTACAGAAGCATTTTTACCCTGGAGGGGCTGGTTATCTTCCTGGTAGGCATCGCTTCGGCGGTAATGGCGCGGGACGGTGTCGACCTTTTAAAAGAAAACCCCGGCATAATGATATGCCTCCTTATGGGTTCCATAGTGGGCACCGCTTTTTTCAAAGGCCTGCCCACAGGCCCTTTAGTGGCGGCGGGCCTTGCCGCATTCATCATAAACCTGCTGAGGAGAATGTGATTGCCTCATCAAGAACGTTGACCTTGCGTGGTGGCACAAAAAAACCCGCTGAGGTCTTTTTGACCCAGCGGATACGCTATAAAAGGGCCGCAAATATGCAGCCCTTCACGTCCTATTTACCAAGATACAGCAGCGGGTTTTTAGGTGCTCCGTTCACCCTCACTTCGAAGTGCAGGTGCGGCCCGGTGGTCCTCCCGGTGGTACCGACGGTACCCAGAACCTCTCCTTTTTCCACCTTTTCCCCCACCGACACAGATATAGTGTTAAGGTGGGCGTAATAGGTTTCAAAACCTCCGCCGTGATTTACGATGACCAGCTTTCCATAGCCGCCGTTCCTTCCGGCAAAGGTGACAACTCCGGCGTTGGCAGCCCTCACCGGTGTCCCCGGACTGTTGGCTATGTCAAGACCGGTGTGGAATTCGCCCCACCTTGTGCCGAATCGTGAGGTTATCTGCCCGGTTACGGGCCAAATAAATCTCCCGCTTCCCCGGAAGGCTACTTCGGACTTGGTACCGCGTGCCACTATCCTGGCTGTCGGCTCCTTTATTACCTTTTCCCCGAGAGGCTTCTCACTCACCTGAACCCCGTTTTCATAGACCAGTTCGGCCGAAACCTGCTTTACGCCGTTTTGGCCGGGTTGCTTTACAACCTGGTCCCATTTCCAGAGCGAGCTATCCTGCACTATCTGGGTCTTATAAGGTATCGGTTTTTCGTATGTAACCCTTTTAACAACGGTGACGTTCAATAAGGGTTTTGCTTCCTTCAGGTAGATCACGTCGCCCGGTGAAAGGCGATCGGCGGATTCCAGCTGGGGATTGGCCTCGATCAGTTTGTTGAAGGGAATGCCGTTCTGCTTGGCTATGCTCCAGAGGTTCTCCCCCTGCCCAACGGTATGGGTCCTGGTCTCGATGGTGCCGTTTAAAATCAGGTTTTTGGCGTCTTCTAAGGTCATGACCTGCTTTATATCCACGTACTTTTCGGCCAGCTTGATCCGGTCGGGTACCTCTACGCGGACCAGTTCTCCCGGAACCCGGCTGACGTAGTGGTCCTTTACGGCCTGCAGCACTGATTCAGCGGTCTGCCTGTCTTTAACAGCGGCCACTTCGCTATCGTTGATCAGTATAGCCACGGCTTTTATTCTTACCGAGATGGATTCTTCCAGTTTCTTCAGCAGCTCCTCTTCGCCGAGCATATCACCTTTTGCCGGTTTCCCCGGCGTTACCTCGATGTTTTGGGCCAGCTGGATTTCACTTCCAAGCTTTTCCCGGTAGCTTTCTATCAGCTTTTGCTTCGCCGTCTCAACCACCTGTTTACTCTTTACGTTGCCCAAAAATTTACCGTCGACGCTTACCGCATAAACTCTGCTGTTTAAAGCGGTGATAAGGATGATTAAGGCCACCGCAGCCAGGGCGCCGGCAACGGCCAGCGGCTTCTTGCCTCTTAGCCCTTTCAGGTCCGGTAAATTCATCCCCCTACTCCTTTCTAGGTTTTATTGCATCGCCAGCGGGATTTGCTAAAATTTTGTAATAAAGTTGTAACATAATCGTAATATATTCTATTCTACGAATAATTATCTTTTCCTTCTGCTCGTTCGAATTTTTGCCCCGGTATTTTCTACCAAGACCAAAACCAGCCCCGCAAACATTATCAGTATGCCCGCCACCGTGGTTTTACCGGGGGTCTCGCCGAAAATCAGCGAACCCATCAGCACTCCGCCGGTAATTTCCTGGGTTGAGATCAGGTTGGCGTACGCCGGGTGGATATGCCTGATACCGGCGTTGTACAGCGTATGCCCCAGGGTCGTCGGCAGGAGCCCCAGCAGAGTCAGTGCCGCCCAGCTGGTCCAAGAAGACGGTGTCACGAAAGATGGCAGAGCCCATGCCAGCAGGAACAGTGCTGACGTGAAATACACCCAGAAGACGTACTTCAGGAGCGGGTAATTGTCCCTCTCCCTGCGGCCCGCCACCGAATATACGGCCAAGCACAGCGCCGACAGAAGAGCCATAACGTCCCCCAGTACCATTTCGGGCGTCAGCACCGGTTCGAATCCCGTCAAGATAATAATTCCCAAAATTACTATAATTATGCCTAAATACTTATATCTGGGTATTTTTTCTTTAAGTAAAACGGCCGTCATCACAGTTATCATTATGGGAGCGGTATAGACCAGGCTCAGAGAATGGGCGATGGTGGTATAAAGCACAGAGCCTATATAAAACAGGAAATGGAAGGATGTTGCCAGGCCGTACAGCAGGAATTTGGGCAGGTCTCTCCTGCTCAGCCTCAAATCGACCCCCGTTGCTTTTGCGGCGATGAAGATAAAAAGGCTGCCGAACAGCATCCTGAAAAAAGCTATCTCACCCACGGGCAGTCCGGCAGCGAACCTTGTCAGTATGGGGCTTGTACTGAAAAACAATGTGCCCAGGGCTGAAAGCAATATGCCCCGTCGCTTATCTTTCAAGGCGCTCTCTCCCCTCCGGTTAATCTCACGCGGCATCACTCTCCTGAAGGCGCCCGGATTTCTTCAGCATGTCGTAAATAATATTCCTGAAATCGGTGCCCATTACGCGGTTCACTGTTTTCACGAAATCCTCGGTGGTTGCGTTGCCGTACGCGTTCTCCCGCAAATAAAGGCGAAGCACTTCCCGCAGCTTGGTCTTTCCAAGGCGGCTCTCCAGCTCCTTTAACATTATCGCCCCCTTTTTATAGACGGTGGCATCGTACTCGCCCCAGCTGGCGAATTGGGGCAGGGACCTGAGTATGGGCCCCGGGTTGTTCCCCAGTTCGAAGAAGCGGTAAGGATATACGATGAAGTCCTGATAAACCTCGTTTCCCTTTCCCTTACCGTATACCCCCTCGTAGTAAAGCACCGTGGAGTACTCCGTCATTGCCTCATCCAGCCACGGCTCCCTTACCTGATTGTTGCCCACCAGGCCGTACCACCACTGGTGAGCGGTCTCGTGGGCGACTACGTATTCCAGGAGGGTTTCGTCATCAAAGAGGTGCCGGTCGATCAGGACCAGATTGGGGTACTCCATGCCTCCGATGTAAAAGTCCGCCGCTACGATGGAGTATTCCTCGTACGGGTAAGGGCCGAAATAACCGTTAAAAAACCGAATGGCCTGCTTGCCGAATTCCAGGGCCTTTTTCGCCGCCGCTTCATTATTTCCGAAATAGTATGTGGATACCTTTACACCGTCAACCTTACCGGACAGCACCTTAAATCCGGAACCGGCTACCCAGGCGAAATCCCTCACCAGGTCGGCCCTGAAGGTCCATTTGGTCCGGTCTCCTTCCTGGGTTTTTTCCACGAGCTTTCCGCTGGCAGCAATCGTATAGCTGGATGGAGCGGTAATGCTCACGGTGTATACAGCGATTTCGCTGTAAAAGGGATCCCCGATGGAGTAATAGGGGTCCTTGTTCCAACCGTTTTCATCGTAGACGCACAGGATAGGGTACCAGTTGCCGAAATTGTAGGTGTTTTTACCGTGGCCGAAGCGCCCCAGGGAAAAGGGGATCTTCTCTTCGAAATCCATTTCAATTTTGATTTTCTCCCCGGGTTTTAACGGTTCCGGAAGTGTCACTCTTAAAACGGTGCCATCGGTGCGGTACTCAAGGTTTTTCCCGCCGGCTCTCATGCCGGTCACTTTTAAGTACCCTTCCGAAAAACCTTCCGGGTAGGCGTATTTCAGTTCTTCCGCCGGAAAGGGCGCGCTTTCGATTGACCTGAAGGCGTTGGGGTAAAGGTGAAAGTATACTTCGCGAAGCTCGACGGTGGTGTTGTTGCGAAAAACAGTGGTTTGCCGCGCAGTGACCATTTCCCGGGCGGGATCGAAAGCCACCCGGATATCATATTCCGGACAGGTTTCCCTTACCTGCCGGGCGCGGGCATCGTAATAACCTTCGAACATTGAGCTATTCTGATAAATTATGTAAAAGGCAAAAGCTGCAACGGCCAAAAGCAGCGCTGCAGTTATCAGCAGTTTCTTTTTGCTCACATCCATCTACCCCGGTTTAGTTATGTTTTATACTACAAATTATATTTGATAGGATGCGGTTATATTCTCCCTTTATTTTATCAGAACGCTAATCCAACTGCAAAATCTATCTTAAACGCATAAAAATTCTTTCTCCAGAATGAACAGCAGCTTTCCCTGGGGTGTTCTTTTTCGCATTCTTACTATAGGGCCGCCTAAGATGTACACATATTCACAGAGTTATCCACATATGTGTACAAAAAAAGATCCGGAAAAGGCATATTCCGCAACCCGGTATCCTTGAAATCATTTCATTCTACTCCATTTTTTAATTCTTTTAATACATTCTTCTTTGGGAAGAAACCGTTGTTGTTCCAGCATTAAACTCAGTGATTCTATAGCGGTCTTGGGAGATATTATTTTATTTTTCACCATTTCATCCATTACCCACAGAGTTCCGTGCAAACTTAAACCTTCCTTTCTTGCTAAAATACGCAAATTTTTATCTCCCGTAAGTAGTGCTATGTGTTTGTATTTTGCTAAAACAAAAATCGATAAATCAGGAATCGATAGTTTAGGATATTGCTGCCTTAACTCATATATCTGTCTAATATGCGAGCCTGACAGTCCTTCAACATTTAGACCGTACTTTACAAGATCCATATTATTACGTCTTTTAAATTCATTATAAACTAGATCAGTTGTTATAAAGCTATAGGGACAAATAAACAATCGAGATAATAAATTGCCTTTTTCTATATCCACCAGAACTGTATTATCAATCACTAAACTTCCCATTGATGCTCTATTCCAGCTTCTCGCCAGAATTCTTCCAGCGGCCTGCCGACAATTTCTGCTGCTTTCGTCTCTCCAATAATTTTTTCTGATAGTGCTTTTAACACCAATCTTTCTAACCTTTGCGGCTTTTCTGGTGGATACGGGTCTCCGGGCTCTTGCTGATGCCACCCTTTCAATTTAAACAATTTAAAAAGTTTTGCAGCTAATTTATCTGATATTATGTTTAAGTCTTTGGCTCTATAGATCCAACCCTGCACGCTTAATCCGTATTTGTGTTTCAATAGATGCAGTTCATAAAGGTCAAGGGAATGACGCTTTCTCCCCAACTCTTGAATAACCATCTTTTCTGGAACTAAAAAAGCACCCGCGAAACGATGTGCAGCTTTTTCTAAATCTATGCACTCATCGACCTCTATTATTAAGTGTCCGAGTTCGTGGGCTAAATTAAAACGTTGCCTATCCCCGGGCAAGTCTTTTCTGGTCACTATGATAGGCCCTGTTTCCTTTTCTAAAATTATACAGCTGTCAAAATCATCTAATCCTTCAATTAAACCAACTTTTATTCCTTTTTCCTCTAATAATTCGGTTAAATTATTGATAGGACCTGTACCCAATTCCCACTCAT
Source organism: Thermosediminibacter litoriperuensis (assembly GCF_008124715.1). GTDB lineage: Bacteria > Bacillota > Thermosediminibacteria > Thermosediminibacterales > Thermosediminibacteraceae > Thermosediminibacter > Thermosediminibacter litoriperuensis. Next base: position 66,286 of record NZ_VNHO01000006.1, on the reverse strand, counting down.
CCCTCAGAGTTTGAGCCAATTTTTCTATGTCGTCCATTTTGTTAATTCGCTTAGATAATGTCGAGGGAACTACAAAATTTGGCACATTAATTCCTAATATTTCCTCTATATCTAAATACCTTTCAATCCAATCCCTGATCTGATTAGTTACGCGTTTCTCATTCTTTTTTGATAGACTTGCCTTTTTGCGATAAGCGTAGACGCAAAGCTTTACATTTTTGCTCCTGAAAAAATAGTCGACGTTTACATCGAGAGCCTCTGCCAGTCTTATCAAGACAGCGGAGCTAGGAATATCTCTATTTTTTTCATATTTAGCTATAGCCGTATGGCTTACGCCAATTTTTTTAGCTAAATCTCTCAAACTTAATCCGGCAGCTTGACGAGCATACCTTATCCGTTCACCGATCATAATTCTCACCTGCCTAGTTTACATTTTATTATAATTTTTTCTTTTTGTAAACCAATTATTCAAAAATAAAAAAGCTCCGGCATCGTAAAGAATGGCCGGAACCCTTTTTCTTCAAAAATAAAAATGGAGCGGAAAACGGGATTCGAACCCGCGACCCTCGGCTTGGGAAGCCGATGCTCTACCACTGAGCTACTTCCGCCCATCGACCTGAATTCATTTATATTATATACCAACTTTAAAACCCAAGTCAAGATTCCAAAAAAAATGGTGACCCCGAGGGGAGTCGAACCCCTGTTACCGCCTTGAAAGAGCGGTGTCTTAACCACTTGACCACGGGGCCACAAAAATGGTGAGCCATCCGCGACTCGAACGCGGGACACCCTGATTAAAAGTCAGGTGCTCTACCGACTGAGCTAATGGCTCACACAGCTTATTTGCTGCCGTTAAAAGCAAACGGCAAGTTATATACTACTATAAAACAAAAAATATGTCAACCCCCTAAACTTTCTCCCTGCAGTTTAAAAAAGCCTTATGAGTTCGAAACCCTGACTCCTCTTCGGTCCCACCGATATAAAGCAGATATCCACACCGGTGAGCTCCTTGATGCGCTCTACAAACTTCAGCAGGTTGGCAGGCAGCCGGTCGTATTCCGTGATGTTTGATACGTCTGCATCCCATCCGTGGAGCTCCTCGTAAACCGGCCGGCATTCTCCCAAGACCTTGAGGCTCGCCGGGAAGTCATCTATTACCTCTCCGTTGTATTCATAGGCGGTGCATATTTTGACCTTTTCCAGGCCCCCCAGAGTGTCCAGCTTCGTTATGGCAAGGTACGAAAGCCCGTTCACCCGGACGGCGTACTTAAGCATCACCGCGTCCAGCCAGCCACAGCGCCGGGGCCTGCCGGTGGTGGTACCGTATTCGAACCCCCGCTCCCTTATATAGTCCCCGGTGAAGTCGGATAGTTCGGTGGGGAAGGGACCTTTGCCGACCCTTGTGGTATAGGCCTTCACCACGCCCACCACACCGTCTATCATAGTAGGACCTATTCCAGCGCCTATGCAGACCCCACCGGCTATGGGGTGGGAAGAGGTGACGTAAGGGTAGGTCCCCAGGTCCACATCCAGGAGCGTGCCCTGGGCTCCTTCGTAGAGGATGCGCTTTCCGGCCCTGGCTCCCTCGTATATAACAGCGGTGGTGTCGCATACCATACCCCGCAGCTCCTCAGCGGCTTTCAGGTAGGTTTCCAGGATTGGGCCCTTTTCCAGGCCTTCAGCGGCGTACACCTTTTCCAGAAGGAGGTTTTTCCCCTCCAGGTTCAGATCCAGCTTTTCCTCGAACACTTCCGGGTCCATGAGGTCGCACATCCTGATGCCCATCCTCTCGGCCTTGTCCACGTAAGCGGGCCCTATTCCCCTCCGGGTGGTGCCCAGCTGGTACTCTCCTTTCTTATCCTCTATCAGCCCGTCCAGCAGCTTGTGGTAGGGCATTATTACGTGAGCCCGGTCACTTATCCGCAGATGTGATTTCACGTCTATACCATGGCCCTCCAGGTACCTTATTTCGTCTATAAGGGCCAGGGGGTCGACCACCATTCCGTTGCCTATTATACAGATTTTACCAGGGTGGAGGATTCCGGAGGGTATGAGGTGAAGCTTGTACTTTACGTCGCCGACTTCCACCGTATGTCCGGCGTTGTTACCCCCCTGATAGCGCACCACGATATCGGCCCTCTGGGCCAGGTAGTCGACTATGCGCCCTTTACCCTCGTCCCCCCACTGGGTGCCTATTACAACAACTCCTGGCATTTTCTCACCCCTTAAGATTATGTCCCGGTCCTGTTCAATTTCCTGTTCAGGATTTCCCGCGCAACAATGACCCCGGAAACCGACGCCTGGGCCAGTCCCCTGGTAACGCCCGCCCCATCTCCCGCAGCAAAAAGGTTCCTGATCTGAGTTTCCAGGCTTGAATTCAGCGCAGGCCTGGCGGAATAAAATTTCACCTCTACACCGTACAGCAGGGTATGGTGGGAGTAGACGCCCGGTGCCAGTTTATCCATGGCCTGGAGCATTTCCAGGATGCTTACCATGTGCCTGTAGGGGAATACCAGGCTGAGGTCTCCCGGCGTGGCCTCCTTGAGTGTGGGCTCCACCAGTCCCCTCTTTATCCTCTCGGGGGTTGAACGCCTGCCCGATAGAAAATCTCCCAACCTCTGAACCAGCACGCCGCCTCCCAGCATGTTTGCAAGGGTGGCTATATACTTGCCGTAAGAGATGGGTTCACGGAAGGGCTGGGTAAAGGTCTTGCTCACGAGCAGGGCAAAATTCGTATTTTCAGTTTTTCTGTCGGCGTAACTGTGGCCGTTTACGGTGATGAGCCCGCTGTTGTTTTCTATTACGACTTCGCCGTAGGGGTTCATGCAGAAGGTCCTCACCCTGTCGTCAAAGGACTTGGAGTAGTAGACCAGTTTTGACTCGTAAACTACATCGGTTAGGGGTTCCATGACCACCGCCGGGACTTCCACCCTCACCCCTATGTCAACGGGATTTATCACCATGTCAAGCCCCAGTCGCTGGGCTTCCCGGGCGAACCATTCAGCCCCTTCTCTTCCGGGTACGGCCACCACGTAATCGGCTGTATATTCCTCTCCGCTCTCGGTAAAAACTCCTATAACTCTGCCGTCATCAACCTTAATGGTCTTTACCGGCGTGGATGTCTTTATGTCCACCTTTCCGCCCAGGTAATTCCTCATTTCCTTTAATATATTCCAGCACTTTTCGGTGCCCAGGTGCTTAACCCTGGCGGGTATCAGTCTGAGGTCGGCGGTAGCCGCCTTCTGCTGTAGTCGCTTTACCTTTTCTTGGTCGGTACCGTGCACTATTTCGGTGGCTCCGAAGCTGAGGAACACCCTGTCCACGTATTCGATCAGTTCTGCCACTTCTTCTTTAGGGATGTATTCGTCCAACCATCCCCCGAATTCCGTAGTCAGGGTGAGCTTACCGTCGCTGAAGGCTCCGGCTCCTCCCCACCCGTTTACTATGGAACAGGGCTCGCAATGAAGGCATTGGATCCTTTTTTCCTTGGAAGGGCACAGCCTTGCGTCGATATCCCTACCCTTTTCCAGGATCAGTATCTCGAGGTCCCTGTCCTTATCCACCAGCTCCAGGGCGGTAAAAATCCCTGCAGGCCCCGCCCCGACTATTATGACATCGTAGTGTCTTGGCATATTACCACCACCCTGCCGTTGATGAAGTCGCACATTATAAAATATTATTCGCATCCCCCGGGAATATTAAAAATTTTCACAGCCTAAATTATAATAACAGAGGAAGCCGGCAATGTCAACCTAATGAGCGAATATTTAACGTAATAATATTACATAACATTCGTGTTATTCCGCACTATATCCCTGTTATGGCCTATTTGATTCCGATTGCAAAAGCGCGGCCGGAAGGCCGCGCTGTTATTCTCTTACACATCTCATCAGTTTCTGCTCGTTTATCACTATTATCTTTTGCCTATCTATGTCTATTATGCCCTCTTTTTTCATCTGGCCCAGAATCCTGGTCACCGTTTCCCGGGAGGTACCCACCAGCGCCGCCAGCTCCTGGCGTGTAACCGGCAGGTCTATCTCGATACCCCGGGATGTCCTCTGCCCGTAATTCATGGATATCCTGTGAAGCAGACAGGCGGTACGGCCGTAGGTGTCCTTCAAGGCCAGGTCTTTTATTTTGTCCTGGGAGTCCCGGAGTCTGGAGGCCATTACTCTTATAATCTTCACGGCAAGACCCGGAGTTTCGCTTATCAGGCGCTCCAGGTCCTCGTTTTTTATAAATCCTACAGTCGTATCCTCCACCGCTTCCGCAGTGGCTGGGTACGGCCCTCCCCCCAGGAGCACAACCTCGGCGAAAACCTCGCCCTCGCCAAAGATGTGAAGGATATACTCCTTGCCTTCATCGTCGGACTTGTACACCTTTACCTTGCCCGACTTTACAAAGTACACCGCCTCGCCCGGTTCTCCTTCGAAAAAGACAACGGTGCCCTTTTTATAATGCCTTGTATTTACAAGACCCCTGATTTTGGCTAATTCACCTTCGGAGAGGCCGGAAAATATGTAAACCTTCTTCAATACTTCTTCGACCCCGGTATCCCGATCACCTCTTTGTGCAGGCACCGCTTGACCCTCCTTCCGAAACCGCATTTTAAGCGTACTTCGCCGCATCGATCTGGCGGTGTTTTTCTATGCTCACGAACTTGGTATACTGGGAAAGCCATACCAGTTCCACTTTCCCCGTCGGACCGTTTCTCTGTTTTGCTATAATGACTTCGGCGATATTCTTCCTGTCGGTGTCGGGATTGTAGTAATCCTCGCGGTATAAGAACGCTACCAGGTCCGAGTCCTGCTCCTGGCTGCCCGATTCGCGCAGGTCGCTGAGCACCGGCCGGTGGTCGGCCCTGACATCCGGGGCTCTGGAAAGCTGAGACAACGCCACCACCGGGACGTTGAGCTCCCTTGCCAGAGCTTTTAAGGACCTCGAGATCTCCGAAATCTCCTGCTGCCGGTTTTCCGACTGCCCCCTGCCTGCTATGAGCTGCAGGTAGTCGATCACAACGAGCCCCAGTCCCTTTTCAGCTTTGAGCCTTCGAGCTTTGGCCCTGATCTCCAGGCAGGTGATGCCCGGGGTGTCGTCTATGTATATAGGGGCTTCCGACAGCGGGCCCATAGCCCGGGCCAGCCTGGGCCAGTCGTCCTCTTCAAGCCTTCCGGTGCGCAGCTTGTGGCTGTCCACATTGGACTCGGCACAGAGCATTCTCTGCACCAGCTGCTCCTTGGACATTTCCAGGCTGAAAATGGCCACAGGGATGCGGTGTCTTATGGCCGCGTTCTGGGCTATGTTCAGAGCGAAGGCGGTCTTGCCCATACTGGGCCTGGCGGCCACCAGTATGAGGTCCGAGGGCTGCAGGCCGGAAGTCATGGCATCCAGGTCGGGGAATCCGGTGGGTACCCCGGTTATTCCGCCCTTTGAATTGTAGAGCTGCTCGATGCGCTCGAAGGTAGATAACAGCACGTCTTTTATATGGTGGAAGTTCTCCACCCTGCGCTTTTGAACTATGCTGAATATCCTTCGCTCGGCCTCGTCCACCAGTTCCTCCACGTCATCCTTCGGCTCGTAAGCCAGCGATAGAATCTTGGACGCGGTCTCGATAAGGCGCCGCAGTAAGGCTTTTTCCTCGACGATCTTGCAGTACTGGGTTATGTTGGCGGGAGTGGGGACCACCTCGGTAAGGGTGGTAAGGTAGGTGACGCCGCCCACTTGTTCCAGCATCTTCCTGTTACGCAGTGTTTCGGTGACGGTTATAAGGTCCACGGGCTCCCTGTTCTCGTGGAGCTCGGCAATGACCTCGAATATCCTGCGGTGAGCCTCGATATAAAAATCTTCACTTTTCAGGCGTTCCAACGCCACGTAAATGGCCTCCCTGGAAAGCAGCATGGACCCCAGAACCGACTGTTCGGCTTCCATATTATGCGGAGGCACCTTCGGAGGCATCAAATTCATGAATATCACCCTTCGGTTACCCTGACGATAAGCCTCGCCTCAACTTCCGGGTGCAGCTTTACGGTAATCTCGTAGCTGCCCAGAGATTTGATGGGTTCATCCAGCTGGATCTTTCTTTTGTCTATATCCAGCCCGTGCTGTTTGTTTAAAGCTTCCGCTATGTCCTTTGAGGTAATCGACCCGAATATCTTACCCTGTTCGCCGGCCTTGACTTTCAATGTTACGGTGCTGCTTTTGATCTTCCCGGCCAGCTCTTCGGCCTCTTGCTTTTCCCTGGCCAGTTTGTTTTCCCTGGCTCTTTTCTCCTGCTCCAGCTTAGCCAGGTTTCCCGGAGTGGCCTCTACGGCCAAATTTTTTGGGAAAAGGAAATTCCTGGCGTAACCGTCGGCGACATTTACCAGGTCGCCCTTTTTGCCAAGGCTTTTTACGTCCTGAAGGAGTATCACCTTCAACTGGAATCCCCCTCTTTCATAAATTCCTCGATGGCATGTTTCAATCGGTTTATAGCTTCTTCCATAGTAACGTTCGGAATCTGGGCTCCGGCCACGGCCATATGACCTCCGCCGCCCAGCTTCTCCAGAATTCTCTGGACGTTAATATCACCAAGGGACCTGCCGCTTATTGCTATGCCCTCGTCTATAGGTACCAGTACGAAAGCCGCAAAGACGCCTTTTATCTCAAGTAACGTGTTGGCGGCGTGAGCAGCGGCAAGCCGCGGATTTTCGGGCTTATAGTCGTAGTAGGATACAGCTATGTTGCCGGGCAGGATTTGCGCCCTTCTCACCACTTCGGCCCTGCGGTTGAATTCACCCAGTTCTTCCTGAAAGAGCCTGTGCACCACAGTGGGATCGGCGCCGGACCTCCTCAGGTAGGAGGCTGCGTCGAAGGTCCTGACACCCGTTTTGAAGGCGAAATTTCTGGTGTCCACACAGATGCCGGCTAGAAGCGCCGTGGCCTCCCGCGGAGTAAGCTTCACCTCGTCAATGTATGACAGCATCTCCGTGACCATCTCGCTGGTCGACGAAGCGTAGGGTTCCAGGTAAACCAGCAGGGCTTTCTCGATAAACTCTTCGCCCCGGCGGTGATGGTCTATCACCACCACCCTCTCGGCCCTCTTAAGGAGCTCCTGGGAATAGCAGAAGGAGGGTCTGTGGGTATCCACGATGACAACGAGGGTTTTCCTGGTCAGAAGGTTAAGGGCCGCCTTCTCGCTGATAAAGGTCTTCTTTATTTCCTCGTCTTCCAGCAGCAGGTTGAGGAGCGATTCCACCGCATGGCTCTGGTCCGGGGAGAGCACGAAGAAACTTTCCCTGCCCAGGCACCTGGCAGCCTTTACTATGCCCACCCCGGCACCCAGGGCGTCCATATCCAGAAAAATATGTCCCAGCACCAGCACCAGATCCGATTCTTCCATAAGGTCCCGCAGGGCATGGGCGATCACCCGGGCCCTTACACGGGTGTACCTTTCCACTTCCTTCGTCCTTCCGCCGTAAAAGTAAGTCTTTGACTCGGTCTTCACCACCGCCTGGTCCCCGCCCCTGCCCAGGCAGAGCTCCAGAGCGTCCTGGGCAATCCTGCTTAACTCCTGCAGGCTCTTTCGCCCGTAAGACGCGCCTATACTGAGAGTGACGGGCATGGCGCTGGCGGTTCTGATCTCCTTGATTTTCTCCAGGATTCCGAACTTGTCCTCCTCCACCTGGTGAAATTTGTTCAGCGTGACTGCTGCCAGAAATTTGTCGTCGTCGAATTTCTTTATAAACCCATCCAACCCCTGGACCCACTGGGTTAATACCTTGTTTATCCTGGCCATCAGCTCGGGGCGGTTTTCTTCGGGGGTAGCGGCTATGACCTCGTCATAATTGTCCACCTGAATGTACATAAGTACCAGATTGGCCTCAATCGGACATCCAAAAAGCTCCACCCTGTCTGCGGCCTCTTCGGCCGGTTTTTTCCGCTCCCGATTCCGTAAATAAATATACAGCAAAACGAGGACAAATAGAACACAAAACCCCACAGCGGCCTTCAGGCTGGTCAAGGCCGTCGCCGCAAGCTGGAGGACGATCAGACCGAGAAGCAGGCTATTTTCTTTGATAAAGTCAAAGAAATTTCGCCGCATAAATTACTCTCCCTGAATCACAACCCGCGGAAATTGAAAAAAGTATCCATCATTCCGGCCAAGAGGATCAGCTGGGCAAAAAAGGGGTTGGTGAACACAAAAAGGACGACCAGCGCCCTGACGGGTTTTGAGACATTGTACTTGCCCAAGTAAAAGCTCAGGATGGATAATCCTTGGACGAAAAAAGCGAAGATGAATATCATCTGCAGGTTAAACCCCAATTGCTTTAAAATACCCGCCGGCCAGTAAACTTCCAATATTACGGCGATCTGCCCCAGCAGGAATAAAAATACGGTGTAGACCGGCATCCGCCACTGCCAGAAAGGCGGAAAGTCCTCTATTCCGTATCCCAGGCGCTTTAGCACCAGCCTGGAAATCTGGTAGCTCAAAAAAGCGCTGGTGACCGAGGCCAGTACCAGGATCGCCGGTATCACCAGGGGCATTATATCCAGCATTTTTTCGTACATCTCGATCGCTGTTTTGACCGTTTCGGGATTAACGCCCATGCGGTTGTAAATCTCCGCGGCAGCTGAAAGACCTTCCCTGTAAGCAGCTATCTCCTGGAGAAAGGGGTTTATGCCCATTATCATAAGGGATAACAGGAAAAGGGCCACGTTCGACGCCAGGGCGGCCACCGCGCCCACGGCGAAAACCCTGAATGGCGGGTAATTTTTCTTCAACGCCCACCCCATTCCGGTGCCCATCAAACCAAAACTCAGCACGACTGTGAGGGCTCTAAGGGGGCCTGAGAACATGGCGGTCACCAGTCCGGTAACCGCCACCGAAAGCAGGCTGATCTTGAGGCCGTGCCTCATACCCAGTATGATTACGGGCACCGGCAGCACCAGGTCGAGAAAGAGCCCCAGGGCGGGTACGTACATGGAAAAAAGGCTGAGTATTATGGCTATCGCCGATAGCAGCGCTCCTTCCACTACAGCTTTTGTGCTGAAGCGTTGCATTGATTTCCTCCTCACCTTTACAAAAAAGAGAGGGTATACCCCTCTCTTACTCGCTCGTGAAAGGTAACAGGGCTATGTTACGCGCCCTCTTTATGGCAACCGTGAGCTGCCTCTGGTGTCTTGCGCAATTACCGGTTATACGCCGGGGCAAGATCTTGGCCCTCTCGGTTATAAACTTTCTGAGCCTTGCAACGTCCTTGTAGTCGATGGAATCTATCTTATCCATGCAGAAGCTGCATACCTTTTTCTTCTTGTTCTTCTTGGCTTTCAACCCTTTCCCTCCTTTTCATCAAAAAGGTACATCGTCGCCTTCCGAGATGCTCTCATCGAAATTGAAATCAAAGTCTATATCTTCTATTCCCTCGTTGGCTGCACCCAAACCGGGATCCTTTTCGTTCGCTCTGGGTCTGTCTAAAAACTGCACTTCATCGGCGACCACTTCGGTAACCCAGCGCCGCTGCCCGCCGGGCGTTTCGTAGGATCTCACCTGAAGCCTCCCGGATACGCCCACCAGCCGGCCCTTTTTGAGGTTGTTGGCGCAGGTTTCCGCCAGCTTCCTCCATACCACAACGGGTATAAAGTCGGCTTCACGCTCCCCCTTTTGGTTTAAAAAGGGCCTATCCACCGCCAGGGTGAAGGTGGTCACCGCCACTCCGTTGGCAGGGGTGAACCGCAGTTCGGGGTCTTTCGTCAACCTCCCTATTAGAATAACCTTGTTCAAGGTTTTCACCCCTTTATTTATCCTTTCGGAAAATGATGTACCTGAGCACTCCGGTGGTTATCTTGAAAACCCTCTCCATCTCCTGGGCCGCGGAAGGGTCCGAAGCGAAATTCATCACCACGTAGTAACCCTCTTTGCGGTGGTTGATTGGATAGGCGAGTCTTCTCTTTCCCCACCGGTCGATTTCCCTTACCTCTCCCCCTCTTTCCTCAATGAGAGCCTTGAACTTGTCCACCAGGCCGTTGATCGCCTCTTCATCGAGTTCGGGGTCGAGGATGTACATGGTTTCGTACTCCCTCATTTTTTCACCTCCTCGGACTATGGCCCTAGATCATTTCTAGAGCAGAGATGCTTCTTGCGTATTATATCATTTATCAAAGGGTTTTTCAAGGTCCTCCGGCTGGACGCACTTTATTATCTTCCTGACGCTTTTTTCGAACTTAGACCTCGGTATCATGACCTTGCGCCCGCACCCCAGGCATTTTATGCCGAAATCGGCTCCCATCCTCCAGATTTCCCACTGAAAACTGCCGCAGGGGTGCTTTTTCTTCATTTCGACTACATCACCGATATGGAATTTCAACTTTTTGCCTCCTCCTGGCGTGTCTTATCGACGACCACCATTTTGGGATACGGAATCTCTATCCCCTCCCTGTCGAACCTTTCCTTTATGGCCTTCCTGAGTTCCCTCTCCACGCTCCACTGCTGCATCGGCAGAGTCTTAGCCCATATGGTTATAACCGCTTCAGTTGGGCCCAGGTCGCTGACGCCGAGCACCGTGGGACCCTCCACGATATCCTTTCTTTTCCGCCGGATTTCACCGGCCACTTCTTCCAACACTTTCAGGACCCTGTCCAGATCCTCCTCGTAGGCCACCCTCACGTTCACCATTGCTCTCAAGTTGCCCCTCGAATGATTGGTGACTCGGGTAATCTCCCCGTTGGGGATTATGTGGAGCTGCCCGCCAAAATCCCGCAGCTTTGTGGTCCTGAGGCCCATTTCCTCCACTATGCCGGAAACTCCCGCGGCTTCTATGTAGTCACCTATCTGAAAATAGTCCTCGAAGATTATAAAGAACCCGGATATAACGTCCTTTACAAGGCTCTGGGCGCCGAAACCAATGGCAAGACCCCCTATGCCTGCAGCTGTTATAATTGATGTGGTTTTCACGCCGAAGGTCTCCAGCAATACTACTATGGCTATAAAATATACAGTATAGCGAAGGATGCTCTTCAGCAGGCCCGCAAGGGTCCTCATCCTGCTCTCGTCCACCGATATCTTCTTAAATTTCACTGCGAACAGGCGGTCTATAACCCCCGCTCCAACCCTTATGACCGCCGATGCCAAAAACAGGATTAAAATGGTTTTTACAGCGTACCTGTAAACCGGAGGAAGTCCGTAAATCATATCCCTTACGAGCAGGTAATCCACCAGGACCTACCTCCTGTTAAATGGTAATCGTCCTGAACCTGGAAATCTTCTCTGCAATAGTGTACATGTTGGTGATGCTCCCTACAGCCAGTTTTTCCTTTAAACCGTAGTAGTCGAGGCATGTACCGCAGGAGAGGACTTCCATACCGCTGGATTCCAGTTCCCTGAGGGTGTCCAGAACTTCCGACCCCTGGATAGTCAGGTAAACCCCTCTGTTCAAAAACAGGACGCACTCCGGCAGCCGGGGCGCTTCTTTCAGGGAGTAAAAGTAATTTTTCATCAGGAGTTTCCCCAGCTCCTCCGCCCCCCGCCCCAGGGTGTCGCCCGTAACCAGGAGCACGTAGGGCGATCCGCCGGCGGGTACGGCATCGCAGCTCCCATCTTTCACCGCTTCCCCCGCTGCTACCGGTTCCTTGTCGATGGAAATGTAATAGTAGCCGCCTTTAGATTCTACGAGATAACCGTATCCCTGGTTCCTGGCGAACTTGATGATATTCTCCCGGGCCGCTTCGTTGTCCACAACGGCGACAACTCTGCCCCGGTCGATGGAGTCCAGGGCTTTTTTGGTCATAATTACGGGTTCGGGGCACTTTTTCCCCCTGCAGTCCACTTCTATAGCCATGTCAATTACCTCCAGCAATATTCAATTGACAGCCTTCTCCGGCCGCCCTTCATATCAATTTTACCACAACGGGCAGGATAAAATCCAGAAACTTCATGTGCTGCAGGATATAGGAACCGCTTACACCCCTTTCAAGAACGCTGCCGGGCCACGCCATGACAAAAGGCGTGAGCACCGAGCTGACGAGGGCAATCCATATGGAGGTGGAGAGCAGCCCGAAACTCAGACCCATTATGCGGTTCAGGAATGAAAGCTGCGAAAACCTGAATACCCCGCTCAGGAAAAAGCCGACCAGGGCGAACAATGCCTGAACTGCCAAAAAGATTATCAGGAAGGCCAGTGCCGACAGGGCCATTTCCAGAAGCGCGTTGATGCCGGTAGCGCCGGCTTCAACAGCCTGGGCCGTCCCCGGCAACTTGGTCAGGTTTAACACCGGCGAAAGCGCCTCTTCCATCTTCAGGCTCCCCTTCATAAACCCCACCGCCGCATCCCTGTAGAATACGCTCACGTAAAGGGCTGTCAATACCCCTGCGATTTTAAAGGCCGAGAGCAGAAAACCCCTGGAAAAACCTTCAAAGGCACTCTTTAAAAACAGAACTATGAGCAATATGTCAAGCCAGTTCATGGGCCTTCCCCCCTTCCTTTCTTAGATATAAAGTTCTATTTATTCCCAGAAATCCCTTCCGTTTACCCCCTTTTTATAATTTTATTTTATATTAGCATATGAATACTCAATTGTGAAATTACATATAATGTTAAAAAACGGTTCGAGGAGGCATTACATGCTGCTGGACCCCCAAGTATTGAAGCCCTACAGTCTGAGGGTTCATATAGATAGCCCCCACGCCGTAGAGACCATCGCCCGGGGATTCGTCAAGATCCTCGCTGAAACTTACTATCCTCCGTCGCCGGTAGTGTTTTTATGCATAGGCACCGACCGTTCCACCGGGGACTCTCTGGGCCCGCTGGTGGGAAACAGGCTGAAGGAAAAAAGTTTCCCCAATGCCAGGGTGTTGGGGTGTTTGGCCGAGCCCGTCCACGCTGGTAATCTCCAAAAGGTGATCCAGGAAATTTACAGCCTTTACAGGGAACCTTACATAATAGCAGTGGACGCCTCCCTGGGCCGCTCGGAAAACATAGGCACCGTAAAAATTGGGAAAGGCCCCATTAAACCGGGCGCCGGGGTCAACAAGGACCTGCCGCCGGTGGGCAGATTGCACATAACCGGCATAGTAAACGTGGGGGGGTTTATGGAATTCTTCGTACTGCAGAATACCCGCCTGTTCCTGGTCATGAGAATGGCCGAGACCATTTCAGAAGGCATAACCCTGGGAATGAAACAATTTTTCGTTTAAAAAAGGCTGCCTTGGGCAGCCTTTTTTTGGTGCGGAGTTATATCCGATTCCGGTACAGTGACCTGATTTTTGCAGCGTGACGGCCGGGCTCCTGCCATAAATCACAACTTACCTTCCAGTTCCTCAAGAACCTGGAGGGCGGTTTTACCCTCGGCGTTGATCACCGGGATGTTAAACGTGGTATCCTCAATACCAGAAAAGTTAGCGTCGATGCCGTTTACTACTATGGCATCGGCCCTGTTATCCCCCATGCGGGTTACAGCGTATCCTTTTTCCTCCAGCAGTTCCTTTACATAGGTCAGAGAATCGTCCACAGCAACGGTTTTTTTCATCAGGCACCACCTCTCGTTAAATAAAATGTTCGTAGATCCGGTTTTTTATTATCTCATAAATCTCCTCCGGGGTCCTGTCTTCAGCGTTTACCAGCAGCACCCCAAAGGGGCTCCCCGGATTTAGTTCGTCGGACAGCTCTTCTGACGAGCTGTTATAAGGTGTCATAGTTATCTCCTTGAGCTTTCTACCGGTGTATACCACGGCGTCTACCGGACCGCTGACCTGGCTCCAGGGTACGGTGATAAATCCCCGCTGCCTCAAGTATTGGCCCAGTTCCTCCAATCCATCCTCCAGGGCTATCACCCGGGACATCCTGCCACCTCCCGAATTTATTTTTGTCGGAAGCTGGCAGAATTATACTCTCCCGTTATCACTTTTAAAGCACCGGGTTCCACAGAGAATTCTACAGGTGTGGTGCCTATCACGTCGCCGTCGGCGTGGACTTTCGTGGGCCTTTCGAACTCAACCCTTACCTTTTTGCCCCTGAAAACCTCGTAAGCGGGATGATTTTTGTGCTTCCCGGTAAACACGCTGGGCAGGAATCTTAAAAGCTCCATCCTGCCGATGCTGTTCACTATGCAAACGTCCAGCAGCCCGTCGTCGAGCAGGGCGTCGGGGCATATCATCATACCGCCGCCGTAATAACGGGCGTTGCCGATAGATACAAGCCAGACTTTACGGTGCAGCACCCGTCCGTCGATTTCGATAACCGCCCGCCGGGGCGAAAATGTCGCCAGGGCCTTGACAAGCTCCATCACGTATGCTGGCGTACCCCTTAAAAACCTCATGTATTTATTGACGGCATCGGCCACTTCCGCATCAAGGCCGGTGCCGGCCACGTTGATAAAACAATTGTCGTCCACTTTTATTAAGTCGATGCTCCTGACCTTGCCGTTTTTGACGGTTTCCAGGGCTTTTTGAGGGTTCTGGGAAATGCCCACCGACCTCACAAAATCGTTGCCGGTGCCAGCCGGAATCACCCCCAGCAGGGCTTCGGTACCGGACAAGGCCCGGGCCACTTCCCGCACAGTGCCGTCGCCGCCTACAGCCACTATTCTGTCGTATCCCGCCTCCACGGCCTCTTTTGCTATGGCGGTGGCTTTGCCCGGACCTTCCGTCAGGGCGAAATCGTAGGGATAATCTATGAGAGGCTTTAAACTTTCCCAAATCGCCAGAGCTTTTTTCCTGCCGGCGACCGGATTAACTATAAAAAATATTTTCAATATTCAACCTCCTTTACGAACCAAAGCAAAACCCAACTTACGTTGGGTCCGTTTTTTGAGTTTTTGGTTTTTTTTCCCTGCTCATTTCGCACCTGCCTTCAAAAACCGCCCCGTCCTCAATGGTAATGCCCTCTACTTTCAAATCCCCCAGCACTTTGCCGGAAGATTTTATTTCCAGCTTCCCGATCAGGATCATGTTTCCGTTGATCTCCCCGGCCACGATGGCATTCCTGGCCTTTATCTGGGCGTTGACGACACCGCCTTCGGCAATGATTATATCACCGGAACTCTCTATTTCCCCTTCAATCCTGCCTTCGACGCGAAGCACGCCGCTGGCCTTAACAGTGCCTTTAAATTCCGTCCCCTTTCCCAGGAGTGTATCCACCCGATCGGTATTTATATCCACATTTTCGCCTCTTTTGCCGAACATGCTAGCCCCCCTTAATCCAAGTATTCCTCAGGGTTCCTGGGGATGCCGTTTACTTTTACCATGTAGTGAAGATGGGGTCCTGTGCTCCTGCCGGAACTTCCCACCCTGGCTATAATGTCTCCTTTCTTGACCTGCTGTCCCGCCTTCACCAGAATTCTGGAGACATGACTGTAAGCGGTCTTAATGCCGTAACCGTGGCTTATCTCCACCGTATAGCCGTAACCGGACATGTATCCGGCAAAGGTAACCTTACCATCGGCGGCGGCCTTTATAGGGCTTCCGTAAGGGGCCGCTATGTCAAGGCCGTCGTGAAACTCTATGCTCCGGCCGAAGGGGGAACGCCTGTATCCGAACCTGGATGTTACTTCTCCCTTCAGAGGCCATATAGAGGGGGTGCAGGCCAGCCTTTTGTTTCTGGCCTCTACCGCGGCCACCAGCTGCTCGAGGCTGTTTTCCTGATCCTCCAGCTTCTTGTCAAGCTCCTCAAGCTGCTCAAGGGCTCTTTCCCTGTCGATGCCGCTCCTACTGGCAAGCCCCGCAGGCTGAGAGGGCGGCGAAATCTTCTGATCCAGCTTGGCTTTCAGCTCCGGATCGTTTTTAAGCATCTCCCTCAGGCTTGCATCCAGTTCCTCCAGCTTTTTTACTTTTTCCTCCATGCTCTTGGTTTTTTCTTCAAAATATTCCAGCCGGGCTTGTACCGCTTCGTATTTTCCAGCCTTAACCGCCAGCTCCTCGTTCCTGGCCTTAAGCTCCCTGTAAGAAACGAAAAAATAAATGGACGCTCCCGCCACGGCCACTGCCGTCCCGGCGGCTATGTACTTCACAGCTTTTATGAAAGAGAAAGGAACTGAAATAGAAAAAGTGGACTTCTCCGAGTGCGGTATTATCATTAAAGTGATAAATCTTTCCCTTTTTCTTCCTTTCACCTGCCCCCCATTCCCCCTTTATTTTGCTGGACTTGTCCAAACACTGCATTTGAATTATTAAAATTCGTCGTTACCTGTCAAAAATCCTCCTCCGGAAACAGCCTTTTCCAGTACTTCTTTTTCTTCCGGGCTCAGCGTATACGTAGAATTGCCGTTCACTATGGGTTTCAGGTATACCCGGCTTTCTTCCCTGCCGTAAATGCTGGAAATTATAACTCCGCTGTTATGTCCGTTTAGAAAGGCGACGGAAAAGCTCAAGTTCCCGCCCATATCGTCGAAGGCGTTGTATCTCTTGATATGTACTTTTTGGACCGCAGCCAGGCTCTCTTTTTCGAGGGCCTTTACTTGGTCCTTCAGTTCCGAGATATCGGATGTTACCCTGGCGACGCTATCCATGTACTCCATCAGTACGGCTTCCAGGTTTTTGCCGTTCACGTCCCGCATCATGGCGGCGTATTTTTTGGAAATTGACGAGAGTCTGACGTTTATAACTATGAAAAAAATGAGGCTTAAAAGCGACATAACGGTGACCAAAAGCAACACCCTGTCCAGGTTCACGACGATTAAATCGTTTAGAAATTTTGTGAAATCCGAGATCATATAGATTCCTCCAAACCAGCCTTTACAGTATCGGAAAACGCGAAAGGAAAACGGTAATGACTACGGCAGTGAAAATCGCCGGCAGCAGGTTTCCCACCTTTATGCGCGCTCTGCCTTCCAGCATGTTGACACCTATCCCGAAAATGAGCAGGCCTCCGGCGGCTGTCATTTCGGTTATTATGGTATCGGTAAGGTATGATTTAATGAATCCGGCCGCCAGGGCTATACCCCCCTGGTATAGGAAAACAGGTACGGCGGAGAAAGCCACGCCTATCCCTAAGCTCGACGAAAACACCACCGCAGAAACCCCGTCCAGAATCGACTTGACGAACAGTATCCTGTGATTCCCGGTAAGGCCGCTCTCGATGGCTCCCATGATAGCCATGGCTCCAACGCAGTATACGAGGCTGGCGGAGACGAAAGCCCTGGTGAAGTCGCCGTCACCGCTGCCGAAACGCTCTTCCAGGTTCTTACCCAGCCGGTTGAGCCGTTCTTCTATCCGCATCGCCTCTCCCGCTATCGCCCCCGTAACTATGCTTAAGGTCACGACCAGCAGGTTTTCGGTCTCCAGGGCCATGGAAAGCCCGATAAGCATTATTACCAGGCTGAGGCCCTGCATTACAGTGGAACTGATGTTTTCCGGAAACCGGCCCTTCAGGGCGTTCCCCATAAAGGCCCCTGCTATAATAGCCATGGAGTTTACGATGGTTCCCAACAATTTCGCCATCTCCCCTGATCCATAAAATTACCAGCTGCCCGTAGAGACCTCTCTCAGAGCGTCCAGGGCCCTGTCTATCTCCTCAACGGTGTTGAATACCGAGAAGCTGAACCTGACAGTTCCCCGGTCTTCGGTGCCCAGAGTCCGGTGAGCTAGGGGGCTGCAATGGAGCCCCGGGCGCACCTGGATGTCGAACCGGCTATCCAGCAGGTAGGCAAGCTCCGCCGAATCCATGTCTTTTAAATTCAGGGATACCACAGCACAGCGACCGGCCGCCTCTGCGGGACCGTAAACGGTAACACCGTCAATTTCCTTAAGGCCTTCGAGAAATCTTCGGGTCAGCTGCTCTTCGTGGGAGCGGATGTTTTTCAGGTCCTTCTTTTTAATAAAGCCGACACCGGCGACAAGACCCGCTATTCCCGGTGTGTTAAGAGTGCCGCACTCCAGCCTGTCCGGTAGAATTCCGGGCTGCTCCAGTTCTTCGGAAAAACTGCCGGTGCCTCCCTGCCTGATAGGAGTCAGGTGCAACCCCTCCCTGACGTAAAGCCCCCCGATCCCCTGCGGACCATACAAGCCCTTGTGGCCCGGAAAGGCCAGAAGATCTATATTCAACTTCTGCACGTCGATTTCCAGCACCCCGGCCGACTGGGCGGCGTCTACCAGAAAGATAACGCCTTTTTCCTGGGAAATTTTTCCGATTTCCTCTACGGGCATGATAGTTCCGGTTACGTTTGAGGCGTGGGTC
The DNA here is from genome assembly GCF_008124715.1 of Thermosediminibacter litoriperuensis. Classification (GTDB taxonomy): domain Bacteria; phylum Bacillota; class Thermosediminibacteria; order Thermosediminibacterales; family Thermosediminibacteraceae; genus Thermosediminibacter; species Thermosediminibacter litoriperuensis. The sequence goes on along the minus strand of NZ_VNHO01000006.1, from coordinate 48,143 downwards.
ACTGCAATAAGGCGTGTATTGGGCTTTATGGCCTTGGCTACGTCGTCGGGATCCAGGGTGCCGTCGCTGCCGCACTTTACGATATCCCATTCCACCCCGGATTTTGTCAGGGCGAAGATCGGCCTTGCCACCGAATTATGCTCCATGGAACTAGTTATAACGTGGTCGCCGGGCTTGAGCACACCCTTTATGGCTATATTGAGGGCATCGGTGGCGTTCATTGTGAAAACTATATTCGTCGGACTCTCCGCGTTGAAAAATTCGGCCAGGGCCTCCCTCGCCTCGTACACCAGTCGGGCGGCGGCTAGAGCCATCCTATGGCCGCTGCGGCCCGGGTTCCCGCCGAAATTTCTCATGGTGTCTTCAACGGCTCTGTAAACTTCTTCTGGTTTGGGCCAAGTGGTGGCCGCATTGTCAAAATAGGTCATTGGAAGCACCTCTTTTATGGAATCAATAAATACTTTATCATAAAAAAGTATCTGCGAAAAGACCCTTCGCAGATATAACAGCGCCCCGGGAGGGTAAAAGATTTCTATAAAGGTACAGTCATGGGCGTCACACAAATTCTTTTAAATACGGCGGCAGCTTTCTTCCCAGACTCTTTACCAGATCCACCGCTGACTGCAGCGTTACGACCGCTTTGTTTGAGTATATCTCGTAGGCTTTTCTGAATCGGGGCGGGGTGAAGTTCACCATTATCACGTTGGCTCCCGAAAGAAGTCCTCTTTTTTGCCCATCCGGCGACAGGGTGGCCATCGCGGTCGTCGAGGGTATGAAGACGTGTTTGAGCACCAGCCGGGCCACGGCCACCATCTTTAGAGACATCAAAAGGTCGCCCGGCGGCATGTTCTCGAAGGGCGTGTTTCTGGCGGGGAGAAAAGGCCCTAACCCCACCATGTTTATACCCATATCCTTCAAAAAGGCGATATCCTCCGCCAGGTGTCCGGGCCGCTGGCCCGGCAGTCCCACTATACACCCGGAACCCGTGACGTACCCCAGTTCTTTCAGGTCGCGAATGTTTTTCACCCGGACGTCGTAATCGTCGTCGGGGTGAGCCAGAGCAAAGACCTCCCGGTTTGCCGACTCTATTTTAAGGAGGTAGTTGTTGGCCCCCGCCTCCCGGAAGGCCTCCAGCTCCCGCCTGGGCCTCTCGCCTATACTCAGGGTTATCCTCATGCCGGTCTCCCTTTTGATACCCCGGAGGATCTCGACTATTTTTTCCCCGGTGTACCAGGGGTCTTCTCCGGATTGGAGTATCACTGTGGAAAGACCCAGCCGCTTCATTTCAACGGCCACTTTTATGATTTCTTCCGGCGTCATGCGGTAGCGCGGCAAACTGGTGTTTCCACTCCGCAGGCCGCAATAGTTGCAATTCTTTCTGCAGTAATTGGAAAATTCCACGGCACCTCTTATATCCACCACGTCACCGACGGTCTTCTGCCTCATCCGGTCCCCGGCCGCCAGTAGAGCCTCCACTTCCAGCGGGTTTTCCGAAGCCAGCAGGCGTTCAATCTCTTTTAGGGTGAGGTCCCGGCCGGATTCTATTTTTTTAATCAGACCGGCGAAATCCTCCCCCACCCCTCCGTCCGCGGGAAGAAGGTTATCCACCCTAAAGGGCTCGAACTCATAGATGCCCGTATATTCCACCTTTTCCCTTTGGAGTATAGCCTCGGCCGCCGGCTTCATCTCCGTGGGGATGACGATAGCGGTCGTGCAGAGCCGGCCGTATTTTTTCGGGGTAGGTATGAGGCGGACGGGTATACCCGCCGTCCTCAACGCCTTCTCGCCCTTAAGCATGTGGCTTGTTGTGGAGCATACTATAATGTGTTCCGACATGGCAGCCACCTTTTAAAAGAACAGGTCTCTATCGCCCTGTTCTATTCTCGCAAGCCTATCCAGGGTCTTTTGTTTTACGGTAGGATTGGGGATATCTTCGAGGCTCTTTTTTATAACTTTTTCTCCCAGTTCCTTAAGCTGGGGGTCTGCGTAGTCCATCAGAAATTCTTTAAAGGTGAGGATGGCATTGGGCTGGCAGCAGTTGTGAATATTGCCGGATTTGGCCAGCTGCATGAACCTGTCGCCGGTACGTCCGCTCCGGTAGCAGGCAGTACAGTAGCTGGGCAGGTACCCCTGCTCGCACAGGGAAAGCAGAACTTCGTTGGGGGTCCTGTGATCCTCCACCTGGAACTGGGCGTGGGATCCCTGGTTTCTACGGGATATTTCATCGTAGTACCCTCCGACTCCGGTGCACGACCCGGCGCTTATCTGAGAGATGCCCACGGAGATTACCTCTTCCCTGAAGTCGGGGCGCTCCCTGGTCGACAGAATCATACCGGTATAGGGTACCGCCAGCCGCACTATGGCGACTATCTTCTTGAATTCCCTGTCGGATACCAGGTACGGGAAGTCCTTTACGCTTACGCCCAGAGCCGGTCTAATCCTGGGAAAAGATATGGTATGGGGGCCGACGCCGTAGTTTTCTTCCAGGTGCCGTGCATGCTGGAGAAGCGCCAGCACTTCGTATTTGTAATCGTAGAGCCCGAAAAGAACACCCAACCCCACATCGTCAATGCCGCCTGCCATGGCCCGGTCCATAGCGGTGGTATGGTAATCGTAATCACTCTTGGGGCCCGACGGGTGCATGTATTTGTATGTGGGTCTGTGGTAGGTTTCCTGAAAGAGAATGTAGGTTCCTATACCGGCCTCCTTTAATTTTCGGTAATTTTCCACCGTGGTGGCCGCTATGTTCACGTTCACCCGGCGGATGCTGCCGTTTTTTAAACGGGTATCGTAAACGGTCCTTATCACTTCAAGGGTGTATTCTATCGGGCAGTTCACCGGATCTTCTCCGGCTTCCAGGGCCAGCCGCTTGTGCCCCATATCCTCCAGGATCTCGACTTCGCGCCTCACTTCCTCCATTGTAAGTCGCCGGCGCTGGGTTCTGTTATCCCTCCTGTAACCGCAGTAGCGGCAGTTATTTACGCAATAATCGCTGTAGTAGAGGGGTGCAAAGATCACTATTCTGTTGCCGTAAATCCTGTCTTTTATTTCCCTGCTCGTGACGTACATTTCCTCCAGCAACTCGTCATCATCGCAGTGCAAAAGGGCCGCCACATCTTCCAGGTCGAGACCTTTCGCTTCCCCGGCTTTTTTCAGGATATCCTTTATGCCCTCTCTGGAAACCCTTTTCCCGGCCTCCAGAGCGCGGGTTATCGCTTCGTCGTCTATGAAATCGGCCTTCAGTTCCTCCATGTCCCGGTTTTTACCGGTGTGAATCATAATCCTCTCCCCTTATTAGTAAATTAGTAACTAATTATCTCCGGCTTTCTACCGCAAAAAAGGCGGGGTCACAAATGTCTCTTCAGCAGCCCTAACAAAAAAGCTTTTCCTCCGGGAGGAAAAGCCTTACATGCACGTATATGAGACCCGCTCATTCACATTCCCTCCCTTCGCTCAGGCTACCCCTTGCGTCAGGACCGATTCAATTTATAATTATATTACAATCATACAATTTATTTATATTATTTATCACGCCAAAAAGCAACTTTTAAAAAAAGTGTAAGTGCACCGCGACCTTTAGAAAAGCCGATCGGGGTCCCGGCCGGGCTTTCGCCGGGCAAGCAGCAGCCACGCCTTCCGTTTTCAAAAGCTGCAAGCTGGTATCTCCGTCAGCTCAGGGCAGCCAACTGCCCTGCTACTTTCCTGAGATTTTCCGCCACCTGTTTCAGTTGCTCGATCTGTCCCACAATCTGCTGAGTTACACCCGCTTGGCGCTCAGTAACCTGACTGGTTCCTAGTATTCCCTCGATGATCTCTCCAACCGATCTTTCGATATTTTTCAAAATCTCTCCGATTTGCTCAACAGCCCTCGCACTATCCTCAGCTAATTTGCGGACTTCACCGGCTACAACGGCGAAGCCGCGCCCCTGTTCTCCAGCCCGCGCTGCTTCTATAGCTGCATTCAGCCCTAAAAGGTTGGTCTGAACGGCGACTTTTTTGATAAAACTGAGAACGTCACCTATTTTTTGTACATGGCTCTTTGCATTGCTGACAGATCCGTTTAAGCTCTGCCCTTGAGCGGCAAGCTCCTCAGCCCCGACAGCCAGTTCTTTGGCAGCACCAGCGATTTCTCTTAGGGTATTGCTCAACTCCTCAGCTGTAGTAGCTAATTCCATCGCTTGGGCATGTAGTTTTTTAACCATATCTTCCTTAGCATTGACGATAGTCATCATCAACCGAGCAGCATAGGCGTCGATGATCACGGTTTTTTCTTGTTTATGAGTGTAAAGCAGTTCCTGAACTTTAGGATTTCCCGTCGCTTCGATCACTAAATCTAATTGTGGCGTTTGTAACAGCTCAAGACAATCGCGAAAAATTCTGATTCCTTTTTCCTTAGCCAGTTTTATCCCCGGAGCGTTTTCGTCTATGTCTGCAACCCCGGCGATGCGCACATCCGGTAGTCCATAAGTCGCCTTGAGAATTGCCGTACCACCTTTGCCCGCCCCAACAATTCCCAAGTTAATCGTACTCACCCCCAAAACAGGATTTTTTTGAAAGTTTCACGTGAAACATTATCCTTTTAGGAGGAAGATTTAAGAACCCATTATAATTTCCAGAATCCTCTCCAGTTCGTCTTCGGAGTAAAATTCTATTTCGATCTTCCCCCTTCTCTCGCTTCCTTTTACCCTAACTTTTGTACCCAGGATCTTCTGGAGTTGTTCGCCCACATGCAAAAGAGCAGGATTTATCTCTTCTCCTCTTCCTTTTTGAACCTTCTTGCCTGTTTTTAACGACACTGTCTTTGCTATTTCTTCCGTTTCCCTTACAGATATATTCTCTTCCGTGATCCTCCTGGCTATTTTTATTCTTTCGCGAGGATCCTCAATGGCCAGCAGTGCCCTGGCGTGTCCTGCTGTAAGGCGTCCTTCGTTAATCATTCGCTGGATTTCCGGCTCCAGGTTCAGGAGCCTCACAATGTTTGCTATCTGGGATCTGCTTTTGCCGATTCTCATCGCCAGCTCTTCCTGGGTCATTCCGAATTCTTCCATAAGCCTTTTGTATGCCGCCGCTTCTTCCAGGGGATTCAGGTCCTCCCTCTGCAGGTTCTCTATCAGGGCGATCTGCATTACTTCGGCATCGGTCAGTTCCTTCACCACTGCCGGTATCTTATCGATGCCCGCCATCTTTGCCGCTCTCCAGCGCCTCTCGCCGGCCACGATTTCATAGCCGTTCTTCACCTTTCTAAGTATTACCGGTTGAAGGATGCCGTGCTCCCTGATTGAAGCCGCCAGCTCACTCAATTTTTCATCATCGAAAGCCTTCCTCGGCTGGTGCTCATTGGGCCGTATTTCGTTCAGGTTGATCTCCTGAATGTTTTTTTCGCCGGTCTTTTCTTCTAACATGGGTATCAGGGCCCCGAGCCCTTTTCCCAGCCCCTTTTTACTCAATTCCCAACACCTCCCTGGCCAATTCCATATACACCTCGGCCCCTTTTGATCTGGAATCGTAAACTATAATCGGTTTGCCGTGGCTGGGAGCTTCGCTCAACCTGACGTTTCTCGGAATTATTGTCCTGTACACTTTGTCCTTAAAAAATTTTTTTACCTCTTCCACTACCTGTATTGAAAGGTTTGTCCTGGCGTCAAACATTGTCAGCAGGACGCCCTCCACATCCAGCTCTTTGTTCAGGTGCTTTTTAACCAGACTGATGGTGTTCATCAACTGCCCCAATCCTTCCAGGGCATAGTACTCGCACTGGATGGGCACCAGTACCGTGTCGGCGGCCGTTAGGGCGTTTAGTGTAAGCAGCCCCAGGGATGGGGGGCAGTCGATCAATACGAAATCGTATTCTTCCTTTACTTCCTCCAGGGCATATTTCAATTTGTATTCTCGCGATATGGCCATCACCAGCTCTATTTCCGCCCCCGCCAGCTGTATGTTGGACGGCAGGAGGTACAGGTTGTCGTAACCGGTCTTGACGATGTTCTCCTTTATGCTCTCCTCGTTGATCAGGACGTTGTATATCGATCTACCCACCCCGGTCTTGTCCACGCCTATGCCGCTGGTGGTATTGCCCTGCGGGTCTATATCCACCAGCAGTACACGCTTTCCAAGAGCTGCAAGGCATGCGCCCAGGTTTACTGCTGTAGTCGTCTTTCCGACCCCGCCCTTTTGATTTGCTATAGCTATTATCCTGGACATTTTACCACTCCCGCAAATCGTTTTCACCTCACTAGCTTACGGCGCATATTATTATCATTTCTTTTTTTAGTCACTTTTTCCTTCTATTAGCGATAAAAAAAATGGTTCATCACCTTTTTGGGATCTGAACCACCACTTCTATATAATCGCCTCTGTCAAATTCTTTGTAATCGGCCTTGAACCCGGTCTCCTTGATGGAGTTTACCAGCTTCTTTACCGAATTTACAAAAATCCTTATGTCCTTTATGGCTATCTTTAAATTTTTCTTCCGCCTTGTTTCATTTTCTTTCACCTGTATTCTCTCAAGGGTCTTGTCCACCAGCTCCTCGGTCTGTCGCACGTTCAGTCCCTTTTCAATCACCTTTTTCAGGACATCTCTCTGCATTTTCTCATCGGGCAGCTTCAGCAGGGCCCTGGCGTGCCTTTCGGTCAAATTTTCCTGGGAAATAATTTTTAAAATATCTTCCGGCATCTTCAGGAGCCTGATCTTATTGGCTATGGTGGACTGGCTCTTGCCCAGCTTCTCCGCCAGCTGCTCCTGGGTGAGTCCGTGCTCGTACATCAACTGCCTGTACCCTTCGGCTTCCTCCAAAAAGCTCAGATTTTCCCTCTGCAGGTTCTCTATCAGTGCCATAATTGCCGTCTCGGTTTCTTTGGCATCGCGGACAATCGCAGGTATCTCCTTTAGACCCGCCTTCTGGCAGGCCCTCCACCTTCTCTCGCCGGCTATCAGTTCGTACCCGTTTTTTCCTACACGCCTCACCACTATCGGCTGGAGTACTCCGTATACCTTTATCGAATCGGTCAGCTCTCTCAGCGATTCGTCGTCGAAATTTTTCCTGGGCTGATACGGGTTGGGCTTGATGGCATCTACCGGGATACTGATTACTTCACTCCTTTTGTCCCCCCACACAGATTACCACCGCCTCGTTCTTGTTTTTAATTTTATTATTCTATGTAGTTCGTTTAATCTCCTTCTTTTTTATGGAAATTTTTTCATAAACAACGGCCTCTTTTCAGGTATCCCGGGCCGCCGGGGAAATTTCTCAGGAGTCTCTTGAATTTTTTCCACAACAATTAGGTGCCTTCGCAAACCCCCCGGCAGCTCATATGGTATCACATCCCTTATCCTGCCGCCCAGGACGGCTACGGCGCCGCCGGCCTCTTCGATTTCCGGTTCCGGATCTTCACCTTTCATAGCGACGAATACGCCTTCTACCTTTACCAGGGGCAGGCATAGTTCCACTAACGTATTGAGAGCCGATACGGCCCGGGAAACGGCAGCGTCGTATTTTTCCCGGTAACCGATGTTCCTTGCGGCCTCTTCCGCCCGCGCACACAGAACATCTGTTCTTTTTAACCCCAGCTTTTTCACGGCATATTTTAGAAACTCCGTTTTTTTTCTGCTGGAGTCCATGAGCAGCACTTCTAAGTCCTGCCTCATTATCTTCACCGGTATACCCGGAAATCCGGCCCCGGTGCCCACGTCTACCAGCTTCGTCCCCTGGTGAAAGTCTATATTTTTTAAAATCATGAGAGAGTCGATGATGTGCTTTTTTATAAATTGCTCCTCTTCCACCAGGGCTGTAAGGTTCATCTTGTTGTTCCATTCCACCACTTCATCTTTAAAATTCCCGAGTAATTCCGCCTTTTCCCGGTCTATTTCTATCCCGCATTCCCCCGCCAGCCTCATGAGTCTATCTACAAAATTACCGCTCATTTTTCCCGCCTTCTTTTTTCCGATTCCAGGTACACCAGGAGAATGGTTATGTCGGCGGGGTTCACGCCGGAAATCCTGGAAGCCTGACCGATAGAAGCCGGCCGTATCTTTTTCAGCTTTTCTCTTGCTTCGGTCCGGAGCCCGTAAATTTTATCATAATCCAAGTCATGGGGGATGCGCTTGTTTTCCATCTTCTTGAAACTTTCCACCTGTTTCATCTGGCGCTTTATATACCCGTCGTACGCCGTCATGATCTCCACCTGTTCTATAACTTCCTGGGGAAGTTCCGGTCTTTCCGGGTCCAGGGCTTTCAGCGCCGTGTAATCAATCTCCGGTCGCTTTAAAAGGTCTTCCAGGGTAGCCGGCGTAGCCAGAGGTGCTGAACCTATTTCCTCCAGCGCCCTGTTAACTTCGGCGGTAGGCGTAATTTTCGTGGAGCGCAGCCTTTCTATTTCTTCCTCGATCATATTCTTTTTTTTCAGAAATCTCTCGTATCTTTCTTCGCTGATAAGCCCTATCCTGTAACCTATTTCCGTCAGCCGCAAATCGGCGTTATCGTGCCTTAAAAGCAGCCTGTATTCCGCCCTGGATGTGAGCATGCGGTATGGTTCGTCGGTGCCCTTCGTCACCAGGTCGTCTATCAGCACGCCTATATAGGCGTCGGACCTTTCGAGTATCAAAGGCTCCCTTTCCTTCAGCTTTAAAGCAGCGTTTATGCCGGCGATCAGCCCCTGGGCTGCGGCTTCTTCGTAACCGGATGTGCCGTTTATCTGGCCGGCCATATAAAGGCCCTTGATTTCCTTGGTCTCCAGCGTCAGTTTCAGCTGGGTTGGTATCACGTAGTCGTATTCGATGGCGTATCCCGGCCGCATCATCTTCACGTTCTCCAAGCCCTTTATGGTCCTCAAAAGCTCCACCTGCACGTCTTCGGGCAGGCTTGTTGAAACGCCCTGCAGGTACATTTCGCAGGTTTTTTCGCCCTCCGGCTCCACGAACACCTGGTGGGATTCCTTTTCGGGGAAGTTGACTATTTTCACTTCTATGCTGGGGCAGTACCTGGGGCCGACCCCTTTTATATCTCCTTTATAAAGCGGTGCCCTGTAGAGGTTCTTCCTGATTATCTCGTGGGTCTTCTCGTTGGTGTAGGTCAGCCAGCACGAAATCTGCGGCCTTTTTATAGATTCGGTTTCATAGGAGAAGGGGATAATTACCTCGTCTCCCGGTTGTTCAATCATCTTCGAATAATCAATGGAATCCCTGTGTACCCGGGGAGGCGTGCCTGTTTTGAATCTTCCCAGCTCGAAACCCAGCGCTTCAAGGCATTTTGAGAGCTCGGCGGCGGGAAAAAGCCCGTTGGGGCCTCCGCTGTAGCTCACGTCGCCTATGATTATCCTGCCTCTCAGGTACACTCCCGTCGTCAAAATTACCGCCCGCGCATAGTACACCCCTCCCGTCCTGGTGACCACGCCCTTCACCCGTCTGCCCTCTACCAGGATCTTTACCACTTCGCCCTGTACAATATCGAGGTTTTCCTGCCTCTCCAGGGTGTACTTCATGGAAAGCTGGTATGCCTTTTTGTCGGCCTGTGCCCTCAAAGCCCTCACAGCGGGCCCTTTTTTCGTATTCAGGAGCCGCATCTGTATTAGAGTCTTATCTATATTTTTCGCCATTTCTCCGCCGAGGGCGTCTATTTCGCGCACCAGGTGCCCCTTTGCCGGCCCGCCGATGGATGGATTGCACGGCATCAGTGCGATGCTGTCCAAATTTATTGCAAAAACCACGGTCCTCAACCCCAGGCGGGCCGCAGCCAGGGCGGCTTCGCAACCGGCGTGCCCGGCTCCTACCACTGCCACATCGTAATATCCCGCGGTGTACTCCATTCTTATCACCCTCATTTGCCTATGCAGAAGTTTTCAAAAATGGCGTTGACTACATCTTCCCGCACCGTATCCCCGGTTATCTCGCCCAGTTGCTCCCATGCTTCCCTCACTTCCATGGCCACCATCTCCATGGGAATTCCGGCCGACAGCGCGCTTTCGGTTCTTTCCAGCGCCTCCACGGCGTTCTTTACAGCCTGGCTGTGCCTTGCCCTTGTTACTATTACGCCTTCATCGACGGGACCTATCTCCTCGGTGACCGCCCTGTATATGGCTTCCTTCAGCTCCTCTATACCTTTTTCCTGTAGAGCCGATACCCTTATCACCGGCTTTCCAGGAAAAGCCGATTTTACCTCATCCGCATTCAGTTTCTCGGGCAGATCGGATTTGTTGATTACCACTATTACGAATTTATCCTTCACCAATTCCATTATCTCGCGGTCTTCTTTCTTCAACTCCTCGGATGCGTCGAACATCAACAGCACCAGTTCCGCATCCTTCAGCGTCTCCAGAGCCCTTTCAACGCCGATCTTCTCAACAGCGTCGCGGGTCTCCCTGATCCCTGCTGTATCGACGATCCTTACCGGTATGCCGTTTATGTTCAGGTACTCCTCGATTATATCCCTGGTGGTCCCCGGAATGTCGGTGACTATAGCCCTCCTTTCCCTGAGCAGGGAATTCAGCAGCGAAGATTTACCGACATTGGGCCTCCCGAGGATTACGGTGGACAACCCTTCCCGCATTATCTTCCCCGCCTGGGCTTTTTTCAAAAGCTCCTCCAGCTCCACCCGGATACCCCGAATCTCACCTCTAATTGTGTCGGGATCGGCTTCCGGTATATCTTCCTCCGGAAAATCTATGCCGGCCTCTATATGGGCGATAATCCGGAGGATCTTCTGCCTCACTTCCCGAATCCTGTCGGAAAGACCTCCCTTTAACTGGTTTACAGCCACTTTAAGCGCCCGGTCGGTCTTGGCCCGTATGATGTCTATAACCGCCTCGGCCTGGGAAAGGTCTATCCTGCCGTTTAAAAAAGCCCTCTTGGTAAACTCTCCCGGTTCTGCCACCCGGGCGCCCCTGCTCAACACCACTTCCAGGATCCGGTGCTGAACGGTGAACCCGCCGTGACAGTTTATCTCAACCATATTTTCCCTGGTGTAGGTAAAGGGAGCCCTGTATTTAACCAGCAGCACCTCATCGATTATCTCGCCGCTGGAAGGATCGACTATACTGCCCAGGTACATGGTCCTGGGCTTCATCTCCGAAGGATCTATATTTTTTTTGGGGCGGAATATTTCGCCGGCTATACGGAAGGAGTCTTCTCCGCTTATCCTTATTATGCCGATACCGCCTTCTCCCAGAGGCGTTGAAATGGCTGCTATGGTATCCCCGGTCGTATTCATAAAATCTCCTCCACCTATAATATATCCTCCTGTCATTTGACAGGAGGATATTTCAGCGAAACAATAACTCTCCTATAGGGTTCTTCGCCCTCGCTGTGGGTTTTCACCCGTTCGTCGCCCTGGAGGGCGTTATGTATAATCTTTCTCTCGTTGGGCGGCATTGGCTCGAGGGCAATGCTCTTTTTAGTCTCCTTAACCCTTTTTGCTATCTTTAAAGCCAGCTCCTTCAGGGCTTTTTCCCTCTTTTCCCTGTACCCTTCCACGTCCAGTATTATCCTCTTGTAGCCCGCACCGTCCTTATTGGCCACAAGGCCGGTCAAATACTGGAGTGCGTTCAGCGTTGCCCCGTGCTTTCCTATAAGTATGCCCATGTCTTTGCCTTTTATTTCTATCCTGCACATGCCGTCTTCTTCGTGCACCAGGTTCATGACGGGGTCGAGCTTCAGGATCTTCATCAGACCGGTTAGAAATTCCACCGCTTTTTCTTCGGGCTTTTTCTTTAAGGTCACCCTAACCCTCGCCATCTTGGAGAGCAGCCCGAACAACCCCCTGCTGCCCTCCTCCAGCACTTCCACCTCTACTTCGTCTTTCTTGGCTTTCAGTTCCTTTAACGCCAGTTCCAGGGCTTCTTCTACCGTCTTTCCCTGCTTTTCCACGGTTTTCATACTACTTTGCTTCCTCCTTGACAGAGGCTGGGGAGCGCATTATTAACACCTGTTGTAATATCTGCAGCAGATTGCTGACTACCCAGTACAGTGCCAATCCCGACGGAAACTTGGCGGCCATCCATCCTATAAAACCTGTCATCACCAGGTTCATAGTATTCTGCTGGTTATCGGAATTTTGAGGCATTCCTATTTTTGACGACACGTAAGTGGTTACCGCAGCCAGCAGAGGTAGGATAAAGGTCCTGTCGGGGGCGCCCAGGTCGGCTATCCATAGGAAGCCCGCTTGACCGAAGTTGAAGTTCTGTAGCAGCCTGAAGAGAGCTATTATAAACGGGAATTGTATTAGCAGCGGAAGGCAACCTCCCATGGGGTTCACTTTGTTTTCCTGGTAGAGCTTCATCAATTCTCTATTGAGTTTTTCCTTGTCGTTCTTGTATTTCTCCTGGAGTTTTTTCTGCAGCGGCGCTATCTCCTGCATCTTCTTCATTGATCGAAACTGTTGAAAGCTGAAAGGCAGTAAAACCAGCTTTATTAATGCTGTCAAAACAATTATGGCAATACCGTAGCTTTTTGTATATAGGAATATATAATCCAGCATTTGCTTCATAAGACTCTCTAAAAAAGCCATTCAAGCGCTCCCCCTCTAATTTGCATACAATATTATTTACGATTTTTTCTTTTTTATTTATACGCGGCGTTCTTCCGCCTGGTTTTAGAAGTTACACCGGATCGTAGCCACCCGGGTTGAAGGGATGGCATTTTAATATCCTCCTTATAGCCTTGATTCCTCCGCGGAAGACCCCGTATTTTTCAATTGATAGCCTTGCGTATTCCGAACAGGTGGGGTAAAACCTGCATGTCCTCGGCTTTAGCGGCGATATTACCTTCTGGTAAAATATTATCATAGCAATGAGTACCTTTTTAATCACAATTATTCCCAGCCCAGAGGTTCAATTTTTTCAAAAGGTGTATTAGATTTCTTTTTATCTCGTTAAAGTCAGCGTCCCTCGCACCTTCCCTTACCGACACCACTACGTCGTAACCTTTCTTTATGTTTTCAATACTGGTCCTGAAAGCTTCTCTTATCCGCCGCTTGACCCTGTTTCTCACTACGCTGTTTCCTATTTTCTTACTGACTGACACTCCCAGCCTCGAGTACCCCAAATCGTTTTCTTTGGCGTACATGCTAAAAAGAGGGCATCCTGATCGCCTTCCCTTTCTATACACACGCATAAATTCAAAATTTTTTGTTAATCTAAAGCACTTTTTCAACCTGCAATTGCCCTCCGAAAAATCTGGAATAAGGCCGCTTTTTTATACGCTGCGGCCCTATGCAGTTAACCTCTTTCTACCCTTTAGTCTTCTTCTTTTTATTATATTTCTCCCGCTCTTTGTTCTCATTCTCTTTCTGAAACCGTGTACTTTTTTCCTGTATCTTCTTCTCGGCTGGTATGTCTGTTTCAACGTTTCACCCCCTCGGGACTGAAAACTATATAGATTATAGCCTATAATATTAATAATTGTCAAGAAAATATGTTTCTTATTGAATGTGCTGCTGTATTTTGCTATCATGTTATTAGCCAGTCACTTTCTTTTTTTTCTTTTGAGGAGGTTTTTCTATGACCCATAATCTTCCCGACCTCTGGCAGCAGGTACTGAAGACACTGGGCAGTGAACTCAACAACGATGTTTCCTTCAACACCTTTTTAAAACCTACTAAACTGGTGAGCATTGAAGACGACATCGCTATCGTCGAGGTTCCCAACGAGTTTTTAAAAGGTATACTGGAGAAGAGATACGCCAACCTTTTGAAGGACATACTGGGTTCAATTCTGAACCGTAGTGTCAGTATTTTCTTTCAAATTGACACCCTCGCCTGTACCGAGCAGGCTTCGACCGCAGATACGGCTGAAAAAGACATCAGGCCTATTGCGGAGGAAAGTCAGAGTACGCTGAATTCCAAGTACACTTTCGACACCTTCGTCGTAGGCAATAGCAACCGCTTCGCCCACGCCGCCTCCTTGGCCGTCGCTCAGGCCCCGGCCAAGGCCTATAATCCCTTTTTTATATACGGGGGTGTGGGGCTCGGCAAGACCCACCTGATGCACGCCATAGGTCACTACATACTACAACACAACCCGTCGTGCAAAGTAGTGTACGTATCTTCTGAAAAGTTCACCAATGAGTTGATTAACTCCATCCGCGACGATAAGAACGTGGAATTCAGGAATAAATACAGGAACATCGACGTGCTCCTGATCGACGACATTCAGTTCATCGCGGGGAAGGAGCGCACCCAGGAGGAGTTCTTCCATACCTTCAACGCCCTGTATGAAGCCAACAAGCAGATAATCATATCCAGCGACCGCCCCCCAAAGGAAATTCCAACCCTTGAAGAACGCCTCAGGTCCCGCTTCGAATGGGGACTCATCACTGACATTCAGCCACCGGACTTCGAGACGCGGATCGCAATTCTTAGGAAAAAGGCGATGATGGAAAACCTTACTGTGCCCGACGACGTAATTAACTTCATCGCCACAAAGATAGAGACGAACATCCGGGAACTGGAAGGCGCCCTCATCAGGATAGTGGCCTTTTCGTCCCTTACCAATAAACCCATCGACCTGAACCTGGCAGAGCACGTATTGAAGGATATACTCCCCAATAACAAGCCCAAGACTGTCACCGTGATGGATATACTTCAGGTAGTGGGCGGTCATTTCTCCGTAAAAATTGAAGACTTTAAGTCCAAAAAGCGCACTAAGGAACTGGCCTTTGCCCGTCAGGTGGCCATGTACCTTTGCCGGGAACTCACCGACTACTCGCTGCCGAAGATCGGGGAAGAATTCGGCGGGCGCGACCATACCACTGTAATACACGCCTGTGAGAAGATATCCAGGGATATTCAAAGAGACGCCCAGCTTTCGTCTCTTATCGAAAACCTGAAGAAAAAAATTCTTCAGAGCTGACCGTGTGGAAAAACTTATTGATAATTTATTGATATCCTGTTGATATATGTGGATAACTTTGGCTTTTTCTTTAATTTTGTGTAATAAGTGGACAACATTATTTACATTTTTCACAGGTTATCCACATGAGAAAAACCTTGGTTTAAGTTATTCACACAATTTATCCACATATCCACAGGTGGTACTACTACTACTGCTAATGTTAAATACCCACTGGCAACAGATTCAATTTTTATCTTTGGGGGTATAATTATGCAGTTTTCTATAGAAAAGGACCAACTCTTGTCGGGCATTTCGGCAGCCGAGAGGTTTATCGCGAGTAAGACCACCATGCCCATCCTATCAGGAATCAAATTCTCGGCTTACGGCAGTAGTCTGGAGCTTTCGGCAACGGACCTGGAGATGGGTATAGAATACAGGTTGCCTGCGCAAATTATGGAAGAAGGCGACGCGGTAATATCCACAAAAGTTTTCACCGACATCGCCAGGAAACTGCCTCAGGGGCCGGTAATGTTCAGGCGGAAGGAGGGGCAGATCACGGTGGAAGCCGGAGATTTCCGCCTCAACATGCCGGTGCTTGAAGCCGGAGATTTTCCGGAAGTAGTCCCGCCGGAGACCAAGCCCATACTTAAATTTCCCAAAGAGACATTTAAGAATATGGTAAAGCAGACCATCTTCGCCAGGGCTGAGGACTCGATCTCTAGGCCGGTGCTCACCGGTGAACTTTTAGAAGCAAGAAACGGCAGGTTCCATGTGGTAGCCTTGGACGGCTTCAGAATAGCCTGGCGGTGGGAGGAGGCGGAAGTGCCCGATTTCAGCGTTATAGTCCCGGGCAGAGCGCTCGTTGAATTGACCAGGGCCCTTTCGGACGCCGGGGAAGAGTCTTTTGAGATACATACCGGAAGAAACCGTGTGGTCTTCTGCACGGAAAACCTGGTGATGGCCACCCGCGTGCTGGAGGGCAAATTCATAGATTACGAACAGGTGGTCCAGGTGGAGCCCAGGATCACCGCGGTTACCAAAACCGATGCACTGCTTTCCAGCATAGAGCGCGCCTTTATTGTGGCCAGGGAGGGGAATAAGAACAACCTGGTCAAATTTAGAATAGGCAATAACCGTATGGAAGTCAGCGCCGAGACCGAGATGGGCAGTGTTTACGAGAAGGTGCAATGCGAGACCAGCGGTGACGAGCTGGTGGTTGCCTTCAACGCCCGTTTCTTTATAGAAGCCCTCAGGTCCGTGGAAAAGCCCGAGATAGAGCTTAAATTTGCCGGCGAAGTGGGTCCCTGTGTGATAAGGCCGCGGAATTCGGAAAACCATATAAACTTTATCCTGCCCGTTAGGCTGAGGAGTGAGGATTATTGAGGGAAGTCTTTATAAAAACGGAGTCCATAAACCTGGACCAGTTTTTGAAATGGGCGGGAGCGGTTTTCACCGGGGGCGAGGCCAAAATAATGATAAGGCAGGGCCTCGTAAAGGTCAACGGCCAGGTGGAGACCAGGAGGTCCAGAAAACTGTTTCCCGGGGATACGGTGGAGTTTCGGGGACAGACCTTTGTGGTAAAGGGCGGGAGTGAATGATTTGCACCTTACTAAAATACGGCTTTTCGATTTTCGCAACTTCCGGGAAGCAGAGGTAGAGTTCTCAGGGGGTCTGAACGTATTTTACGGGGACAACGCCCAGGGCAAGACCAACCTTTTGGAGGCCATACATTTCCTTTGCAACCTGAGGCCGGTTCGAACCACGAGGGAGCAGGACCTAATCGCGTGGGACAAAACGAAGGCCTACTTAAAGGGAGTTTTTTACACCTCCTCCGGCCCCGTCGACAGGGAATTGCTGCTGAAAGCAGGTGACAGGAAGAAGGTCAGGGAATGCGGTGTTGAAAGGCACCGGCTGTCGGAGCTTTACTGGCAGATCCACGCAGTGTTTTTTTCCCCCGATGACCTGACCCTGGTTAAGGGGAGACCCTCCGAGAGAAGGAGGTTTCTGGACCTCATCATCGCACGGTTAAAACCCCAATACGGCCGGTATCTCAGCGAATACAGCCGCGCACTTTTTCAGAGGAACAGGCTGCTGAAGGATCTCAGGAGGAACAGGACCCTCATTACGGCGCTGGACGCCTGGGACGAGCAGCTCTCGTCGTTGGGCGCCGCAATACTCAGAACTAGAGCGGCCTTTACAGAAAAACTCTTTCCTCTGGTTAGGAAATATTACCTTTATTTTTCCAGGGAGGAAAGGGAGATCGATATAAGGTACGCCGGCAGCATGGTTTTGGCCGATGTGCCCGCCGAATCCCTCCGCGAAGTGTTTCTTGCAGCCCTAAGGGAATCCCTGCCGCGGGATCTGGAGAGCGGTTATACCCAGGTGGGCCCGCACAGGGATGACTTACAGTTCCTGCTGGGAGGAAGGGATTTGAGATACTTCGGTTCCCAGGGACAGCAGAGGACTTTGAGCCTGAGCTTGAAGTTCGCTGAACGCCGGATCTTTTTTGAGGCCACAGGCGTTTATCCCATCCTTCTCCTGGACGACGCCCTGTCGGAACTGGACGTGAACAGAAGGAGGTGGATCCTGGAAGGGGAAGAACCCTGTCAGGTGTTCGTTACTACCGCCGACTTGTCGGCGATCCCGGGGGATATTCTAAAAAAAGGCAGGGTGTACAGGATTCGGGCCGGCACTGTGGGGTGATTTTTATGGAAAAAATTAGAAATATACTATTAAAAACCCTTAAAAAAACCGAGCTGGAACGCAGGTTAAGGCAAGCCATGGTCTTTGTGCATTACGAGGAAATGGTGGGGGAAAAGATAGCCAGAATTTCAAAACCCGTTTTTTTTAGAGGCGATACGCTTTTTATAGGCGTGGCAAGTCCCATATGGGCTCACCAGCTCTTATTTTTTAAATCGGATATAATAAACAAGATTAATTCGCGGTTTTCCCCTCCGCTGGTAAAGGACATCAGGTTTCAGGTTTGCCGGGTAGATGGGGAGCCTGAAGGCGGTAAAGAGGACGGCCAGGAGGATATTGAAGTAGAAATCCCTGACAAAAAGAAACAAATGGTTTATAATATTACTTCGGACATCAAAGATGAAAAGCTCAGGCAGAAGTTTGCGGAGCTCATGATGAAGGATCTGGAATTCAAGATAAAAAGAGGTGAATCCCTTGTTCATTCACATAGGCAAAAACACGGTGGTCAGGACCCGGGATATAATTATGATTCTTGACAGGATATGTACCGAATCCAAGGACACCAGTGATTTTCTGCAGGTGGCCAGGGAGGAGGGGTTTGTCGTTACTGGGGAGGACGCGGGGAAATCGATAGTCGTTACCGATAAAAAGGTGTATTTTTCTCCAATATCCTCTATCACCCTTCTCAAGAGGGCTAATTTCATAAAAGATATCGGCGAACAAAGCTTCTAGTTTGGAGGTATCAAGATTGGAGAAAAAGACGGTTTACGATGAAACTAAAATAGAGGTGCTGGAGGGACTGGAGCACGTGCGGCTCAGGCCCGGTATGTACATCGGCTCCACCGACAGCCGCGGCCTCCATCACCTGGTCTACGAAGTGGTAGACAACAGCATCGACGAGGCCCTGGCCGGATTCTGCAAGAACATAGTGGTTTCCATCAATAAAGACGGTTCCGTGACAGTGGAGGACGACGGCCGGGGCATCCCCGTCAAGATCCACCCCAAAGTAGGGAAACCCGCCCTGGAAGTGGCTCTTACCATGCTGCACGCCGGAGGAAAGTTCGGTACCGGCGGGTACAAAGTTTCGGGAGGCCTTCACGGGGTGGGCGTTTCTGTGGTAAACGCCCTTTCCAAATGGCTGGAAGTGGAGGTAAAAAGGGATGGATTTAAGTACTACCAGAAGTATGAGCGGGGGAAACCGGTAACCGAGGTTAAATTGATCGGAGAAGCCGAGGGCACCGGCACGAAAATTACCTTCATGCCCGACGGCGAAATATTCGAGGACACCAGCTTCAACTACGACATCCTAGCTCAGAGGTTGAGGGAGCAGGCCTTCCTTAACAAAGGACTAAAGATAGAGCTCAAGGACCTGCGCACCGGCAAGGAGCAGGTTTTCCACTACGAGGGCGGCATAGTCTCCTTCGTCAAGTACCTGAACAGAAACAAGGATGTGCTCCACGAAGAACCCATATACATAGGGTCTTCAAAAAAGGACGAGTGGGAAGTGGAAGTAGCCCTCCAGTACAACGACTCCTATGTGGAAAACGTGATGAGCTTTGCCAATAACATAAACACTCAGGAGGGCGGCACCCACCTGGTGGGGTTTAAGTCGGCGCTGACCCGTTGCATAAACGACTACGCCAGGAAGACAAACCTCCTAAAGGAACAGGATCCGAACCTTTCCGGCGAGGATGTGAGGGAAGGGCTCACCGCCGTCATCAGCGTTAAGCTGGTGAATCCTCAGTTCGAGGGCCAGACGAAGACGAAGCTGGGCAACAGTGAGATGCGCAGCATCGTGGAGTCGGTGGTAGGGGAGGCCATGAACCGCTTCCTGGAGGAAAACCCTTCCGTAGCCCGCGTCATCGTCGAGAAGGCTGTTAGCGCCGCCAGAGCCAGGGAAGCGGCCCGCAAGGCCAGAGAACTGGTGAGGCGAAAGAACGCGCTTGACAAAACCGCTCTACCCGGCAAGCTGGCCGATTGCAGGGAAAAGGACCCTCGCCTCTGCGAGCTCTACCTGGTGGAGGGGGACTCGGCGGGAGGTTCTGCGAAACAGGGGCGGGACCCCAGGTTCCAGGCGATACTTCCCCTGAGGGGAAAAATACTCAACGTGGAAAAGGCCAGGCTGGACAAAATCCTAGGTAATGAAGAGATCAGGGCCATGATTACCGCCCTGGGCACCGGCATCGGCGATGATTTCGATATAGAAAAATTGAGATACCACAAGATAATACTGATGGCCGACGCCGACGTAGACGGGGCTCACATTAGAACTCTGCTCCTGACTTTCCTTTACCGTTACATGAGGCCTCTGATAGAAGCCGGTATGGTCTACATCGCCCAGCCGCCCCTCTATCAGGTGGCTAAAGGCAAAGAAGTATACTATGCTTACAGTGACGAGGAACTGAAGGCTGTTCTGGAAAAAATCGGCAAGGACAGGGATAAGGCCGATGTGAAAAGGTTCAAGGGTCTCGGCGAGATGAACGCCGACCAGCTGTGGGAGACCACAATGAACCCAAAGACCAGGACCATACTGAAGGTAAACCTGGAGGATGCCATAGAAGCTGACGAGATATTTACGATACTCATGGGAGAAAAGGTGGAGCCCAGGAAGCAGTTCATTTTTGAACACGCTGCAGAAGTGAGAAATCTCGATATTTAACGGAGGTTTTGTAAATGTCAGAATTAGGCGGCAAGGTAGTGCCGGTAACCATAGAAGACGAGATGAAAAAATCCTATATAGACTACGCCATGAGCGTAATAGTCGGCAGGGCTCTGCCGGACGTGAGGGACGGCCTCAAGCCCATCCACCGCAGGATCCTTTACGCCATGAGCGAGCTCAACCTCACTCCGGACAGGCCTCACCGCAAGTCAGCCACCATCGTCGGCGACGTCATGGGTAAGTACCATCCCCACGGCGACGCGGCCATATACGAGGCCATGGTGAGGCTGGCCCAGGATTTTTCCATCCGCTACCCCCTTATCGACGGCCATGGCAATTTCGGCTCCATCGACGGAGATCCCCCGGCTGCTATGAGGTACACCGAGGCCAGGCTCTCCAGGATAGCCCTGGAGATGCTTTCCGATATAGACAAAGAAACCGTGGACTTTGCGCCCAACTTCGACGACACCATGAAGGAGCCGGTGGTGCTGCCGTCCCGCTTCCCGAACCTGCTGGTAAACGGGTCTTCGGGCATAGCGGTGGGTATGGCTACCAACATCCCGCCCCACAACCTCTCGGAGGTAATCGACGGGGTGGTCATGATGATAGAAAACCCGGATGTTACCTCCCTGGAGTTGATGGCCGCCATAAAAGGGCCGGACTTTCCCACGGGAGGTCTCATCCTGGGCAGGGAAGGCATCAGGGAGATGTACTCAACCGGCCGCGGCTCGATAATAGTCAGGGCCAAAGCTGCAATAGAACCCATGGAAGGCGGCAGGCAGCGCATACATGTGACGGAAATTCCATACATGGTCAATAAAGCCCGCCTCATAGAGAAAATCGCCGAACTCGTGCGCGATAAGCACCTGGACGGCATTTCCGACCTCCGGGACGAGAGCGATCGCAACGGTCTCAGGATCGTCATAGAGCTGAAGAGGGACGCCAATGCTCGCGTAATCCTGAACCAGCTGTACAAACACACCCAGATGCAGGTAACCTTCGGCGCTATAATGCTGGCCCTGGTGGACAACAAACCCCAGGTGCTGACCCTCAGGGACATGATATACCATTACCTGAGGCACCAGCGAGAAGTGGTGGTCAGAAGGACGAAATACGAACTGGCCCGGGCGGAAGAAAGGGTCCACATACTGGAGGGTCTGAGGATCGCCCTCAGCCACCTGGACGAAGTAATAGCTCTGATCAGAAAGTCCAAAGACGGACCCACGGCCAGGGAAGGGCTCATGAAAAGGTTCGGACTGACGGAAAAACAGGCCCAGGTCATCCTGGATATGAGGCTGCAGAGGCTCACCGCCCTGGAACGCCAGAAGATCGAGGACGAGTACAGGGAGCTTTTGCAAAGGATCGATTATTACAAAAAGGTGCTGGGCGACGAGAAACTGGTATTCGCTATAATAAAGGAGGAGCTTTTAAAGATAAAGGAGCGCTTCGGCGACGAACGCAGGACCAAAATAGTCGCTGAAGTCCAGGATTTCGACGAACAAGACCTGATACCCGAAGAAGACGTGGTAATAACCATGACCCACATGGGCTACGTCAAGCGCATGCCCCTTTCCTCTTACAGAAGCCAGAAGCGGGGCGGCAAAGGCGTGAACGGCATCACCACCAGGGAGGAGGATTTCGTAGAGCGGATATTGGTTGCCACCACCCACCATGTGGTGCTGTTCTTCACCAATAAGGGCAACGTCTATAAGCTTAAAGCCCACGAAATCCCCGAAGCCGGGCGCACGGCCAAGGGCACGGCCATTATAAACCTGCTGCCCTTAAAGCCCCATGAAAAGGTGAATGCGGTCATACCGATTAAGGACTTCAGGGAGGCCGGGTATCTGGTGATGGTAACCCGCAGGGGTCTGGTGAAGAAGACTCTGCTCTCGGAATACGAGAGCTCCCGCAAAACGGGTATAATAGCTATAACCCTGACCCCCGGCGACGAGCTCATAGGAGTAAAGCTGGTGGGCGTAAAGGACGAGCTGATCCTTGGCACGTCCCACGGAATGAGCATAAGGTTTTCCGTGGAAGACGTCGCCCCCACGGGCCGCACCGCCCGCGGCGTCAAGGCCGTGACCTTGGGGGAGGGCGACGAAGTGGCTTCGATGGATGTAACCTCCGCGGGCCGTGACGTGCTGGTCATAACCGAAAAGGGATTCGGTAAGCGCACCCCTCTCGAGGAGTACAGGCTTCAGTCCCGGGGCGGAAGGGGGATAATCACCCAGAGGGTCAACGATACGACAGGCAAACTGGTAGGACTGAGGGTGGTGTCAGAAGGCGATGAAATCATCCTGTGCACCGCTTCCGGAATGATGATAAGGCTGGAAGTTTCGGGCATATCCAGCATGAGCCGCAACACCCGCGGCGTGACCCTGATGAAGCTGGAAGAAGGGGATCAAGTTTCGGCGGTGGCCGTCATCCGGGAGAGCGAGAAAGATTAAGGGGCCAGGATCTGGTTTACCACCAGCCTGGTATCGTACCCGCACTGCGGGCACTTGAAGAGGTGAACGCACTTCCTTTCGCGCTGTTCACCAGGAGCGGTGGTATTCATATCCAGGTAGGGGTGGTAGGGATCCTGGTAGTCCTGAATCCTCCCCCAATCCTCCATTAAGCAGCCGCACTCGGGGCATGGCTCCCGGACGGAAATGAGGCCGTTGCAAAGGGGACAGTTGTACTGGAATTCCATTGTTATCACCTTTATTTAGTCTTTCCCGTTTAAAGGCTGCGTAATTTATGGTATTATATTCTAAAAAAAGGGAATATCTATGAAGAAAAAAGTGTCGATGCCGCTGGTCGAAAAATTGATTGCGTATTCCGGCAAGGGTCCGGTCAGGTTTCACATGCCCGGCCATAAAGGCGGAAAGGGTCTCCCCCAACGTTTGAGGGTAATAATGGAGAAAAACCTTTTCCGGTGGGATATGACGGAAATCCCGGGCCTGGACAACTGGCACGACCCGCAAGGCGCCATTGAAGAAGCCCAGAGGCTGCTTGCGGAACTTTACGGAGCCGACAGGTCCTTCTTTCTGGTGAACGGCTCCACTTCGGGTGTGATGGCTATGCTCGGAGCAGCCCTGGAAAAGGGCGGCGAAGTGCTGCTTCCCCGCAACAGCCATAAAGCGGCCTTAATGGGTGTAATCCTCACCGGTGCAAAACCCGTTTACCTGAAGCCCCAGGTGGACGGGGAACTCGGCGTTGCCACCGGCGTGCCCCTTTCGGAATGGAGGAAGGCTCTGGAGCAGCACCCGGATGCCAAAGCGGTTTTCATCACAAACCCGACTTATCAGGGGTTCTGCCCGAACCTTTCCGGAATTTTGTCGAAAGCCAAAGCCCGCGGCATGAAGGTGCTGGTGGATGAGGCCCACGGGGCCCACCTGGCCTTCAGTAAAAGGCTCCCTTCCTCGGCGGGGGAGTTCGAGGTGGATGCGTGGGTGCAGAGCCCCCATAAAATGCTGTGCTCCCTTACCCAGAGCGCCTGGCTCCACTTGAAAGGCCGGGGCCTCGACCGGGAGCGGCTGCGGTCGTATCTTTCGCTCTTGACGAGCACCAGCCCCTCTTACATCCTGATGGCCTCCCTGGACGCGGCCAGGGCCGTCATGGAAACCCGGGGCAGGTGGTGGGTGGAAAAGGGCCTGGAGCTCGCCGAGAGGGCGAGAAAACTCATAAACCAAAAAACGCATTTTTACTGCGTGGGCCGGGAGGCCAGGGGGCGGGGAGGCGTTTACGACGTTGACCTTTCCCGCCTGATGGTCAACGTTTCGCCGGCCGGGTACACCGGCTTTTTCGTGGAAAAGGTGCTGAGGGAAAGGTTCAACATATACGCTGAATACGCTGATTTTTCCAACGTATATTTCCTGTTGACCGGGGGAAACACCTGGGACGATGTGGCAAAGCTCGTCAGGGCTTTAAAGAGATTTCCAGCCCGGAAGAAAAAATTAAAGCCGGTTTGCTTTCCCGCTGATCTGCCCGCAAGGGCCCTGGATCCCGGTGAAGCCTTTTTTTCGCCGGCAGAAAGGGTACACCTGGATGCGGCCCCGGGCAGGATAATAAGGGATTCGGTGATCCCTTATCCTCCAGGGGTGCCCCTGCTGTGCCCGGGAGAGATAGTGGAAAAACAGCATGTTGAAGTAATCCGGGAAATACTGAGGGCAGGAGGATACTGCCAAGGAATAAAAAACGGTTGTATAACGGTGGTGAAAAATGGCTAGGAATCTAAAAAAAGGCAAGTTCATAACCATCGAAGGCCCCGACGGGGCGGGCAAGACGACCCAGGCCGAAAAAATAGCCCAGTATCTGAAATCCCGGGGTAAAAGGGTGATTTCCACCCGGGAGCCGGGGGGAACTGCCCTGGGAGAGCAGCTGCGGAAGGTGCTGCTGGACCCTGAAGGAAGCCCGGTTCACACGGCCGAAGCCCTTATATATGCTGCCTGCAGGGCCCAGCTTCTGGAACGGATGGTGATTCCGGCGCTTAAAGAAGGGTTCACCGTGGTTTGCGACCGGTTTGTGGACTCCAGCCTGGCGTACCAGGGCTGGGCCAGGGGTATCGGTATCAACCGCATACTGCAGCTCAACAAATGGGTAATCGGCAGCTGCTGGCCCGACCTTACGATATTGCTGGATGTAGATCCCACCGTGTCCCTGGGGCGGCTCACCGGAGGGCGTAAGGACAGGCTGGAGAGCGAGGCCCTGGAATTCCATCAGAAGGTCAGGGAAGGTTACATGAAGGTTAGGGAAATGTTTCCCGACAGAATCAGAATTATCGACGCCTCCCAGCCGGCCGACGAGGTTTTCAGGCAGATTGTGGCCGAACTGGAAAAGGCAGGCGTGGTGGAGTAAATAATTGAGCATTTTATAAAAATTATTGTGTGAGGAGCGGTGCCCTGTGAAGATGATAATGGCTGTGGTCCAGGATATCGACTCGGCGAAGCTGGTGGAAGAACTCACCAGGAACAACATCGGTGTCACCAGGCTGGCCAGCACGGGCGGCTTTCTGAAGCGGGGCAACACCACGCTCATGATCGGCGTGGAAGAGGAAAGGCTGAAAGATGTGATAAAGATAATCGAAAGGATCTGCCGCCCCAGGAAACAGGTGGTCACTCCTTTCCCGGCGGCGCCGGGAGAGACTATGATTCCATATCCCATAGAAGTAACCGTGGGCGGTGCCACCGTGTTTGTCATGAATGTGGAGAGGTTTGAAAAGATATGATAAGGGTGCGGGGTTTATCTTCCGAAGAAGTATTGGCGGCATCCGGGTACGTACCCCATAGGGCGGCCTCGGGTGGAAGCCGGTTTCAAGAGCTTTTGAAAAGCGCCCGGGAGGTGTGTATAAGGGAGCAGCTGGAGGGAATGCTGGCGTCCATCGAGGAGCAGGGGAGGCGTCTTGTCAAAACCATGAGCCTCGCCGACCTGAAAAAATACAGGGAAATGCTGGCCAGGTTCCTCAGGCAGTGCGTGGAATCAGGGCTTGACCTGAAAGAAGAGAGGTTTTTCAACCGCTACGGCCGCCAGACGGTGCTGACCGCTGTCCGAATAGTGGACCGGAAGCTGTTGGAACTCACCGAACTCGTCCTTTCGGAGAGCGCCGATGCGGTGAGGGTCCTGGCGATAGTCGACGAGATAAGAGGGCTGCTCCTTGACCTGTATGCGTAAAATTTTTCACGCTTATATTCTCATCGGATCTGAAGAGGAAACGGCCAAAAGAGCTGTGGAGCTGGCTCAGTCCGCCAACTGCAATGATTACGGCCCCCCCTGCGGCTTCTGCGACTGCTGCCGCCGCATAAGGGAGGGAAGCCACCCGGACCTTTTTCACGTATTTCCCGATGGGTCGTCGATAAAAATCGAGAAAGTTAGGAATTTGATTTTGAGCGCGTCACAGCCTCCCATCGAAGGGAGGAGAAAGGTTTACGTGATCCACGAGGCGGGCAGGATGACGCAAGACGCCCAGAATACGCTGTTAAAGACCCTGGAAGACCCTCCCGCAGCCGGCATTTTCCTGCTCCTTACGCAGAACGTGAAGAACCTGCTTCCAACAGTGGTCTCCCGGTGTCAGATTTTGGATTATTCGAAATTGGACGAAAGCGAAATGGCAATTCCCGGTGACGTAAAGGAGACTCTGATGGATATAATTTTTTCCCGCCCGGATCTTTCTAAAATACCCTTTTACGTGCAGAAACTGGCCGGAACGGAGATAGAGCCCGATGTTCTGATGGAATTTATGGCGGGCGTGTATAGAGATCTTTTGGTGATTAAGACTAAAAGTAGGGCTTCTTTAAAAAACCGGGAATTTTTGAACAGACTAAAGGAGCAAGCGGATAATTTCTCACCCCGGGCCCTGGTAGCCGCCATCGAGTCCCTATACTCGCAGATAGAGGCAGTAAAATCCAGGGGAAATGCGAATCTGGTGTGGTTTAATTTGCTCCTCAGGCTCCAGGAGCAGGAGGTGATATAGCATGGTCAAAGTTGTAGGGGTAAGGTTCAAAAAAGCGGGCAAGATATATTATTTCAACCCCGGTACCTTAGAACTCTCGGTGGGGGACAGGGTCATAGTCGAGACAGCCAGGGGTGTCGAATACGGCGAAGTGGTTATAGGCCCCAAAGATGTAAGAGAAGAGGACGTGATAGCCCCCCTCAAGGATGTCATCCGGAAGGCTACTCCGGAGGACGAACTGGTGGCCGAGGAAAACCGGGTCAAGGCCAGGGAAGCGGCGGATATAGCTGTGAAGAAAATAGAAGAGCACGGCCTCGACATGAAGCTGGTGGACGTGGAGTACACTTTCGACAGGTCCAAGCTGATCTTTTACTTTACGGCCGACGGCAGGGTGGATTTCAGGGAACTGGTGAAAGACCTGGCCGGCATATTCCGCACCCGAATAGAGCTTCGCCAGATAGGAGTGAGGGACGAGGCCAAGATGGTGGGCGGCTTGGGCCCCTGTGGGAGGGTCGTATGCTGCCATGCTTTTCTGGGGGAATTCGATCCCGTTTCCATAAAGATGGCCAAACAGCAGAACCTGTCCCTGAATCCCGGCAAGATTTCGGGGCTCTGCGGCAGGCTCATGTGCTGTCTTAGGTTCGAGTACGACGGCTACTGTGAAGCCGCCAAGTGCTGCGAATCCTGCAGGGAGGCCGGCGGAATGCCCGAGGTGGATTCCGCAGTAATCACCCCCTATGGGGAGGGTACGGTGGTTTCTGTGAACAAGGGCAAAGGTACGGTGACGGTTCGCCTAGTGGAGACCGGCGAAAATAAGGAGTTTCCGGTGGAGGAAGTGGAGCCGAAAGGGTCTTGACCGGTATAGACTTACGGTTTATTATATTTATAGATAGGCATAATACCCGGATAGGGTATATTTTCCGTCAGGAGGTGCGGATATGTTTCCCTTCTGGTTTTACGATCCGACGTGGATTATATTGTTACCGGCGCTGGTGCTGGCATTTTACGCCCAAGCCAAGGTAAGCACCACCTTTGAAAGGTACCTCCGGGTCCCGGCCAGGATAGGACTGACCGGTTCAGAAGTGGCCAGGGAGATCCTGAGGAGGAACGGTATATACGACGTATCGGTAGAGATGACCGGGGGCAGGCTGTCGGACTATTACGATCCGCGCCGCAAAGTATTGAGGCTCTCGCCGGAGGTTTATAACGGCAGGTCGCTGGCGGCCCTGGGTGTTGCGGCCCATGAATGCGGCCACGCCATCCAGCACGACGTCGGCTATGTGCCGCTGGCTTTCAGAAATACCATAGTGCCTCTGGCGGGCATCGGGTCTCAGATGGCCTTTCCTCTATTCTTCATAGGGCTGCTTTTAAGCTCCGAATTCCTAGCGACGCTGGGTATACTGTTCTTCAGCGCCGCGGTTATCTTTCAGCTGATAACATTACCCGTTGAATACAACGCCAGCAGCAGGGCAGTGGCAGCCCTGGAAGGTGCGGGATTTATCACTCCGGACGAGGTGGGGCCCGTTCGCAGCGTCCTGAGCGCCGCGGCACTCACCTACGTAGCTGCCACCCTTATGGCCATTCTGCAGCTTTTAAGGCTGATCGCCTTATTCGGGCTTTACAACAGGGACGACAGGTAGGGGTGATAAGCCCCGTTTTTTTATATTGGACCGTTCACGCCCGGCACCCGGGCGAAATATAATAGTACGGATACGGTTTTTTTAAAACTGACAGAAGGAGGAATTTTTTATGGACTTCGGCCGAGTCATAACCGCCATGGTGACCCCTTTTGACGGGGATTTAAACGTGGACTACGCCGCTTTCGAGAACCTGGTGGATTACCTCATAAATAACGGCAGCGACGCCCTGGTAGTTACCGGCACCACGGGAGAATCTCCAACCCTTTCCGATGAAGAAAAACTCACCCTCTACAAGCTGGCGAAGGAAGTGGCCCGGGGCAGGGCGAAGATAATCGCCGGCACGGGTTCGTACAATACCCGCCACAGCATCGAGCTTTCGCTGAAGGCCCAGGAAATAGGGGTCGACGGCCTGTTGCTGGTGAGTCCCTACTACAATAAACCAACCCAGGAGGGGCTCTATCAGCACTTCAAGATGATAGCCGAGGCTGTTGACATACCGGTCATGCTGTACAACGTCCCCGGCAGGACTGCGGTCACCATCGAGCCCGAGACTTTAATGAGACTGTCCAAAGTGAAAAATGTCGCGGCGGTGAAGGATGCGGGCGGCAACCTGGATAAGACCAGCAAGACCAGGATTCTGGCGCCGGACTTGGACGTATACAGCGGCGACGACAGCCTCACGCTGCCGATGCTCGCCCTCGGGGCCAAAGGCATAGTCAGCGTCGCCTCCCACATCGTAGGCCGGGAAATAAAAGAGATGATCGAATCCTTCGAAAAGGGCGATGTGAATAAGGCCCGTGAAATCCACCTGAAGCTTTTCGACCTCTTCCGGGTGCTTTTCATAGTCACGAACCCCATCCCGGTGAAGGAAGCCCTGAACATGATCGGTGTTAAAGTTGGGGGACTGCGGCCGCCGCTTACCCCGGCCGATGAAAAGACTAAACAGGCTTTGAAGGAAACCCTGCAGGCGCTGGGACTGGTGTAACTATTTTGCGGCGAAATTTAAAAGGCTGTCCTGAAAATTTAAGGACAGCCTCTATTTTTTTAAGAACCGGGTTTTAAGCGTTATCAAAGATCCGCCTCACATCTTCGCCGGTGAATTCGTACCTTTCTCGGCAGTACTGGCACACCAGCTCTATCCGCTGCTGGGCTTTGAGGATTTCCTCCACCTCTCCCCGACCCAGGTTTAAAAGCACACTCTCCAGCCTTTCCCGGGAACAGGAGCAGCGGTAACTTACAGGCTGCCTGGCCAGGAATTTCAGCTTGAAGCCGGGGAGTATCAGGTTTATCAGGTCCTCCGGAGAATTTTTTTCATCCAGGAGTTCGGTGACCGGCTTAATGCCTTTAATTTTTTCCTCGATGAAAACTGCGGTTTCTTCCGTGGAGCCCGGCAGAAGCTGTATGATAAATCCCCCCGCCGCCTTAACCCTTTGGTCCCTGTCTACAAGTACGCCCAGGCTGACCGCCGAAGGCACCTGCTCGGATCTGGCAAAATAATAGGTGATGTCTTCGGCGATTTCGCCGGAAACCAGGGGGACCTGTCCTACGTAAGGCTCCTTCAGCCCCAGGTCCTTTATTACCGTAAGCGTACCTTCCCGGCCAACTATACCGCTCACGTCCAGCTTGCCCTTTTCGTTAAGGGGCAGGTCGGCCGAGGGGTTACCCATGTATCCCTTCACGTTCCCCCTGAAATCCGAAAAGGCAAGAAGAGTTCCGGCCGGGCCGCCGCCGTCCACCCTTAGGGTTACTGTATCCCCTTCGTCCTTGAGCATGGAACCCATCATAGCCGCCGCTGTGAGCAGCCGGCCCAGGGCTGCCGTGGCTGTAGGAGAACAGCCGTGGGTAGTCCTGGCCTTCTCCACCATCTCTGTAGTGCGGGCGGCAAAAGCCAGAATTCCGGCATCCTCGTCGATAGCCCTGACCATGTAGTCTTTCATTTCCGTCAAAATGCGCTGCCTCCTTCTGTTCACATCGCATTGCATTTATAGTATTATATCATATTTTCGCCACGGCTTCAGTCACACACCATCAAACGGGCGGGCGGCTTCAGATTCCGGCATGTAAGATGTAATAAGACCGGGAATTTATGGTCACTCTATATTTGAGGTGGGAAAATGAGAAGGCTGCTGGTCGCCGGAATTTTGTTAACAGCCGGTATCCTGCTCTTATGGGCGCATATCAACGATTATGAACTCCGGTTTGTCCCCAACAGGCTGGGATTTCGACCGCCTACATATCCCTCCCGTTCTCCTGACGAGATAACGGAACACTTTGAACTGGCCGGAGGTTCGGAGCGGGATAACCGTGGTTTTCCCCAGCGCAAGATCGATGATCTGAGTTCCCGGTTTCCGAAATTGTTTTACCGGGAAGGTCCCAGAAATGTCAGGTTGGTAGCCCTGACTTTCGATGACGGTCCGGATTCGGTCTATACCCCGCAAATCCTGGATGTTTTAAAACAACATAACGTAAAGGCCACATTTTTCCTGATAGGCAAAAGGGCTGAACTTTTTCCCGGCGTGGTCAAAAGAATGGTGCGCGAGGGGCACGTAGTGGGCAACCATACCTGGAGTCACCCCAATATAATGAAAATGGACAATAAGGCCATGGTTCAGGAAATAATGAAGGCGGAAGAGGTGTTGAGCAAGCTTGCCGGCTATCGCCCCGCCCTCTTCCGCTCTCCCTATGGATCCATCGATGAGGCGAGGGTAAAAGAGATAGAGAAGTTAAACTATAAGATTGTCGCCTGGAACGTGGATTCCCTGGACTGGAAGAGCCTGACCGCCGAACAGGTTCGGGCCAACATCCTGGAAAACGTCAGAGAAGGCAGCATAATACTGCAACATTCCGCCGGTAGCAAAGAAGAGAACCTCGCCGGGTCCGTGGCCGCTCTGGAGGATGTCATCGTGACGCTGAAAAAGGAAGGCTACCGGTTCGTGACCGTCCCGGAACTTTTGAAACTTCCCTACAAAAAATGACTCCGTTAAGATTTCTTTGATGCGGATATCGTCCGCCTCAATGCAATGACGTTTTCGGTTATGTCGCCGCAAAATACCGCTGAAATGCAGCAGATGCCGTCGACTCCGGTTGCCGTAACCTCTTTGGCGTTGTCCCCGGTGATGCCTCCTATGGCAACTACAGGAATTTTAACCGCGTTTTTGATTTTTTTCAGGCCTTCCAGGCCGATTGCTTCGGAAGAGGGCTTGGTGGGGGAAGGAAATACGGCGCCGGCTCCCAGATAATCGGCTCCGTCTTGTTCGGCCCTGATGGCTTCTTCCACGGTGCTGGCCGAGACGCCCAGGATTTTGCCGGGTCCTATGATTTTTCTTGCCACATCCGCCGGGATGTCTTCCTGGCCCACGTGGACGCCGTCGGCATCCACCGCCAGGGCTATGTCCACCCGGTCGTTAATAATAAAGGGGATACCGTAAACTCTGGTCAGCTCCCTGAGCCGGAGGGCCAGCTCGTAAAACTCCCTCCCCGGCGCGTTCTTTTCCCTCAGCTGCAGCACCGTTATTCCGGCCTTTATGGCTTCTTCCACGGCTTCGACCAGGTCCCTGCCGTTAAGGTATGACCTGTCGGTTACGGCATAAAGGGTAAAGTCCGGTTTCAATGCTGTCACCTCCCTTCCCCTATACGTTCAATCCCGACCTGCGGTATAGCTCGTAAAAGTGGTGGACGGGCCCCACCC
The DNA here is from genome assembly GCF_008124715.1 of Thermosediminibacter litoriperuensis. Classification (GTDB taxonomy): domain Bacteria; phylum Bacillota; class Thermosediminibacteria; order Thermosediminibacterales; family Thermosediminibacteraceae; genus Thermosediminibacter; species Thermosediminibacter litoriperuensis. The sequence goes on along the minus strand of NZ_VNHO01000006.1, from coordinate 16,206 downwards.
CCCCGCCTATATTCAGGGAATTTTTTATTGCCACAGTGATATACTCCTTTGCGAGCCTGACCGATGTAAAAAGGTCATAGCCCAGAGCCAGGTTCGCGGCTACCGCCGAGGAAAAGGTGCAACCGGTGCCGTGGGTGTTTCTCGTGCAGATCTTTTCAGACTTGAGCTCTCGAAATTCCCGGCCGTTGAAAAATACGTCCAGGGCGTCTCCTTCCAGGTGGCCCCCCTTAACGACCACCGCCCGGCAGCCGTAGGACATAATCCTTTCGGCGGCCCTCTTCATATCCTCGACGCCCTTTATGCTCATTCCGCTCAGGGCCTCCGCCTCGGGTATGTTGGGGGTGACTACAAGGCACCTGGGAAGCAGTTCCTTTTTCAGGGCCTCAACGGCGTTGGGCTTCAAGAGGGCGTGCCCGCTTTTCGAGATCATGACCGGGTCCAGCACCACTTTTTCCGGACCGAATTCATCAAGGCCTCTCGCAACGGACCTTATTATGCTCTCCGAGGATACCATGCCTATCTTCACCGCATCGGGCGGCAGGTCCTCGAACACGGCCTTTATCTGCAGGTAAACCATTTCCGGAGAGACGTCCTCAACTCCGATCACCGCTTTTGTGTTCTGGGCGGTGACGGAGGTTATGACGCTCATCCCGAATACTCCGTGGGCGCTGAAAGTCTTGAGGTCGGCCTGAATTCCGGCTCCCCCTCCGGAATCGGAGCCGGCGATCGTAAGGGCGAGTCTCATAATCTTATCCTCCTCAAAATAAATTAACCCACCCGAGTAGGTGGGCTAAGTTCGATTCGTGCCCCGGAATCGGGGCATTGCTACCGGACTGCTTCCCTACGCAGGCATTACCCTGGTCAGGTCCAAGGGGTCGAAACCCGAAGCCCCGGGTTTCCTCTCAGCCGAAGCTCCCCCAGCAGGAATTTATATGGTTTTGGGTAATATTATTAATAATTATATTATATATTCTACGGAAAATAACCTTTTCCTTTTAATTTTACATCAGAAAATTTTTAAAACGCCCAGAGCGGGGGTGCGGTCGAAGCCAATACCTCATAAGCTGAAATTTTCCAGTAAATTACCTCCTATTTTCGGCGCCGAACCACTCGCTGCGCAGAATTCCCATGACCAGCTGGTCGTGATACTCGCCGTCCCGGTATATCTCCTGCCGCAGCACTCCCTCCACTTTGAACCCGCATTTTTCGTAGCACCGGATGGCCCTCTTGTTGAAGTCGTAGACGAAGAGTTTGACTTTATTTATGTTCATCTGCTCGAAGATGAATCGCAAAAGGACCCGCATGGCGTCGGTGCCGTATCCCTTTCCCCAGTAGTCTTTATTGCCGATAAAAATTCCTACGACCGCAACGCTGTTCTTCCAGTCGATATTATTTATGCCGCAGCCGCCAATGTACTCTCCTTCCAGGGTTTCTATGGCAAACGAATAGGCATCGGTGTTGAAGGCGCTCTGCTTTGACAGAAATTTCTCTTCATCGGCTACTGTCATAGGGAACGGAATGCCGGGAGCAAGGAAACGCCGTACTTCCGGGTCGTTAATAAATTGGAGCGCCTTATCCAGGTCCTCCTTTCGATAAGCTCTCAACCTCACCTTTTCACCGGTGAACATTTTGGCCCCCTCCTTATACATAACCTTTGCAAAATATGCAAATTTCCAACATTATACCCGTTTGGTGCGCAATTGTAAAGAGATGTACACAGTTTCCACAGATTTATCCACAAACAAGAAGCAGGCTGTAGGGCTCCGCTTCTCTTTCAATACCCCCGGCTTGACAATTGGCAAAATCCTCGTGCGCTTTCTTCGCGGGAACCGACCCATTTTATTTGTCCGGGAAAAATATTATAATTATTTTATCGGATTACGAATACACTTCTACCTGCCGTATAAAGAGAGGGATGTTCGGCCATGGCTGAAAAAAAAGAGCCCGGGATTCTTTACCTTTGTCCGACGCCCATAGGAAACCTGGAAGACATAACCCTGAGGGTTTTGAGGGTTTTAAAGGAAGTCGATTACATCGCCGCCGAGGATACGAGGGTTACCAGAAAGCTTTTAAACCATTACGGCATAAAGACGCCGCTCACCAGCTACCGGGAACACAACAGGGCTGAAAAAGGCGAGGAGATCGTGAGGGACCTTCTGGAGGGCAAAAGCGTAGCTCTGGTTTCGGATGCGGGCACGCCCGGAATCTCCGACCCGGGGGAAGACCTGGTAAAAAAGGCGGTGGAAGCCGGGATCAGGGTCGTGCCGCTGCCGGGGCCGTCGGCGGTGATATGCGCCGTCGCCGCGTCAGGGTTGAGCACCGGCAAATTCGTTTTCGAGGGTTTTCTTCCTCAAAAATCCAGCGAGAGGCGAAAAAGGCTGGCGGAGCTCAAAGATGAGGAAAGAACCATCGTATTTTATGAAGCGCCCCACCGGCTTTTAAAGAGCCTTTCGGACATCCGGGAGATCCTGGGGAACAGGAGAATAACCGTTGCCAGGGAGATGACCAAGGTTCACGAGGAATTTTTCCGGGGTTCGGTGGAAGAGGCTGTAATGAGGTACCGGAGTGAGCCTCCCAGGGGCGAAATTGTGCTGGTGCTGGAGGGATTCAGGGGGGAGAAACCCGAAACGGGCGGTATTGATCTCGAGGATGAAGAATCAAGGCGACTGCTTTTAGACAGGATAAGGACTTACATGAACCAGGGAATGGATAAAAAAAAGGCCATGAAGACAGCTGCGAAAGAACTGGGGGTTTCGAGAAGGGAAGCGTATAAGCTGCTGGTAGAAAGCGAAAAAGAGTGATGTCAGGGCGCCGGCCCAAGGCCTGCGCTGATTTGCAGCGGCCCCAGCTTGATCATAGCATATTTATTTTCTAGCCCGTGCGTGACTTATTGTAAAAATTGAAAAGCCGCCGATGTTGACTTTGGCTGAGAATAAGGTATAATAATTATCGTATATTTATAAATCCGAAGAAGGCGTTGAAGGGAAAAAGTAGGTAAAATCCCGGCGGAAAGAGAGGGAAGTCCACAGGCTGAAAGGCTTCCTGCGCAGGATTTTCCGAACCCGTCCCGGAGCTGGAGGCGATGAGCCTAACCGGTAATCCTACCGTTAAAAGGGAAGGTATAACCCCGGATCATAAACCCGGGGCGTACCGGAACGAGCGGGCCGAGCGGCCAATAAAGGTGGTACCGCGGAATAAAACCTTTCGCCCTTTTTGTGGTGAAGGGTTTTTTGTTTTATGCGGGGAATATGGGGAGGTGATACCTTATGCAGAACAGGCTGGGATTTTTTGGAGCAGGTTCTATGGCAGAAGCCCTTTTGAAGGGGATATTAAGCGCTTCGGTGCTTGCGCCGGAGGATATCTTCGTTATAAACAGGAAAAACGATGACCGCCTGAAATTTTTTGAAAAAACCTACGGTGTAAATACTACTAGAGACTACGGTAGGCTGGTTGGAGAATGCGGCACGCTGGTTATCGCCGTAAAACCCGGGGATGTAAAAGGCATCATGCTGAAGATAAGAGATTTTCTGACACAGCAGCACACCATAATTTCGGTGGCCGCCGGCATCACCACATCCCGGATTGAGGAATTTGCCGGGAAGCGGATTAGGGTGATCAGAGCCATGCCAAACACGTCGTGTCAGGTGAAGGAGTCGGCCACTGCTATCGCCGCCGGGCGTCATGCGGGACGGGATGACCTGGAAAAGGCCTTCAGGATTTTTTCCTCGGTGGGCCAGGTCATAAAAGTGGACGAAAAATGGCTGGATGCGGTTACCGCCCTTTCCGGCAGCGGGCCCGCCTATGTATACCTGATGATGGAAGCCCTCACCGAAGCCGGCATGAAGGAGGGTCTCCCCCGGGAGATTTCGTATGAGCTTGCGGTTCAGACGGTCTTTGGGGCCGCCAAGATGGTAAAGGAGACGGGAGAACACCCCGTCTGCCTTAGGAAAAAGGTTACGTCGCCGGGAGGTACGACGATGGCGGGTATAGAAACCCTGGAGAGGATGGGCTTTACCAATTGCATAATACAGGCGGTGAACAGCGCCGCCCGCCGTTCCAGGGAGATGATGGAGGGCGGAAGTTGCGGAAATTCTTGACAATTCTCCAAATTTAATGTACTATAGTCTTGGCTAAAAATAAAAAAGAGAAGAGACAGGAGTCTCTTCTTTAATTTTTTTTCGCTTGTTCGATTTGGCCTGCGCACTTTTGGCAAATATTCTTTCCCTTAAAGACAATGATATTCTCCGCGCTTCCGCAGAATATGCATCCGGGCTGGTATTTCTTCAGAATAATCTTATCGGTATCCACATAGATTTCAAGGGCGTCCTTTTCGCTGATGTCCAGGGTGCGCCTGAGCTCTATGGGGATAACGACCCGGCCCAATTCATCAACTTTTCTGACAACCCCCGTTGATTTCATCTAGTTTTTTGCCCCCTTTTTACTTTTTTCGACATTTACCCCCTCTGAAAATCATACCAAAACTACCAATAAAAGTCAACATTGTATAAAAATTGATAACATTTTTTTAACATCCCACGGGAGTGATTAGGTTTGCAGGAGTTGAACGAAGGCTTGAAAAACGAATTCCGGCAGGCGGCCGGGGCCGTGAGAAAAAGGCTCGAACAGAGGCCGGACAGGGCCGGCATGAGGGCATATATAGTCGAGAGCGGCATGGGAAGGTTCATAAAAAGTCGGAAAATGTCTAAAATTGAGCTCGAGCGAGTAATGAAAAAGGGCGGCGTTGCCGGCGTGGACGGTTCTACCAACAGTACCGGTGGGATTTTCCCGTACGTAATAACTCTCCAGCAGGCTATGGCTAAAAGTACGGTGGCGGAAGAGGAAATATATTTTCAGCACGTGATCTGCCCGCTGCTCTTTGAGGAAGCGGTGGACGAGGCCGGCTACCAGGAGCTGGTGAAAACCAGCCTGGCGGGGCTGGAAGCCCGGGCGGCGCTGTCGGCTGTAGAAAAATTCAGCCCTGCGGTGCTGCTCATCGACGGTTCGCTGGTAAGGTTGAAAATAGAGGCAAAACACCTCTGGGAAAAGCTTAAAGAAGCGGCGCTGGATTCGGGTACCCTGCTGGCCGGTGTGGTGGAAGGTATCTCCACGCGGGTTATAAGCTCGGCGCTGAAGGGCGTCCTGCCCGAGGCCGTGACCGGCGCCTGCGACTGGGAGCTGCTCTTCGGCGTGCTGGACGTGGGCGAGGGGCTGGAAGTGGCGCCGGGCTGCTTTAAGGAGGGATTCCGCACCATATTTATGCGCACCTCGGGTGATCCCAAGCCTATCGGCATCGACCTGCTGGAGGAACAGTACGAGTACCTGGGGCTCGTGGAAAACCTGATATATACCCTCACCCCTGAATCCGGCAGGGGAATTCCCTTGTGGCTGGACCTTATAGACAAAAAGGTGAAGATATCCGATGCGACCATAGAAGGGCTTTTAAAGACTTACCTGGGGGCCGACTACGCCGAATTCCTGGCGCCCAAGCGCGCGAAACGCAGCCCGTAGGTATCGGGCTTCAAACGACAAGGCCTGCTTGCCTTTTGCGCCGGGGCGGCCCCGTCGTTCCCGGCCCGCTTTTGAAACTATAGTGAAAGGAGAAGCCGAAATGCAGGTGGTGGGTCTCACTACTCCTCAGGAGATTTTTGTGGCTGCGAAGGAGAGAAAGTTTCGGATAAACGAGATACTGGTGATAGACGACCCCTACCAGGGTCCGCTCATAGGCGAGGTGGTGGAGGCGAATTCTTACAACCGCTTCATACCCCTTTCCATAAACCACGATTTTATCGACGCCCGGGTGCTGGAGTCCCTGGAGCGCCTGGGATACTCCATCAGCGAGGACGAGATCAATATAGCCAGGGTAAAGCTGATGACCGAGGCCAGCTTCCCGGTGACTACCGGGGCGAAAGCACATCTCCCGGATTTTTCGGAGGTCAGGGATTTTCTGGTCAGGTCCGACAGGGAAGGTGGACTTGCCCTGGGGGAGATAAAAAACACCGAGGAAACGGCTGCTTCCATGGACGAAAGTCTGAAAGGCCTTTTTTACGTCTACTCCAGAGGGGAGAGGTACAGGACCAGGAACGTGCCCTTCCTGCTGGATCTGAAGTCCTTCCAGCAATACCCGCACATCGGCATTTTCGGCGGGTCCGGTTCGGGTAAATCCTACGGACTCCGGGTCATAATGGAAGAGCTCATGGTGAAGGAAATCCCCTCGATAATACTGGACCCCCATTACGAGATGGATTTTTCTGACATAGAGGAGGGACTGGAGGGTGCGCCCGATTTTACCGGGGCCTTCAGAAAATTTCAGATCGGCGAAGATATCGGCGTGGAATTCCTGGCCCTAGGGAAAAGGGACCTTCTGGATCTTCTGTCTGCCGTGAAGCCGCTGACCGAGGCCATGAGCAGCGCTGTGGAGATCCTGCACCGCAGAGGCGACACCTACGTGAGCTTTTCCTCACGCCTGGAACTGCTGGCCGAGGCGCTGGAACTAGGGCGGATCAGGATAGATAAGATGCTGCAGCAGGATATGGAGCCGGCGGAGAGGGAAAGATATAAAAAAATGAAGGAGCTCATAGAGGAATACCCCAACATACCGCTGGTGTCGGTGCAGGGCATAGCCTGGAGGCTAAGGCGGCTCCACGCTTCGGGCATATTCAATTACGACATAAAGCCGGTGAAAGAGGCCCTGCTGTCGGGCAAGCTGGCGGTTATTCAGGGTCCCATATGGCTGCTGCAGGTGTTCTCCACGTACCTCCTTTCCAACCTCTACAGGGCGAGGCGCGATTACAAGGACGGCGAGCTCAGGGGACAGAGCACGGCCGATTACTTCCCGCCCTTTGTAATAGCCACCGATGAGGCCCACAATTTCGCCCCCAAGGGAAGGGATGCCGCCAGCAAGGGCGTGATAACAGAGATTGCGCAGGAGGGCAGGAAATACGGAGTTTTTCTTGTGCTGGCCACCCAGAGGCCGACGCTGCTGGACGAGACGGTGACCGCCCAGCTAAACACGAAAATAATCTTCAGGACGGTGAGGGGCCACGACATCGCCACCATCACAGAAGAGACCGATATAGGCGCCGAAGAGGCGCGGCGGCTTCCCTACCTGCCGTCCGGCGACGCCTTTGTTTCCTCGCCGCTTTTCGGTAGGACTGTGGCGATAAGGGTGAGGTACCCGTATACCAGAAGCCCGCACACCCTGAACCCCTTTGACGAGATAAAGCGTTACAGGGTGAGTGCCGAAGAAAAGCTTTTCGGACTTCTGGAGCCGCATCTTCCCGTATACGAGACAAACCTGTTGAAAGTGATCCAGGCCCTAAATACCGGTGCGCCGGACGTAAAACTGGAGGTAAAGACCCTGAAGGAAAGCCTGGATAACCTGGTGAAGAGCGGCAGGCTTAAAAAGACTGACACCCCCTTCGGGGCCATGTACCACTCCTGAACTTGACAATATATTCCGGCCGTGCTATTATATAATGCAATACAAAAAGGCGATGACGGGAAGAGTAAGCAGGGATGAGGTCCAAGAGAGCCGGGGTAAGGTGAAAGCCGGTACCGAAAGCCCTGCCGAACATGGCCCCCGAGCTTGTGCCGCTGAAATGAAAGTAGGCGGTGACGGCAAGGTCCGTTAAAACCTCCGAGGCCTTAAAGGCGAATTAGGGTGGTACCGCGGGTATGCCCCCGCCCCTTCACGGGGCGGGGGTTTTTTAATGAGGGTAAAATGCGGTACCGGCACCGCCTGAATCAAATAAATTCGGGAGGGACGGTAATGAAAAACAAGATCTTCTACATTACAACGCCCATTTACTACGTCAACGCAGAGCCGCACATAGGCCACGCTTACACCACCATCGTGGCCGATTTCCTGGCCCGCTGGCACCGGCTCGCCGGGTACGACACCTTTTTCCTCACCGGTACCGACGAGCACGGCGAGAAGATAGCCCAAGCCGCCCAGAAGAACGGCGAGGAACCCCAGGCCTTTGTGGACCGCATGAGCGCCCGGTTCAGGGAGGCCTGGGAAAAGCTCTGCATCGAGTACGACGACTTCATCCGCACCACGGAGGAAAGGCACAAAAAGGTGGTGCAGTACGTGCTCCAAAAGGTTTACGACGCCGGAGACATCTATTACGGCGAGTACGAGGGCCTTTACTGCGTGGGGTGCGAGCGCTTCCTCACCGAGAAGGAACTGGTCGACGGGTGCTGCCCCGACCACGGCACGGTGCCGGAGAGGAGGCGGGAGGGCAACTACTTCTTCCGCATGGAGAAGTACCGGGAATGGCTAAGAAGCCACATCCAGGCCAACCCGGATTTCATCCGCCCCGAAGGATACCGGAACGAGGTGCTCTCGATGCTCTCGGAGCCCATAGGTGATCTTTCCATATCCCGCCCCCGCCGGCGGGTTCCCTGGGGGATTCCGCTGCCCTGGGACGAGAACCACGTCACCTACGTGTGGTTCGATGCGCTTTTGAACTACGTCTCCGCCCTGGGTTACCCTGAGGGTGAAAAATACCACCGGTTCTGGACCCACGCCTGGCACCTTATAGGCAAGGATATATTAAAACCCCACGCTGTATTCTGGCCCACAATGCTCAAATCCGCCGGGATCCCGCTATACCGCTGCCTGAACGTGGGCGGCTTCCTGCTCGGGCCCGACGGGCGGAAGATGTCCAAGAGCCTGGGCAACGTGGTGGACCCCTTCGCCCTGGCGGAGAAATACGGGCCGGATGTGGTCCGCTACTACCTCCTGCGCGAACTGCCCTACGGCCAGGACGGTGCGGTGGGAGAACCGGGCCTCGTAGAGAGGTACAACGCTGACCTGGCCAACGACCTGGGCAATCTGCTTTCCCGTACAGTCACCATGATCGAGAAGTTCTGCGGCGGGCATATACCAGCTCCCGGGCTTCCGGAAGGTCCTGACCATGAACTCATAGCCTTAGCCGGGGAGCTGCCGGACAGGCTGGAGAGCCTCATAAGCCGGCTTGAAATCACCGAAGCTCTAAAAGCGATCTGGAAGTTCATCGGGAGGGCCAACAAGTACATCGACGAGACGGCGCCCTGGACCCTGGCAAAAGACCCGGGCAAAAGGGAGCGCCTGGCGACGGTCCTCTATAACCTGGCCGAAGCTCTTCGCATTATATCGGTCCACATTTCCCCGATAATGCCCAATACGCCCTCGGAAATCAGGCAGCAGCTGGGCATCGCGGACGAAAGCCTTTTCACCTGGGAAAGCGTCCGCAAATGGGGATGTCTGCCGGCAGGCTTGAAGATAGGCGGTAAACGGATAATTTTCCCGAGAATAGAAAATGCGGTCGAAGTAAAAACCGAATCCGGATCCGGGAAGGAGGAAAAAGCTGTGGAGCAGAAAGCCGCAGTCGTAAAATGCGATGACAGCCGGGACGGCCTGATATCAATAGACGAGTTTGCCCGAATAGACCTTCGGGTGGCGCTGGTGCTGGAGGCTGCCAGGATCGAAGGTGCCGACAAGCTCCTCAAACTCAAGGTGAAGATAGGGGAAGAGGAGCGCCAGATAGTCGCCGGCATAGCAAAGCACTACAGCCCCGAGGAACTGGTGGGAAAAAAGATCGTCGTAGTGGCCAACCTGAAACCGGCGAAACTCAAAGGGGTGGAATCCCAGGGTATGCTCCTTGCTGCATCGACGAAGGATAAGCTCACTCTCGTCACGGTGGAAAACGACATAGAACCGGGGGCTAAGGTAAAGTAAGGGGTGATATAATGCTGGTCGACGTTCACGCCCACCTGGACGATGAGGCTTTTGACGGTGACAGGGACCAACTGCTGGAAGAAATAAAGAGCCGGGGCATTACGGTCATAAATTCCGGCTCGGACCTGGAGAGCAGCCGCTTATCCCTGCGGCTCGCCCGGGAATACGAATTCGTATACGCCTGTGTGGGCATTCACCCTCACGAAGCTTCCGGGGTTCCCGCCGGTTACCTGGAGGCCCTGCGGGAGATGGCCCGGGACCCGAAGGTGGTAGCCGTCGGGGAAATCGGCCTGGATTACCATTACAATTTTTCGCCCAGGGATGTGCAGAAAAAGGTTTTCGAGGAACAGCTTTCCCTGGCCCGGGAACTGGGCCTCCCGGTGGTTGTACACAGCCGGGAGGCCCATGGCGACACCCTGGAAATTTTGAAAAAATCGGCTGTGCGAAAGGGTCTCATGCACTGTTATTCCGGTAGCCCGGAAACGGCGGCGGAGCTCCTGGCGCTCGGGTTTTATTTCTCTTTCGGCGGTATCCTGACCTTCAAAAACGCCGCGAGGACGAGAGAGGTGGCGGCCGGCCTTCCCCGCGACAGGATTCTGCTGGAGACCGACTGCCCCTACCTCTCGCCGGAACCCTTCCGGGGCAGGAGGAACGATCCCACCCGGTTGCCGTATATAGCCGCAGCCCTGGCCGAAATTTGGGGGGTCCCGGTGGAAGAAGTGGTAGAAATCACGCACCGTAATGCGGTAAGCCTTTTCAATATTGATTTTAAATAATTTCTAACGGTATAATCTCCTTTGCAGGGGAGAAACTACCCCGGCGTATTTTCAATTTCACGCGTTTGTGTTAAAATAACAGCGTTGCATCAAAATCATACTTAATGGACGGTGTAATGGATATGATAGCTTATCCGATAGGAGATTCCCTGTACCTTAACATCACCAACCGGTGCCCCAACAGGTGCTCCTTCTGCATAAGGCAGTTTGGCGACGCGATCGAAGGGTACAACCTGTGGCTGGAGAAGGAACCTACAACGAAGGAGATTATCGAAGCTATAGGGGACCCGAGCGGGTACAGGGAAGTGGTATTCTGCGGTTACGGAGAACCGCTCATGCGGCTGCAGGTGGTCATCGACGTGGCCCGTTACCTCAAAAGAAATTATCCAAACGTGCCGGTAAGGATAAATACTAACGGCCTGGGCAACCTAATATACGGCGAGGATATTACCCCGCAGTTCAAGGGGCTAGTCGATGTGGTTTCCATAAGTCTCAATGCGGAAAACGCCGAAAAGTACCAGGAACTGTGCAATTCGGATTACGGAGAGGATGCCTATTACTCCGTGCTGGAATTTGCCAGGAAATGCAAGAACTACGTCCCCAGGGTGATACTGACGGTGGTGGACGTGCCGGGGATCGATGTGGAAAAATGCCGGAGGATAGCCGAAGAACTCGGTGTGGATTTCAGGGTGAGGCATTACGAGGATGAGGACGGGGAAAAGAATTGAACACCAGGGCTATAATGAGGGAGTTCGGCATAAGGCCCAGCAAACGCCTGGGCCAGCACTTCCTTGTGGACGAGGCTCCTTTAAATAAGATGCTGGAAGCCGCCCGGCTGCAGGAGAGCGACGAAGTCCTGGAGATAGGGCCGGGCCTCGGGGTGCTTACCCTTGAACTTTGCCGGCGGGCGAAAAAAGTGGTAGCCGTGGAAAAAGATCCGAATCTTATCCCGGTGCTCGAAAAATTGACAAAAAGTTATAAAAATATTTGTTTATTGCGGGAAGATGTGCTAAAATTAGATATGGATCAGCTGAGGCGGGAGTACTTCGAGGGTGAGTTCAAGGTCGTGGCCAATCTCCCCTATTATATAACCAGTCCGGTCATAATGAAAATAATAAATAACCGCCATTTGATCAAAATGGCGGTTATTATGGTACAGAAGGAAGTGGCTCAGCGGTTGGCAGCGGCGCCGGGCAGTAAGGACTACGGCATACTCTCCATAGCTGCGCAGCTTTACGCCGGCGTGGACCTGATATGCCATGTGGGAAGGTCGGCCTTCCTGCCGCCCCCGAAGGTGGATTCGGCGGTGGTAAGGCTGGTGCTGAAGGACGGCCCCGTGGTACCCCTTAAAGACGAAAGGCTGTTTTTCAGGGTTGTGGAGGCTGCCTTCGGCGAAAGGCGAAAGACCGTCCGGAACTCTCTCATTAGCCGGCTGGGGCTCTCCCCCGGTGATGTGGAAGAAGCCCTCGGGAGGGCGGGAATCGACGGCACCCGCCGGGCTGAAACGCTGACCATCCAGGAGTTTGCAGCTTTAGCGCGGGAAATATCAAAAAACCTGGAAGACTGATCTGACTGTGTACAGCGAGGGGCTTCAGGCAGCATATAATATATAAGGTGGGGGGCTTTTGTACATATACTTTTGTACATATATATAGAGTTAAGGACGGGATTGAGATGTACTTTATCAGCCCTACAAAAGGAAGGATTCCCATTACTGAAGTAGTAAAGGACATCATTGCCTTTATGGAAGAGGAGCCTAATGCCCCTTACAAGCTCATTATCGGCACTGATTCTCAGGCCCGGGACAACGTATGCTTCGTGACGGCTATTATAGTACACCGGGTGGGGAAGGGCGCCCGGTATTATTACCGGCGGAAGTTTATGTCCCAGGTGAAGAGCCTGCGGCATAAGGTATATACCGAGACGTCCCTCTCCCTGGAAGCGGTGAATTTGCTGAAGGAGGAACTGTCAAAGACCAGCTACCGCAACATGGACGTGGAAATCCACGTGGATATAGGTCAGAAAGGAGATACGAAGGAACTGATCCGCGAGGTGGTGGGGTGGGTCATGAGCAGCGGTTACAAGGTGAAAATAAAGCCTCAGGCCTTCGGCGCCACCAAGGTTGCGGATAAATACACTAAGTAGAAGGGCTGCGATCAGGATTTCTGCCGTAAAGGGCTATGAATCTTTCCAGCAGGTCGAAGCGCCGCCGGGGATTATAGCCCTGATATTCTTTCTGAAGGAAAATACGCTTCCGGGGCTTGCCTTCGAAAAAAGCCAGAGCCTCGATAATGTCGCCGATGATGGTCTCGGCGATTTTTTTTGCGTGTGAAAACCCCCGCATTTTTGAACCCAGTTCTCTGCTGTGCATCGCGACGGGGGCTTCCACGCACAAATGATGTTTTACCGCAAAGGCCAGGATAACGGGGGGAACGGCAAAATCCCGTATGTCTGCGCTTATCATGAGCCTTCTGGAAACCGCACAGGGTCCGTGGGAGGGGATTGCGACCCCCACCCTCTGGTATATCCCCAGGTGTTCATTAAAGAGCTTACGGAATAAATAGAGCTCTCTGGCCAGCTTATTGTCCGAGATCATATCTGACTGGCACTCTGTCATGGCCAGGTCTACTTTTTCGCTGACAACGGCGTCGACGAGCCTGTTCACCGCCGGCAGCAGGTTGCCGGTCATGTCGCCGTCGACGAAAATTACGCATTCAGCTCCCTGTTTCAGGGCGTAAAAAACTCCTACGGCCCTGGGGATGTCGTACCCCAGCGGTTCCCTGAATCTCAGGACATCTACCTTCGAGAGTTTTTGGGTCCGGATCTCTTTCAGCGTTCCATCCCTGCTGCCGTTCAGTACCACGACTATCCGGTCCACAGCGGTTTCGCTGAGGAGATTCAGTACCTTGCCTATCCTGCCCTGCTCGTTCTTTGCGGGAACTACAGCCATGTTCAATTTTTTCACCCCTTTATGTTGTTAACACACCCATTTCTGCTAACATATTATGTATTAAACACTTAAAGATTTCATGCGGCTTGAGTGAGGAGAGGTGCCAAATGGCCAGGGTAAAAGTCGGAGATGTGGTGGCCCGGATATCTTACGGCAAGGATATATATTTCAAGGTGATGGAGATAAGGGATAACGAAGGTATCGCATTGCTGAGAGGCATAAACGTGAGAGTAATTGCCGATGCCCCGCTGGATGACCTGGTACTTCCTTCTGCTTCGGAAATACGCGAGTACAAAAAGGAATATATAAGAAAATACAACGAGTGTATGGAGAGGATTTTTTACCGCAGGGAAGTGGAGATAAACAGGATGAAGCGGGGAAATTCCGAGGAAAACGGCTTTTTTTATATTCCCGGAAGGGTCCTCCATGTAGACGGCGATGAAGAGTACCTGGAGCTATGTCTGACCACTTACAGGCAGCTGGGGATCGAGGCCCACGGTGTGAAGCTGGCCGAGAAGGATCAGCCCAGGAAGATAAGGCAGCTCGTCATGGAGTACAATCCCGATATCCTGGTGATAACCGGACACGACGGCCTTTTAAAAAACCGTAGGGACTTCAACAACGTGGACGCCTACAGAAATTCCAAGTTTTTCATAGAAGCGGTCAGGGAAGTCAGAAAATACGAGCCCTCCCTGGATGACCTGGTTATATTCGCCGGCGCCTGCCAGTCCCACTATGAGGCTCTAATAAAAGCCGGCGCAAATTTCGCCAGTTCACCCCACCGGGTTTTCATTCACGCTCTGGACCCGGTATTTGTAATAGAAAAAGTGGCCTTTACACCGTTCGATAAAGTAGTTTCTGCCAGAGATGTGATAGAGGCCACTATAACCGGTATAAAGGGTATAGGCGGTATTGGAACCCGGGGCAAGCTGCGGGAGGGGCTGCCGCGCTCTCCCTACGATTAATCCGGGATGGTGATGATATGACAGATGGATGCGATGGACTTAAAGTTAGGATATTTGACGTGGAGAAAAAAAGGGATCTGGTGCTCGAAATGGAAGAATACGTGGCGGGCGCCGTATCCTACGCCATGCCGGCGGAGTTTCCTCCGGAAGCTCTCAAGGCCCAGGCTGTATGCGCCAGGACCATAGCCGTGCGGAGGATGAGGGCTTTTGACGGTACCGGATGCCGCAGATATCCGGATTACGACCTGTGCAGCGACCCCCTGCACTGCCAGGGATTTCTCGACGAAGATGACCGCAGGAAGCTCTGGGGGGCCAGATTCGAGGAGTACATGCAAAAGATTAAAAAGGCGGTGGAGGATACTTCCGGGATAATACTCACCTATAACGACAACCCCATAGAGGCGGTATACCACCGCGCGTGCGGCGGGTACACCGAGGATTCCGAAAACGTATGGGGCAACAGGGTAAGCTACCTCAGGCGGGTGGAATGCAATTACTGCAAGGACTCCCCCTACTGGCGGGTTACCAGGACCTTCTCCATAAGACAGCTTAAAAAGCGGCTGGGTATCAATTTAGACGAAAATTACTTCGATAAAAGGGAAGTGCCCGGCCTGGTGGATAAAGTCCAGAGTACCCCTTCCGGCAGGGTCAAAAGGGTGAGGATAGGCGATATGGTGTTCGACGGCGCCGACGTGAAAAAACTGCTGGATCTGCCTTCCACCCGTTGCAGCTGGAAAGTCTCCAGTATTACCTTTGAGGTGATGGGAGCCGGCCACGGATTGGGGATGTGCCAGTACGGCGCCAGGGGAATGGCCTTACTGGGATTCCCCCTTGACGAGATACTGAAGTTCTACTTCACGGGCGTGGAGCTGTCAGAGGTAGAAAAACCTACCGTAGCAAAACCCCTTGCCGGCAAGGTGGTGGCCGTCGACCCCGGCCGGGGAGGAGAAGCCAACCACTGCGGACCTATGGGGCTCTCAGAGGGCTACGTGAACCTGGAAATAGCTCGAGCCCTAGAGGCAATGCTTGTTCAGGAAGGGGCGAGGGTGGTCATGACCAGGGACAAAAACGAATACAAAAGTCTCCCCGAAAGGGTGAAGATAATCAACGAGAGCAGGGCCGACATCACCGTGAGCATCCACCAGAACTTTTACAGCGACGAAAGCATGGGAGGGACGGAGATATTTTATTTTCCCGGGGACGAAAACGGCAGGAGGCTTTCGCTCTGCGTCCATAGGGAGCTGATATCCGCTCTGAACCTGGCGGACCACGGCGTGAAGGAAGCCGACCTTTATATCCTGAGGGAGACCAACAGCCCCTGCACCGTGGTAAACGTAGCTTGCTTGAGCAACCCCGAGGAAGAGAGGCTACTTTCGGAGCGCGAATTCAGGGAAAAGGCGGCTACAGCCATATTATCCGGGGTTAAAGCTTATTATCAGGGTCTTTTGAAGGAATAGGCCTTTTTTTTCGGCTTAAATTGCAATATTAAATGCGACACATTTTTTGGAAACCCGAATGAGTTGGGTTTTTCAATCATGAAGGCTGAAGTTCGTAAGTTAGTCGCTCTATTTCCCGGAAAAAGAGTTCTGCTGGTTGCCGGTAGCCCAGGATTTTTCTGGGCAGAGTATTACACCAATTCTGCACCCGTTCGATTTGTGAAAAAGATAATTCCTTGATAGCTGTTCCCTTAGGAATCAACCGCCTGATTAGGCCATTGTGCCGCTCATTGGTGGCCCGTTCCCAAGCAGAGTAGGGATGAGCATAATAAATATCAATTCTGTGGACATTCAAATT